>DASYOY010000183.1:0-12004 GCA_036007245.1 Actinomycetota bacterium | reverse complement strand
CTCGAGTTTCTCACGGGGCTTCGTAGCGGAGCAATGCGGAGCCGCGGCGGGCGCGTCACGTGCACTGGTCGTCGACGTCCGCGCCATGTTGACTTCTCCTGGGATGGCGAGCGACGACGGGAGACGCAAGGCGATGTCGGGTCCGGCGGAGACGATCTTCGAGAACGGTCGTGTCTATACCTGCGACGGGGATCGGCCGCCCGCAAGCGTGGTGGCGATCGCTGGCGACGAGATCGTCTACGTCGGCGAGGGGCACGGATCGTCGCTCGAGCTCGTCGGTCCGGACACGAACGTGATCGACATCGAAGGGCGAGTGATCATCCCCGGGATGATCGATAGCCATACGCATCCGGAGATGGTCGCGTTGAGTTCGTGGCACGTCAGCCTGCCTCGCACCGACGATCTGCGCGTGATCCAAGACTTCTTGCGGCGGTTCGCGGCCGATCACCCGGCGTCCGAGGTTCCGTTCATCTACGCGGAGTACTACCCGTCGGAGATGGACTGGGGTCCCGGCGGGCCCACGGCGGCCGCGATCGACGCCGCCGTGAGCGATCGGCCGGTGCTCCTGCAGGACTTCTCCGATCACGGAAGCACGGTCAACTCGAGGATGCTCGAGTTTCTTGGCGTGGATGCCGAGACGCCGATGCAGATCGACCCGAACGATCCTGGTCCTCGGTTCGCGCGAGGCGCGGACGGCGTTACTCCGACGGGTCTGGTGCGGGAGCGCGCGTGGACGCGCCTGGCCGACACCATGTACGACGCGATCGGCTGGCGGCCTCCGGAGGAGGCGACACCCGCGTTGATCGAGGGGTTCACGAGCTTCCTGTCATCCAAAGGCGTCGTCGCGCTGCTGGACGCGGCGACCACCCGCGGCGCGATCGCGTCGGCGGCGGCCTTGGACGCTCAGGGCACGCTCAACATGCACTACCACGGCGCGCCGATCTTCACGAGCTTGGCCAACCTGGACGAACGCATCGCCGACGTTCGCGCCTGGCAAGCGGAGTTCGGCGGCGCGCACGTCACGGTCGACACCGTGAAGCTGTTCCTCGACGCAACCAACGAGTTCGGGACCGGTGCCGTCCTCGAGCCGGTTCTGACGGGCGAGCGCGGCGACGGCGTGCTGCGGATGAGCGAAGACGATCTGACCACCGTGATGCAGCGGCTCGACGCAGAGGGCATCGACCTGCACATCCACGTGGTCGGGGACCGCGGGTTCCGGACAGCCTTGAACGCCGTGGAACGAGCTCGCAAGGAACGCGGTGGCTCGTGGCAGTTACAAGTGACGCTCGCGCACGACGAACTCGTCGACCCATCCGACATGCCCCGAGTCGCCGAGCTCGGTGTGATCCTCAACTGGTCGCCGCATTGGTCGGGCGGGATGTTCGGCGTGGCGGCCGCGGAGCACCTGGGGTGGGAGCGGTTCAACCGCATGTACCAGTTCAACCCGGTGATCGCGAGCGGCGGGATCGTCACGTACGGCAGCGACGTGGTCACGCAGTACGAGGCCAACCGCGCCGATCCCTTCTTCGGGATGCAGGCCGGTCACACCCGCATCGACCCGGAGTATCCGATGGAGCCAGGGCTCGGAACGGTGGAAGGAACCTCGATCAGACAGCCTGCGTCGGCTCGGCTTTCGCGGGAAGATCTCCTGCAGGGGTACACGGCGAACGGCGCGATGCAGCTGCGTCTGTCCGACCGGCTTGGGTCGATCGAGGTTGGGAAGCACGCCAACCTCAGCGTGCTCGATGCCGACCTGTTCGACGTGCCCGACGACGAGATCCAAGACGTCCAACCCGTCGCGGTGATGTTCGAAGGTCGCGTCGTGCACGGCTCGCTGCCCGAGTGAACCGCTAGCCGGTCTCGTTCGGAATACTGCGCAGACGGAGAGTCGTACAGAGCACCGAGTGCGACCCGCGTCAGAGACCTCGCGATAGCCGCACACGCGGCGGTGTTCCGGACACCGACGTCATCTGCAACGCGAGGATCGTCCGAACGATCATCTTCTTTGGAAGGGGGAATGAACCATGTCTGCACAACCGAGTTGGGATCAGTCCAGGCACACTTCACGCCCGGTTGCAGTACCGCGTGGTGACGCCGAAGCGGCGTCGGATCGCATGGCAGTTCGCATCTTGACCGTGGCCGCGTTCGCCAGCATCGCTGCCGGCACCATCCACATCGAAGCCGCGAGAACGTTGGGGCGTGGCGACTCGCAGACGTTCGCGTTCTTCGCCGCGGTCGCCGCTGCGGAGATCGTGTGGGGGCTGGTCGCCCTCGTGCGGGCGCCGCGTGTGTGGCTCGTGCTCGGCGCATTGGGCAACGCGGCCGTCGTGACCACGTGGCTCGTCTCCAGGACGGTCGGCCTTCCGGTCGGCGAGTTCGCCCACGAGGTCTTGCCGGTCGGGTATGCCGACGTGCTGGCCACGATCCTCGGAGTGGTGACGATCGTCGGTGCCGCCACGCTGGCGATCCGCGGGTCGAGTCCGACCAGGGCTCTCGCGAGCGCACGCGGGTTCGCACTCGTGGCCGCGATCGCGATCGGCCTGTTGGCGCTGTCCGGCGTCATGTCGCAGGCCGATGCGTTCTCCGGTAGCGGTGGCGGAAGTGGCACGAACGCCCCTGCCGGCGGCGCCTACGGTGGGTACGGCAACGGCGGCAGTAATGGCTACGGCGGCGGCGCCTATGGCGGAACCGGCGGCAGTACCGGTGGCACCGGCTCGACGACGAGCAACAGCGGCGGCTACTGATCCCGGCGTTTCCCCGGTCAGTTCCCCACCCGCGGCGCTCGGCCCGATCCGGACCGGGCGCCGCGTCGTCGTGGCATCACCCTGTGGGTGCAGGGACCCGCGCGTCCGGCCGAGCCGGCATCGGTCGCGGCTTCACGGCGACGGTGCTGTTCCTGGCGCCGAGCCGGACCGCGGCGAGCGCCGCGACGGGGAGCGTGGCCAACACGATCGCGCCGAGGATCAGCGTCGAGGTCGTGTCTGTTCCCGCGGAGACGGCGTGGATGGTCGCGAACGCGAACAGCCCGAACGAGCCGAGATGGATCCGGCGCCACCACTTCCGTCCGATGCGGTTGCGGACGAGCGACGTCACCTCCACCGCCAGCAGCAGGTAGAACGCGACGATCCCCCACGCGACGGCGACCGGATGCCACATCGTCGCGAACGGGATGAACACGCCGGTGAGTCCGAAGTGCGTGTAGGTGTCGAGGTAGATCGCGGCGACGTGGATCACCGTGAAGATCACGGCGAGGCCGCCGAGGAGCCGATGCAGATCGAGGAACCATGCGGGCCAGGGGCGCTTGCGCATCAGGCGTGTGGAAAGCACCAGCCCCCACATGACCGAGGCGGTGGCGAGGCCCCAAGCAACGAGGCCGCCCGCGCGCGCGACGTCCCACGTGAGGTTCATGCCGCGGCCTTGCGAAGCAAGAAGAGGCCGAGACCGTCGCTCGCGACGTCGGTGCCGTCGTCGAGCAGCAGCACACCCTCGGCGTCGGCGCTTGCGAGCAGCGCAGGCCCGTGGGTGGGGCCGGCCAAGAAGGCCGCTTTCGCGAGCACTTCGGCGAACCAGGCTTGTCCGGCGATCACGGTGGACGACAGGACGGCTGTCTGCGCCGGGCGACCCGTCTCGGGATCGATCAGGTGATGGCCGTCGTCCTTGAGCACCCGGCGGGTTCGCGAACTCGTCGCGACCGCGCCGTCCGCGATGCAGATGTCGCCGTGCGAGGGTCCGCCGAACGGATCCTCGATCGAGATCACCCATCCGCAGTCATCGGGCGCTTGGCCTGCGACCCGCAGGTCGCCGCCGAGGTTGACGCAGATGCCGTCGACCCGGTCGAGCAACTCCGCGACCACGATGTCGGCAGCCAGGCCCTTGCCGATGCCGCCCGGGTCGAATCCCACACCATCGGGCAGCCGCATCAACCCGGCGAGCGGGTCGACCTCGATGAGGGGCGCGCCGAACGTCCGCGCATCCGAGGTCTGCACGTCGGGGCGGATCTGTTCGTACGAACGGTCGTAGCCTGCCCGCACCACCGCGCCGAGCACCGTCGGATCGAAGCGTCCTTCGGTGAGGCGATACCCGTCGATCGCCCGCTGGACGAGCGCGATGGTCTCCGGCGAGACGCGCACCGACGTGCCGGCCATCGCGTTGGCGATGCTGACGTCGCTGGTCGGCCGGAACCTGCTCCAGAGCGCCTCGAGCTCGTCGATCCGCTCGCGTGCGCGATCCACGGCGGACGCGGCGGCGCGTTGCCGGCCCGCGACCGCGATCACATGGATGTCGGTTCCCATCGCTCGGAACCGTGTGTCAGCTCGCATGGGTTGTCGTCACCGCCTTCGTGGTCGTGATGCTTCTGGTGGTTGCGATCGTCGCCGAGCCCGTGTTGCCCGACGGCAGGGTGGAGGTCGATGCGGCCGTGGCGCTCTTCGCCGCGACGGATGCGTTCGCGGCGACGTCGATCGCTCGGCCGATCGTCGCAAAGGACGCGACGCTCAGGATCGTCGCGACGATGCGGGCGCGGGCGGCTGCGTGTGGACGGCGTGCCATCGGTCAGCCCCCCACGGGTCCGGTGCGCGCCGGCGTCGCGCCTGCGACGGTGCTCGTTCCAGAGACGGTCGTGGAGCTGGTCCCGATGCTCGTTCCGGTGATCGTTTGCGGCGGCGCGGCTGCGACGCCACTCGCGGAGGTGCCGGTCTGGGGCGGCGCCGTGCCGATGCCCGTTCCGGGTTGGGCCGGGTTGACGCCACCCTGTTGCGGGATGGTGCCCCATTGCCCGTCTTCGGGACCGTCGTCGCCCCATCCTCCGGGGGAGGTCGGGTACGTCGGGGCGGTGGGCGGTGGCGCCGATTGGTACACGAGTTGCGAGGGCTTGGCGGTCGACCGGGCGCCCATCGCCCAGCCGATCCCGAGGAAGGCCAGCGCGCCGGCGATGCCCGCGGCGGCCTGGGTCGTCTTGCTCGTTCCGCGTGCCTTGGGCGGTGGTGTCGCGGCCATCGTCGACTCCTTATCGAGGCGGGTCTGATCTCATGGGAACCAGTCCAGCGCGTCTGGCTGAGCGTGGGCTTGACCGATCCTGAGAGTCGGCTGTGGATCCACGCCCTACGCGCGACGGCTGGTCTTCGCAGGGTCGGCGATCAGGTCGATCTCGACGATGTGGCCGGCTGAGACCACGAAATGCACGACCGCGATCGGGTGCTCTCGGTCGCCGACCACCACCCCGGCCGTGCCGTTCACGAGCACGGGCTGCGCAAGTCCCGCGAGCGGCGTGCCGCTCGTCAGCACCTGTTCGGCGACCGCGCGCGCTCCGGTGAGCAACGCCGGGGCCTCCGGCCCGGCCGGTCCCATGTCCGCCCGGAACACGACGTCCGGGTCCAGCACCTCGAGCAGCATCCCCAGGTCACCGGCCCGCGACGCGGCCAGGAACGCGTCGACCACACGCCGCTGCTCACGCGGATCCGCCGCTTCCGGAGCGGTCGCCCCGTGAACCCGTCGCCGCGCACGGCTGGCCAGCTGGCGGCTTGCACCCTCTGACCGGCCGACCACCTCGCCGATCTCGTCGAACGGCATGGCGAAGACGTCGTGGAGCACGAAGGCGACCCGCTCTGCCGGGCTCAACTGCTCCATCACGACGAGCAGCGCCATCCCCACCGAGTCGGCCACCACCGCAAGGCCCTCGGGATCGGACCCGCCCGCATCGCTGACGATCGGTTCGGGAAGCCAGCCGTCGTAGGACTCGTACTCGCGGACCTTGCGCCGTCGGAGCATGTCCAGGCAGATCCGGCCGACGACCGTCGTGAGCCAACTCCGCAGGTCATCGATGTGGTCGTTGCTCCGATCGAGTCGGAGCCACGCCTCCTGCAGCGCGTCGTCGGCGTCGGTCATCGAGCCGAGCATCCGGTAGGCCACGCCACGCAGGTATGGGCGGGACTCCTCGAAGGTTTCCGTGACCACGGCTCTGTCGCTCATCTGGCAGGTAGACGCATCCGAGGGGCGAAACGTGACACGGCCACCATGTCACGTTCCCCGTTTCCGGTGCGTCCCACCTCTATCCGAACACGAGGAGGTGCCGCGATGGAGGCGACGAACGAGCTCGCGATCGAAGTCGACGCGCTCACGAAGGTGTATCCCGGCGGGGTCGAAGCGGTGCGTGGGATCGACTTCACAGTGTCGCCGGGAGAGGTGTTCAGCCTGCTCGGCCCGAACGGGGCGGGGAAGTCGACCACGATCGGCATGCTCACGTCGACCGTCGCGCCGACGTCTGGGAGCGCGCGGCTGGCGGGGTTCGATGTTCGTCGGCAGGCGCTCGCGGCCCGACGGATCAGCAGCGTCCTGTTCCAGGATCCGGCCGTCGACCGGCCGTTGTCCGGCCGCCGCAATCTGGAGATCCACGCGAGCCTGTGGGGCGTCGAGCCTCGGGGGGCGGACGCGCGGATCGCGGAGATCGTCGAGACGTTCGACCTCGGCGGGCTGATCGACCGCGCGGTCGGGACCTACAGCGGCGGTGAGCGGCGCCGGCTCGAGATCGCTCGAGCGGTCGTTGCGGCACCGAGGGTGCTGTTCCTTGACGAGCCGACCGTCGGGCTCGATCCGCGCATCCGGCACGAGTTGCTTGACGTGATCGGCCGGCTGGGGGAGCAGGACGAGATGGCGATCCTGCTGACCACCCACTACCTGGACGAAGCCGCTCGCCTGTCCGACCGGCTCGCGATCATGCGCGAGGGCGAGATCGCCGCGACCGGAACGCCCTCGGACCTGACGGCGACGCTCGGCCACGAGCTCGTGGAGGCGCGGGTCGCTGGGAACGCCGTGGCGGCCCTCGCGAACCTGCGCAAGGTCGGCCTCGCGGATCGCGAGGCGTTCACCGTGGGTTCGACGTTGATCGTCCCAGCGCTGACCGCGCACGCAAGCGCGATAACCGGAGGCATCGAGTCGAACGGCTCGGTCCTCTCGATCGTGACCCGTGAGCCCACGCTCGACGATGTGTACCTGTCCCTGACCGGCGACCGAGACGACCTGGCCGCCTGACGTTCTGAATGGAGGAGATCACCCATGGCAACCATCGCCCAACCACTGACCGGATCGAGCGCCGCGCCGCGCCGGGCGTCAGCCCTGGCGACCCTGGCCCGCCGGCGGTTCCAGCTCTCTGTGCGTACGCCGCGCGAGCTCTTCGTGCCGCTCTTGACGCCGATCCTATTCGCCCTCGTGATCGCGCCGGCGCTTCACGTCGCGCTCAACACGCCGGTGAGCTATGAGGCGTTCGTGGCGATCGGCACGATCGGGCTCTTGATCCCGCTGAACACCATGTTCTCCGGGCTCAGCGTGATCGTTGATCGCGAGGTCGGCGCGCAACGCGAGCTGCTCGCCGCCCCGACGCCCAGGTCGTCGCTCGTGTTCGGCAACCTGACGGTCGCCCTCGCGGTGACCGGGTTCCAGATCGTGGCGCTGTTCGGCGCCGCGCTTGCCCGAGGCATCACGTTCAACGCGAGCGCGACCGGACTGGCCTGGTTCGCCGGCGCGGCGGTGCTGTTCACCGTCGGGATGTATGGAACCGCTGAGACGCTCGCGAGCCGGGTTCCGCTCCAAGAGGAGTACATCGCCCGGGTGCCCGCGATCGCGATCGTTCCGTGGTTCCTGGCGGGGTCGCTCTTCCCGATCACCGCGATGCCGATCGGCCTGACCTGGATCGCGCGATTCCTGCCCATCACGCATGCCCTCGCGCTGATGCGGTACGGGATGCTGGGCGACCAGCACGCGTTGCACGAGATCTGGGGGATGGGCAACGCGACGGCGATGGCGGGGCTCAGCCTCGCGGTGGTCGGCGTGTTCGCGGCCGTGATGATGTGGGTCTCGGTGCGGCTCTTCGCGCGTGCCGCGATGCGTTGATATCGCGTGCAGTCGTAGCCATCGCTGATCATCGATGCGTCGAGGTCGACCACCATCGGTTCTCCATGATCGCGAAATGTCTGCATGTCGTCGCCGGTCGCACGCTCGCATCCGAACGAAACGCCGGATCGGCCTACATGACATCGTGAGCCGAGCCGGTAGGATGCTGCGCCAGTGGTCCGACGCCCCCCTTTTAGTCGGGCCGCCGCTCGTGGCGCGATCGCCGTCCTCATCACCACACTGGTGCTGTCGACGTCGGCTGTGGCCGCGTCGGCGGCCCCCCTGCGCGCCCCTGTTGGCGCGACCCGCGCATCCAAGGCGCCCGTGGTCGTCATCGTCATGGAGAACCACGAGTACGGATCGATCGTGGGTTCGCGGAGCGCGCCCTACCTCAAGCGGTTCGCGCGCGGCGGCACGCTGTTCACGCACTTCCACGCGCTGCACCATCCGTCTTTGCCGAACTACCTCGAGATGACGTCCGGGTCGGCGAACGGGTGTAGCTCCGACGACTGCGCCAAGGCACGCTTCAAGACGAGCAGCGTGTTCTCGCAGATGTCGCACAACGGGATCAAGTGGGCGTCGTGGGATGAGTCGATGCGCTCGCGGTGCCGCATGACGTCGGTAGGCACGTACGCGTCGTGGCACAACCCGGCGCTGTACTACCGGAACATCGTGCCAAGGATCTGTCGCAGGCGCGATGTCCCGTACCCGAAGCGTCTGCCGCGCTCCCTGCCGAAGTTCGTGTTCGCCGTGCCGAACCTGTGTCACGACATGCACAACTGCTCGATCGCGACCGGGAACAAGTGGTTGAAGCAACACGTGCCGCCGCTCCTGCATCACGGCGCGATCGTGATCATCACGTTCGATGAGGGCGTGACGGATCTCGGCGGTGGCGGCCACGTCTTCACCGCGATGCGCGGGCCGGGTGTGCCGCACCAGCGGAACGCGAAGACGTACTCGCATCGCAGCCTGCTGGCGGGGATCGAGCGTCACTTCGGACTGCAGCGCCTGAACGGCGCGCGCACGGCGCGCCCGCTGCCGATCCCTTAGGTCGCGGTTCGCTTCTCGCGCCAGGTCGTCGGCGCGTCGCCCATCCGTCGTTTGAACGCGCGGCTGAAGGCTTCCTGTGAGTCATAGCCGGTGCGCTTCGCGATCTGCGCGACGGTGAGGTCGGTCGAGGCGAGCAGGTCCGTGGCGATGTGCATCCGCCACTCGGTGAGGTAGCGGATCGGCGACAGCCCGAGCACGTCTCGGAACCGTTGATCCAGGAGCGACCGTGAGACGGCGGCCTCGTGCGCGAGCTGGGCGACCGTCCACGGGTGCTCGGGCCTGGCGTGGAGGCAGGCCAGCGCGGGCGCCAGCGCCGGGTCGTGCAGCGCGGTGATCCAGCCGTGCTCCGCCGACGGGGCGGACGCGAGGTGGAGCCTGAGCATCTCTATAAGAAGGAGTTCGGGGAGGCGCTTCGTCGTTGCGTCCGAGGTTGCCGCCCCGGTCGACACGGCCAGCGCGTACTCGATGCTCGCCCGCACCCACTGCGCCGCGGGCTCTTCGAGACGGACGACGAACACGCTTGGGAAGGCCCGCATCCGCGGGTCGAACAACGGATCTTCGGAGTGGAGATAGCCACAGACGACGTCGGTCCGGTCCCCTTCGCCACCGTGCCGGAGGACGGGGAGCTGCGTCCAGGGCGGTGGCGCGAGCAGGGAGAAGATCGGGACGCTCGTGGCGTCGGCGGAGCCGCCCATCTGGTACTCGTCGCCGTAGGGGAGCACGATCACGTCGCCCTCATTGGCCCAGTGGCGTTCGCCATCGGGGCCGGCGACCCAGCATGAGCCCGTCGCGACGATGTGGAACATGATCAGCCGGTCGGCGTCGGGCTCGACCGCGTGCGCGAAGTCGCCGGCGGCTTCGGGCGACGAGAACGACCAGGCCTCGGTGAACTCCGACCGGAAGAAGATCGCGCCATCGAGTTGCAGGCCGCTGAGCGCCTGTTCGAGCGGAACCGCCTCGACGGTCGCCTCGGCTGGCGTTTCGGTCATGGTTCTCGGTGCCCCAGTCATTCTCGTTCGCGGCCTCGGTTCGGAGACTTGAGTGTGCCACCGGATATCGGATCCGGAGCGGACGGAAGGAGGAACCGATGCCGCTGTTCATGGACGTGCATCAAACGCTTCCCGAGGGTGTCACCGCCGACGCGCTGTTCGACGCGCACAAGGCCGACCTCGCGACGCAGAGCAAGTACGGCGTGAAGTACATCAACTTCTGGGGCGACCCGGAAGGTGGGAAGGCGTTCTGTCTGGTCGAGGCGCCGGACCCGGAGACCGCGAGCGCGGTGCACCGGGAGGCGCACGGGCTCGTGGCCGACGAGATCTACCCGGTCTTCCAGGGCTGAGTCCGCTGGGGGCGGCGGACCGGATCGCGGTCCGTCGCTCCCCGCGCCTACGCGCTCGGCGCTTCGAGCGTGGTCTTGATGTTGGCGAGGTCGCTCCGGAATCCCTTGGGCATGTCCCGCGCGAGCTTCCAGCTCATCATCTTGCCGAGCGTGGACGGGTCGGTGAACGTCGCGCCCTTTGTGACGGTCGTCGCGCCGCCGTTGTCGGCGATCGTGAACCAGTGATGCGCGGTGCCGAGCGAGCCCGACGAGTCCCACGCGAACGTGGTGTTCGGCTCCATGTCGGTGATGGTGCTGTGCTCCTTCTGGGTGCCGAACTGGCTGGCGGTCGTGGAATAGGTGCCGCCGATCTGGGCGGGGCCGTCGGCGTCTTTCACAACGGCAAGGCCGTGACCTGCCCACTCACCGTGCTTGGTCATGTCGCTGACGTACGCGTACACCTTTTCCGCCGGCGCGTTGATCGAGATCTGTTCCTCGAAGGTCTTCATCGAGTTCCCCCCTGGGCGGACGGCGACCGTCCGGCACGGCCTCGATAGTAGCGGTGGCTGCGGAACAGGGAGACCGCGGATCTAGGCCGCGAACCAGCGGGCGCGGCGCGTGGCGCCGAACTCCGCCTTCTCCTCGGTGATCGTCGTCGAGGGCTCGAAGAACGTGCCGGTCGGCGACGGACCTGAGAAGAAGTCGACCTCGACGCGACCAACGAGGTTGTCACCCCACTCGACGTAGCAGGTCGCCCTGCCGTCGTAGGGGGCTGGCGCGTCGGCGCCGCGGATCTGCGCGATGAGCTCTTCCGCGACGACCCTGCCGGCGCCCTCGGCGAACACACCGGCCTTGGCCGTGCCGACGCTGGTCACGTCGCCGACGGCGTAGACGCCCGGGTACTTCGTCGCCAGCGTCCCCCGGTCGACGGGGATCCAGCCGTCTTCGGTCATGCCCGACGCCACGACGACCTCCGGCGCGCGGTGGACCGGGATCGCCAGGAACACGTCGCACGGCATGGTGCTGCCGTCGTCCAGGGTGAGTTGCTTGGCGCCGGCGTCGTATGCAGTGACGCGGTGATCGGGTACGAAGCGGATGTCTCCTTGGGCGAACCGCTCGAGCAACGCGTTCGAGGTCTCGGGCGAGGGCGGGATCGGCGTGCCGAACGGCATCACCAGCGAGATCGTCGCCGCGTCGCGCAGGCTGTGGTCGCGGAGATATGCGTCGAGCAAGACGACCGCTTCACTCGGCGCCGGTGGACATTTGAACTGTGGCCCGCACACGCCGACGACGGCATCGCCCGATGTGAAGGACTCCAGGCGGTCGTGCGCCCGAAGTGCACCGTCGAACGAGTAGAACTCGGATCCACCGGCATCGAGGCCGGGCGTGGCGGCCGTGTCGTAGCCGGCGCCGAGCGCGATCACCAGCGCGTCGGCGTCATACGTCTCGAGGTCGGTCACGACGCGACGCGCCTCAGGGGCGATCGACTCGATGGACTCCTGCCGGAAGTGGACGCCGCGCTTCGCGAGCTCGCCGTAGGGGATCCGGATCGCCTCGGCCGACGTCTTGCCGAACAGCAGGTCGAGTTTCGAGTAGCCGAAGACGAACGCATCGGCCTTGTCGATCAGCGTGCAATCGAGGTCGTCGCCGACGGCGTCGGACAGCCGCGAGGCGAGCTCCAATCCGCCGAACCCGGCCCCGAGGATGACGATGCGCATCGCGCAAGCCTACGCGGTGGGCCGGTGGGTCGTG
>DASYOY010000182.1:0-22135 GCA_036007245.1 Actinomycetota bacterium | reverse complement strand
TCGAGGTCCCAGCCGACGACGTCGGCGCCCGCGCGGCGGGCCGCCATCGCGATCGACGTGCCGATCAGACCGGTCCCGATGATCGCGACCCGGCGGATCGAGACCCCTCCCTCAGGAGGCGGCATCGAGGTCGTCCCGCAGCCGCTCGGCGCCGTCGAGGTAGACGTGCGTGACCTCGCGCAGGCCGAGCTCGGTATGGAAGTGCAGCAGGATCCGGACGATCGATGGCATCGACCCGACGACGGGGATCTCTCGCGCGCAGAGCAGCGGGATGTCCCCGAGGCCCATCCGCCGGGCGGCTTCGGCGGGGAACGCGCTCGATAGGTCCTCCGTGGCCGTGAACAGGATGCTGATCAGGTCGTCGTGGGCGATCGCGTTGCGTTCGAGGATCGCCTCGAGCAGCTTGCCCGTTGCCCCGTGCAGACTCGACGGGTCGTCGGCGGGCACGACGATCGCCCCACGGGCGGCGCGCACGTTCACCGGTTCCTCCTGATCGCGTCGACGGCGGCCCTTCGGACGGGCCGCGACGCAAGGCTACAGGGCGTCGCCGCCCTGGTGCCGCAGGCGACGTTCGGCTCGGGCGACGAGCCGGCCGAGGTCCAGGAGCTCGTCGGGCGTCAGCTCCCGGTGCGCGCCGGGCGCGAGGCCGCCGAGCCGCACCGGACCGATCCGGACGCGAAGGAGCCGTGTCACGGGCAGGTCGAGGGCCTCAAGCATCCGGCGGACCTCGCGCTTGCGGCCCTCGGTCATGACGATCGAGAGCTGCGCACGTCCGGGCCTCGTGTCGACGACCCTGACCGCGCGAGCGCGCGCCGGGCCGTCCTCCAGATCCACGCCGGCACGAAGGGCGCCGAGATGCATGCCGGCCGGCGCACCCGAGACCTCAACCAGGTACTCCTTCTCGATCTCGTAGCGCGGATGGGTGAGCGCGTTGGCCAGGTCGCCGTCGTTCATCGCGAACAGCAAGCCCTCGCTGTCGAGGTCGAGTCTCCCGACGGGGAACACCCGGGGGCCGTCGGACGGCAGCAGGGAGCGGATGTCCGGGCGGCCCTGCGGATCGTGCATGGTCGTGACGACGCCGCGAGGTTTATGCAGTGCGAAGTACTGGACCCTCGGGTCGAGGTTGACGGTTGCGCCGCGCACAGCGACGACATCCGTGGTCACGTCGACCTTGTCGCCGATCGTCGCGACCGTCCCGTTGACGGTGACGTGGCCGTCCACGATCAGTTCCTCGGCAGATCGTCGGGAGCCGAAGCCGGCCCGGGCGAGCGCCCGTTGCAGCCGCTCGGCCGGCACGGATCAGGCCTCCGGTTCGTCCGGCTCGCTTTCGTCGGCCTCGGCCAGATCCCCGTCCGGATCATCACCGGGCTCGTCGGGGTCCGCAGCGCGATCGACCGCGTCCGCGCCACCGGCCGACGCATCCAGCAGCGGCGCCAGCGACGGCAACGCGGCGAGCGACGCCAATCCGAGCCGCTCGAGGAACATCGGCGTCGTCGCGTAGAGCAGCGGCCGCCCCGGACCTTCGTCGCGCCCGGCCTCCTCGATCAGCCCGCGGTCGACGAGCGCGCGCAGCACGCCATCGGCGTTCACCCCGCGGATCGCGCTCACCTGGTGTCGCGTGACTGGCTGTTTGTACGCCACGATCGCCAGCGTCTCCAGCGCGGCCTTCGTCATCCGCGCCTGCCGCGACGACAAGACGAACCGCTCAACCACGGGCTGCGTCTCGGGGTCGGTGAACAACCGCCAGCCGCCGGCGACGTTGCGGAGCACCAGGCCGGAGCCGCGCGACTCGAGCTCGGTCTGCAGCTGTGCGCACAGGTCGTCGACCGTTCGGCGGTCTACCTCGAGCGCTTGCGAGAGCACCGCCGGCGTGAGCGGCTCGTCCGAGACGAACAACACCGCCTCGAGCGCCCGGGTGTCGATCGCCGCGCCGGTCCCGCTCATCGTTTCCATGCCACCTCGATCTCCCCGAAGGTCGCCGCCTGCTGGAGCTCGACCTTGCCGTCACGGTACAGCTCGAGAAGCGCCAGGAAGCGCACCACGACATGCATCCGGTCTTCGCAGTCGGCCGTCAGCTCGCGGAACGTCGCCTGGCCCTCCTCGATCCGCGCCAGATGCGCTTCGACCGCCTGGATCGCGTCGTTCACCGTGAACCGGATCGGCGTCACGTGCGACAGATCGACCGTCGGCGGCGGGCGCAACAGTTGCGCCGCCAGCGCCGCGAGGTCCTCGCCGGTGACCGACGTCATCGGGTCTGGGTACAGATGCGCGAACTCCGGCCCCGGACCGATGTCGCGCGCGAAGTAGCCGGCCTCGTCCTCCAGCCGGCGGGCGAGCTCCAGCGCGACCTTCCGGAACGCCCGCAGCTCGATCGACCGGGCATACGCGAGGTCCGGCGAGCCGCCGAGGAGATCTTCTTCGTCGAGCTCGGTCACCTTGGGCGTGAGGCGCGACACCTTGAGCTCGAGGAGCACCGCGCAGATCGCAAGGAACCACGTCGCCTCCTCGAGGTTCCACGTCGCGGTGTCCTTGGCGTAGCGGAGGAACCCGTCGGTTACGGTCGCGATCGGGACGTCGCAGACGTCGATCTTCTGATCCAAGATCAGGTCGGCGAGCAGCCGGAAGGGTCCGTCGAACCCCGGGATCGCGACGGCGAACCCCGCCGGTGCCGTTCCCTCCGCCGCCGTCTCCATACTCATCGCAGATGCATCGCCTCGCGCACCGTCGCGATCGTCTCCTGGGCGATGGGACGGACGCGTTCGGCGCCCGCCGCAAGCACCTCGCGCACCACGCCTGGGGTCGCCGCGAGCTCGGCGCGGCGCGCCCGGAACGGCGCGAACGTCTCCACCAGGTGGTCGGCGAGGATCGTCTTGCAGTCCACACACCCGAGCTCGCCCGTCCGGCACGTCCGATCGATCCGATCGACATCGTCGGGCGAGAACTTCCGATGCAACGCGAAGATCGGGCAGATCTCGGGCCGTCCCGGGTCGCCCTTGCGGAGCTTCTGGGGATCGGTGATGAACGATCGCACGGTCGCACGGACGGTGTCCTCGTCGTCGCGGATCCCGATCGTGTTGTCCAGCGACTTCGACATCTTGCGGCCATCGGACCCGGGGATGAGCGGCGTATCGGACAACAGCGGCTGCGGCTCGACCAGCACGTCGCCGTAGAGCCGGTTGAACCGCCGCACGATCTCGCGCGAGAGTTCGAGATGCGCGACCTGGTCCTCCCCCACCGGGACGAGCTCTCCCCGGACGATCGAGATGTCGACCACCTGCAGCACCGGGTACCCGAGCAGCCCGAAGTTCGCGACCTCGCGCTCGCTCATGTCGCGCAGGCGATCCTTGTAGGACGGCACGCGCTCCAACCAGCCGAGCGGTGTGATCATCCCGAGCAGCAGCGACATCTCGGCGACCTCCGGGATGTCCGACTGCCGGTAGATCACCGCGTGCTCCGGATCGAGCCCGGCGGCGAGCCAGTCGAGCACCAAATCTTCGACGAACGCCGGCAGCTCATCGGTCCGGTCGTAGTGGGTCGTGAGCATGTGCCAATCAGCGACGAAGAAGAAGCAGTCGTAGTCCGTATCCCCTTGCAGGGCAAGCATGTTCTCGACGTTGCCCGCCCAGTGGCCGACGTGCAGCGCGCCCGTGGGCCGGTAGCCGGTCAGCACGCGTTTCGTGCGCGTCGCGAGGGCGGGTTCGGTCACGATGGCCGCGATGATAACGCGGGGTCTCGCCGTGCCCGGGACGCGGCTAGTGGGGCGGTGCGCATGTCACACCCGACGCCGCCTGGCACAAGACATCGACCAGAGCGTAGACGATCCCATTGATCACGCCGGCGAGCACGAACATCGCGAGCAGGACGAACAACGGCAGGTACTTGTCGGCGTCGCGGTATACGCGCGCGGCGTCGGGCGGAAGGGCCAGGCCGACCAGCCGTGCCCCGTCCAGCCCCGGGATCGGCAGCAGGTGAAAGATCGCCAGACAGAACTGGGTGAACTCGAAGATGACCAAGATCGTGATCAAGGTGAACGCGGCCGGGCTCGAGATGAGCCGCAGCGCCAGCCCTGCGAGCACTCCCAGGGCAACGTTGGTGCAGGGCCCGGCTAACCCGATCAGAAGTTGGTCGCGCGTGGGACGACGCAGATAGGCGGGATCGACCGGCGCCGGCTTCCCGTATGCGGCGGGCGGCGGGTACAGGCCGCTCGCCGCCGCCCACAGCACGAGGATCAACCCGGGAACGAGCGCCGAGCCGAACGGGTCGAACCACGACCGCGGGTTCCACGTGAGCCGGCCCCACAAGCGCGGCGTCGGGTCGTTGAGGCGCGTGGCGACGAACGCGCGCGCGTACTCGCGGGCGATCATCCCGAGCAGCAGCGACCCGGCGATGTACGCGGCGGTGCGGATCGAGAGCGAGCTGATCGCCGCGATCACGTCCTTCGGACCTCCATCTCCGGGCACCTGCCGGCCCGGGCTGGGGGCACGATACCGGCCGTCACCCCGACTCGCTCGCAGGCGGGCGAAGGTCAGCCGAGGCCGATCGCAGGGGCGAAGCTGTCCCCGATGGCGAGCGGCGCGGCCACGCCGAGGACGTCGAGCACCGTCGCCCCGAGATCCGCGAACGTCGTTCGTGTCCCGAGGTCGTACGGGCCTGCGGGGCATCCCGCGACCAGCAGGGGCGTTCGTTCGCGCGAGTGATCGGTCGGCGGCGTGGTCGGGTCGCACCCATGATCGCCGGTGAGGAGCAAGAGCCCGTCACCCAGCGCTTCGCGCACCTCCGGGAACCGACGGTCGAGCGCCTCGATGGCCGCGGCGTAGCCCGTCGGGTCGTTGCGATGTCCGTACTTGGAATCGAAGTCCACGAGATTCGTGAAGACGAGGTCGTGCCGAGCATCGCGCAGCGCGGCCACCGTCCGGTCGACCCCGTCCTCGTTCGACGACGAGTACACGGCTTCGGTTAGCCCGCGATGGTCGAAGATGTCCTGGATCTTGCCGATCCCGAGCACCGACCGCCCGGCATCGAGCAGGTGATCGAGCACGGTCGGACCGGGTGGGGCGACGCTGTAGTCACGTCGTTCCGGACGCCGGACGAACGCCCCCGGCTTCCCGTCGAACGGCCGCGCGATCACCCTCCCCACGAGGTGCGGGCCGACCAGGAGCCCGCGCGCGATCTCGCACCAGGCATAGAGCTGCTCAAGGGGGACAACGTCGACGTGCGTCGCGACCTGAAACACCGAGTCGCCGCTGGTGTAGACGATCGGGTCGCCGGTCGCGATATGCGCCTCACCGAGCTCGGCGATGATCTCGGTGCCCGAGGCCGGCGTGTTGCCGAGCACGCCGTGCCCGATCGCCGCCGAGAAGGGCTCGATGATCTCGGGCGGGAACCCGTCCGGATACAGCGGGAAGGGAGTGTCGAGCAGGATCCCCATCATCTCCCAGTGCCCGGTGATGGTGTCCTTGCCCGCCGACACCTCCGTCGCGCGGCCGTGCGCGGTCCCGGGCTCCGCTCGGGGGACGATCCCGTCGATCCCGGTCAGCAGGCCGAGCCCGAGGCCCTCGAGCGCCGGCGCGTCGAGCCCGCCGACCGCTTCGGCGACATGGGCCAGCGTGTCGGAGCCGGCGTCGCCGTACCCGTCCGCGTCGGGCGCGTCCCCCACGCCCCACGAGTCGCACACGAGCACACACACCTGTGGAACCGAGCGCGACGCCACGTCAGCCGACCAGCTTCTTGCAGTCGATGCACAGCGGCGCCCATGGGATCGCGTCGAGCCGTTCCTCGCCGATCGGGTTGCCGCATCGTTCGCACCGGCCGTAGGTCCCGTCGTCCAGCTTGCCGAGGGCCCGCTCGACCTCGCGCAGATTCGTGCGGAGCGACCGCGCCGTCGTGAGCACGCGCTCCCGCTCCTCCGTGCTGTGCGAGCGGTCGGCGAAGCCGGAGTCGGCATCGAACACGACCTCGTCGGCATCGGGGTCCGCGCCGAGGTCGTCGATCTCGCGGCGGAGCGACCGTTGCTGGTCGAGCAGTGCCGTTCGCCGCCGGTCGCGCACGGCGTCGGTCACGACCCGCCTCCGTGCGCGGCGGTCGAGCGTCGCGCCCGTGGGTGCGCCGTGTAGTAGGCGGCGCGCACGTGTTCGGTCGTCACCAGCGTGTACACCTGGGTCGTCGCGACGCTCGCGTGGCCGAGCAGCTCCTGCACGACGCGCACGTCGGCGCCGCCCTCCAACAGATGCGTCGCGAACGAATGCCGAAGGTCGTGCGGCGTGACCACTCGCGTGATACCGGCGCGCGTCCGATGCGCGTCGAGCAAGCGGGAGCACGACTGCCGCGTCAGCCTGCCGCCGCGTGCGTTGAGGAACAGCGCCGCGCGCGACCGGTTCGTGGCCAGGGCCGGCCGGCCGCGCGTGAGGTACGTGGCCACCGCGTCGCGCGCCATGCGCCCGATCGGCACCAGCCGCTCCTTGCTCCCCTTCCCGAGCACGCGGACCGCGGCGTCTTCCAGGTCGACGTCGTCGACGTCCAACCCCACGAGCTCCGAGATGCGAAGGCCGGCCCCATACAAGAGTTCGAGGATCGCGCGGTCCCGGGCCGCGACGGGCGTCGCATCGCCGGGCGCCTCGACGATCGCCGTGACCTCGTCGACGGTCAGCGGGTGCGGGAGCGCGCGCGGCAGTCGAGGGCGGACGACGCCCGCTGTCGGATCGTCGGTGACGAGCCCTTCGCGGAGCGCGAAGCGGTGGAAGGTGCGAACGGTCGAGAGCATCCGCGACACCGTCGTCGCGTGATACGGCTCGCCGTCGGGGCCGTGTGTCGAGGCCGACACCGACGCGATGAAGGCGCGGATCGCCTTGGGATCGACGTCGTCGAGATCGCGAACCCCGCGTTGGGTGAGGAACGCCAGGTACCGCTCGAGGTCGCGCCGGTAGGCGGCCAGGGTGTTGTCGGCGAGCCCCCGCTCGACCGTCAGGTGCTCCAAGTAGCGGCGTGCCACCGCCTCCGGGTCCGCCATGGCGCCAGCCTACGGCGGGGATGCAGCCACGTCCCGCAAGACAGGAACCGCCGCTGCCAGCAACAACGCGAGCGCCGAGGTGGCGTTGCGCACCTTGCCCTCGCGAGCCGAGGCGACCGCGCGCGGCAGCGGCATCCGCACAACCTCGATCCCCTCTTCCGGAGTGCCCTCGGGCTCCGCGTCGGTCCACGTCCAGAACAGATGCATGTACTCGTCGGTGAACCCGGGCGAGAGGTAGGTCCCGCCGAGGAACGCCGCGCCACGGCTGCGATAGCCGGTCTCCTCGAACAGCTCGCGATCGGCGCACGTGAGGGCGTCCTCCCCGTCGATGTCGAGCAGCCCGGCGGGCACCTCCAGGAGCGCGTCGCGCACCGGCGGCCGGAACTGTCGAACGAGCACCACGTCTCCGTCCGGCGTGACGGGCACGATCGCGACGGCGTCGTGCTTGTGGATCACCTCGTAGTCACCGATGCCGGACCAGGTCTCGACCTCGACGCGGAGGTAGTCGCCGGTCCAGGCGACCCGCGAGGCCGTGGGCTCGGCCACGCGCGTCAGCTCGAGACGGCGGCGGTGCGTTCGGCGGTCCGGCGCGCGCGCTGTTCGGCCGACGCGCCGACGAACTCACGGAACAACGGATGCGGGCGGGTCGGGCGCGACCGGAGCTCCGGGTGGAACTGTCCGGCGACGAAGAACGGATGGTCGGCCAGCTCGATGATCTCGGCGAGCCGCCCCTTCTGCGACGAGCCGCTGATGACCATCCCACCTCCCTGCAACGCCTCGTGGTAGGTCGGGTTGACCTCCCAGCGGTGCCGGTGGCGCTCCTCGACGACATCGGCGGCGTAGGCGGCGGCCGCTCGCGTTCCGGGTTCGAGATAGCACGGCTGCGCGCCCAGGCGCATGCTCGCGCCGAGGTCGGTGACGTCCTTCTGCTCGGGCAACAGGTCGATCACCGGGTGCACCGTCGCCGGGTCGAACTCCGAAGAGTTGGCGCCCTCGAGCCCGCAGACGTTCCGCGCGAACTCCACCACCGCGCATTGCAGTCCGAGACAGATCCCGAGGAACGGCACGCGGCGTTCACGCGCGTACCGAACGGCATCGATCTTGCCCTCGACCCCGCGCACACCGAACCCGCCGGGGATCAGGATGCCGTCGACATCGTCGAGCACCTCCGCGGTCGCGTCGCCGCCGAGATCGTCGGACGCCACCCATCGGATCCGCACGTCGACCCCATGATGGAACCCACCGTGGTACAGCGCCTCCATCACCGACAGGTATGCGTCGCGCAGGTACACGTACTTGCCGACGACCGCGATGTCGACGGGCTCGACCGCGGCGTGCACGCGCTCGACGAGCTCGTTCCATTCGCTGAGGTCGGGCTCGCCGTCGATCCGCAGGTGTTCGCTGAGGAGCGTGTCGAGTCCCTCGCGATGCAGCACGAGCGGCACCTCGTAGATCGACGGTGCGTCGGGCGCGCTGACGACGCCGGCGATCGGCACGTCGCACAGCAGCGAGATCTTCTCCTTGAGGTTGCGACCGATCGGCCGGTCGGAGCGGCACACGATCGCGTCCGGCTGCAGACCGAGCGACCGGAGCTCCTTGACGGAGTGCTGGGTCGGCTTGGTCTTGAGCTCGCCGGACGGGCCGATGAACGGCATCAACGACACATGCACGAACGCGCAGCGGTCGCGGCCGACCTCGTTGCGGAGCTGACGGATCGCCTCGAGGAACGGCAGCGACTCGATGTCGCCGACGGTTCCGCCGATCTCGACGACCTGGACGTCTGCCTGCTCGGTCTCGGCGAGCGCCAGCACCCGAGCTTTGATCTCATCGGTGATATGGGGGATGACCTGCACGGTCTTGCCGAGGTAGTCGCCGCGGCGCTCCTTCGCCAGGACCGCCGAGTAGACGGCGCCGGTCGTGAAGTTGGAGCCGCGGTGCAGGTCTGCGTCGAGGAACCGTTCGTAGTGGCCGAGGTCGAGGTCGGTCTCGGCCCCGTCGTCGAGCACGAACACCTCGCCGTGCTCGAACGGGTTCATGGTGCCCGGATCGACGTTGACGTAGGGGTCGAGCTTCTGAAGGACGACCTTCAATCCGCGCGATGCGAAGAGGCGTCCGAGGGAGGCTGTGGTGATCCCCTTGCCGAGGCCGGAGGCGACACCACCCGTGACGAACACGTACCTGGTGTGCTCTTTCACCACGGGACCCGACTGTAGCAGACGTCGTGGCGTGCGCTGCGCTCATCGGCGTCGAAGCACGCCGCTCGTTTCAACGCGCCTCCGCCCGGACGCGGTCGGCCTCGTCCAGGAGCTCCTCGGCGTGTGACAGAGCGTGCTCGGATGCCTCCATCCCGGCGAGCATCCGTGACAGCTCCGCCACCCGGTCGGCCCCGTCGAGCACGCGCGCGGTGGCGGCTCCGTCGCGCTTACGGACCCCGACATGCAGATCGGCGAAACACGCGATCTGCGGAAGGTGCGTCACGACGAGCACCTGATGGCTGGTGGCGAGCCGCGCCAGTCGCCGCCCGACGGCGAGGCCGGCCTCGCCTCCGATGCCGGCGTCGATCTCGTCGAACACGAGCGTCGGTACGTCGTCGAGGGCCGCGAGCACGCTCCGGCAGGCGAGCATCACCCGCGAGAGCTCGCCGCCGCTGGCCACCTTGCCGAGCGGCGCGGCCGGCTGCGCGGCGCCGCCACGGAAACGCATCTCGACGCGGTCGGTGCCCATCGGTCCGGGCTCCGTGATCGGATCCACGACGATCTCGAGCGATGCGCCGGGCATCCCGAGATCCGCCAGGTGGTCCGAGAGCGCGGTGGCGACCGACGGCGCGGTGGCGACCCGGGCGCCGTGGAGCTCGGTTGCGAGCGTCGTGACCAGCGCGGTCGATTCCTCGACCTCAGCGTCGACCGACGCGAGCCGTTCGTCGGCCGTCTGAAGCGCGCCGAGCTCGGCGCGCGCATCGTCCAGGAAGATCAAGACATCGTTGTCGGTCGCACCATACTTGCGGTGCAGGCCTTTCAAGGCCGCCGCGCGATCTCGCACCTCCGACAGGCGCTCGGGATCGAGCGCGACGCGCTCGCGGTAGTCTCGCAGCTCGCTCGTGAGGTCCGCGATCTCGGCAGCGAGCGCCGCGGCCCGTTCACCGAGCTCCTGCGCACCGGGATCGACCGCGGCGATGGCGCCGACATCTCTCGCGGCCGACGCGAACAGGTCGGCGCCCGCGCCGTCGTCCGCGAGCGCCGCGGCGGCCGAGTCCGCCAGGTCGCGCAACCGCTCCGCATGCCCGAGTCGGGCTTCCTCAGCTTCCAGCTCGAGCGTCTCGCCGGCGGCGGGACCGACCGACTCGATCTCGCGCACCTGGTACGCGAGGAGATCGATCTGACGTTCACGATCGCGTGCCGCCTCGGTCAGCGCGGCCAGCGAGCGACGCCGCTCCAGCAGCCGTTCGTACGCCTCGCGATAGGTGATCGCGCGGGCGACCTGATCGGGCCCCGCGGCACGGTCCAGGAACTGCGTCTGCGTGGCCCCGTCGAGCAGACGGAGTGACCCGTGCTGTCCGTGGATCTCCACCAGCCTGGCGCCCATCTCTCCGAGCGCCGCGGCGGTCGTGAGCTGTCCGCCGATCCGCGCCGACCCCCGACCGTCTGCCGCGATCGAACGCGCGAGGATCACCTCGCCGTCCTCCGCCCATTCCTCGGCGCCGTCCGGTGCGTCGAACCGAGCCTGCACCTTGGCCGCGCCGGCTCCCTCACGCACGAGGTGCGCACCGCCCCGAGCGCCGATCGCGAGCGAGATGCCGGTCGCGATCATCGTCTTGCCGGCGCCCGTCTCACCGGTGAGCACGGTGAGTCCGGAGGGGGGCTCGATATCGAGCTCGGAGATCACGCCCAGACCGGTGATGTGGAGCTGTCGGAGCACGCGCGGATACTAGCCCGGCCGTCCGACACGCCGTCGCATCACACGCCGTCGTCGGGATCGCCGGGAAGATCGAACTTGTCGCGCACGCGTGCGACGAACGGGGCGGCGTCGGGACGCCGGACGAACCGCGCCGGCTCGTCGGCTCGCCGGATGCGCACCGTCGCACCAACCGCCAGCTCCACGGCATCGCGCCCGTCCGCCGACAACAGCCCCGGCTCGTCGCCCACGACCTCGAGCGTCACCACCTGTTCGGCCCCGAGCACGAACGACCGGTCGAACACCATGTGGGGCGCCACCGCCGTCACCACCAGCACGTCGACCGACGGCGAGACGATCGGACCGCGCGCGGAGAACGAGTACGCGGTCGAACCGGTCGGTGTCGCCACGATCACGCCGTCGGCGGAGAACGTCGTCAGGTAATTCCCGTCGAGCTCGACGCGGAGGCGGACGAGCCGGTGCCGCGCCCGCTTCTCGATCATGATCTCGTTCATCCCCCACTGTGGCTCGAACGCGGCGCCGTTCATCGGCTCGGCGACGACCGCCAGCCGCTCCTCGACGGGCGCCTCGCCTGCGAGCGCTTGCGCGATCAGCCCCGCCGCGTCGCCCGGCTCGACCTCTGTCAGGAACCCCAGCCGGCCGACCTTGACGCCGAGCACCGGCACACCCAGGGTCCCGGCGGCGTGCGCGCCACGCAGGAACGTGCCGTCGCCGCCGACCGCGACCACGAGGTCGATGCCCGTCGCCGCGCCGTCGCGGCAGGTGACCCCCTCGGTCTCGAGCCGGTGCCGGAGCGCCGCCGCCTCTTCGACAGCTGCTGCCCTGCCCTCGTGCACCACGAACCCGACCGAGGTCATGCGGACCATCCCATCCCTTCGCCCACGGCCGCGGCGACATCCGCGCCGGACGCGGTTCCGGGCCCGAGCTGGAGCACGAACTCGATGTTGCCCGCCGGCCCGGGCAGCGGCGAGGCCATCACCGCCCGCGCCCCCAGCCCGAGTCCTGCGCCGGCTTCGATCACCTCGTCGATCGTGCGCGACCACACGGCCGGATCGCGCACCACACCGCCGCTCCCGACGTCGCCGCGGCCGGCCTCGAACTGCGGTTTCACCAACACCAGGAACGTCGGGTTCGGCGCCGCGATATCGACGAGCACCGGCAACACGAGCGTCAGTGAGATGAAGGAGAGGTCCCCGACCACGAGCTCGGGCGCGAACGGCAGGGAGTCGCGCGCGAGATCTCGCACGTTCGTGCGTTCGAGCACCGTGACGCGCGGATCCGTGCGGATCGACCACGCGAGCTGACCGTAGCCGACGTCGACCGCGATCACGTGGCTCGCACCGCGCTGGAGCAAGGCATCGGTGAAGCCGCCCGTCGACGCGCCCGCGTCCAAGCACCGCATCCCCGTCGGGTCCATCCCGAATCGGTCAAGCGCTGCGGCGAGCTTCCCGCCCGCGCGGGAGACGAAGGGGCGCACATCGTCGCCGATCAGGTCGATCGCCTCGTCGGCGGTCACCATCGTCGCCGGACGTGCGGCGACCGAGCCCGCGACCCGCACGTTGCCCGCCTCCACCGCTTCCTTGGCCGCCGCGCGGCTGACCGCGAGCCCACGCCGAACGAGCTCCGCGTCGAGCCGCCTTCGGGTCACGCCCCTGCGGTGCCCGTCCGCTTGGCGGTCGTCTTCTTCGCGGTCGGATTCTTCTTTGCGGCGGTCGAGCGCGTGCCTGGGCGCTTGGCGGCTCGCTCGAGCTCGCGGACGCGCTTGCGGAGGGCGTTCAGCTCCTCCTCGGTGGCGACGCCCGCCTGCTTCAGCTGCGAGCGGACCTCGTTGCGGATCATCGATGTGAGCCGGTTCTTGTTCCGCTGGGACCAATCCATCAGGTCCGCGGCGGTCTTGGAGACCTGCTCCTTGGCGGCGTCTCGGTCGAGCATGCCCTTGGCGATCTCCTGAGCGCGGGTCGGCGTGAGGTTGCCGAGGGACCCCTCGATCGTCTTGCGGACGTCCTGCATCTTGTCCTGCATCTTGGCCATGGCTCGCTCCTCGGTCGCGGATGACGGTTCAGCATAGCCTCGGCGGTCGCGCGGCCGGACCGCGCCTCAAGCCAGGAGCCCCGACAGATCGTCCAGCACGTAGGTCGGCGGCTGCGGTGCGGCCTCGGCCTCGGCGCGCGTCGAGATACCGGTGAGCACGAGCGCGGCATCCCAACCCGCGTTGGCGGCGCCATCGATGTCCGTCTCGAGCCGATCCCCTATGACGAGTGGCCGGCCGCCGCCCGCCCGTTCCAGGGCAGCTCGAAGGATCGGCGTATGAGGTTTCCCGAATACCTCGGCCTTGACGCCGGTCGCCGCTTCGAGCGCAGCGAGGATGGCGCCCGCGCCCGGCCAGGTGAAGCCGTCGGGCGCCGGATACGAGACGTCGTCGTTGGATGCGTACAGCGTGGCCCCGCGCTGCACCGCCAATGACGCGTCGCGAAGGTCGTCGTACGTGACCTTCCGATCCCACCCCAGGACGACCGCGTCGGGATCCGCATCCGCCGGCACGATCTCGATCCCCGCCGACGCCATCGCCGACCGGAGCCCTTCCTCTCCGATGACCGCGGCTCGACGCACCGATCGGTCGCGGAGCGTCGCGGCCGTCGTGAGGGACGACGTCTCTACCTCTCCCGGCTCCGCGCCGACGCCGACGGACGCCAGGTGCGCGACGACCGCCTCGGGCGTTCGAGAGGAGTTGTTCGTGACGAATGCCAGCCGCTTGCCGAGCGACCGCAGGGCCTCGACCGTTTCCGGCGCCTTCGGGATCGGGCTGTCACCCCGGTACAGGACGCCGTCCAGATCCAGGAGGAAGGCGTCGTACGCGTCGGCGATCACGCGGCGCTGCTATACAACCTGGATGCCACGGGTCGCCCCCTTCGTCGGACTGCGGTACGACCAGGCGGTCGCAGGGCCGATCGCCCAGCTCACCGCGCCGCCGTATGACGTTATCAGCGAACCCCACCGCGACGGGTTCCATGCGGCGAGCCCGTACAACGTCGCGCATCTCGATCTGGCGACCGGATCGCTCGATCCCGAGCACGAGGAGAGCCGATACGCACGCGCGGCCGAACTGCTGGCCGACTGGGAGAAGGCCGGTGTACTCCGAGCCGATGACGAGCCGGGCTACGACGTGTACGAGATCTCGTGGACCGATGGTGCGGCGGGAACGTCCGGACGCATCCGAGGGGTACTCCTGGCGCTCATGCTCGAGCCATGGGGAGGCGCCGTGATCCCCCACGAGGAGACGATGCCCGGGCCGGTCGAGGACCGACTCGCGCTGCTCCGAGCCACCGGGACGCACCTGTCACCGGTCTACGGGACGATCGCCGGACCGAGCGCGCACCTCGCAGAGCTCTTGAACCGCACGTGCGAGACCGACCCGCTCTTCGACCTTGTCGACGAGGAACAGGTCCGTCACCGGTTGTGGCGCATCTCGGGCGACGAACCCATCGCCGACTGGCTCGCGCCGTACGACCTGCTGATCGCGGACGGTCACCATCGGTACACCACGGCCTTGGCATACCGCGACGAGCGGCACGCAATCGACGGACCAGGTCCGTGGGACGCGATCTTGGCCCTGGTCGTCGATACCGGGACGCAGCACGTCCCGGTGTTGCCGTATCACCGCGTCCAGGTCGCCGGTACGCCGGCCCCGCTCGACGAACCCGCGCCGGACCTGGCCGGTGTGTTGGCACGGGTCGACGACGAGGCCGGCCGCGTTGGGGTCATCGAACGAGACGACGAGGCGGTGACGTTCGGCGTACTGGATCTGCCCGGCGCGCCGCCCGTCGTGCGCACATTGCACGAGCGCATCCTGGACCGAGCGGCTCCGGGCGACGCCTTGCGATTCACGCACAGCGCCGCCGACGCGGAACACGCGGTCCGCTCCGGCGAGGCGATCGCCGCCTACGTGCTGCCCCCGACGACACCCGAAGATGTCCTCGCCGCGATCGAGCGCGGCGACCGGCTGCCTCGCAAGTCGACGTTCTTCTGGCCCAAGCCGCGCACGGGCCTCGTGTTCATGCCCGTGCGCTGACCTCCGGTTCCTCCCGTCCCTCCTCCAACCGTCGAAGACCAGTGGCGACGACCTCGGTGAGGCTCCGCGCGCCGGCTCCGGACCGGTAGAAGCGCCGAACGAGTTGCCCGTGCACGAGGACCGCGTCGCCCTTGGCGATCGCGTCCACCGCTGCACGACCGACCGTGGCGTGCCACGCCGCGACCGGGAGGGGGAGGAGACGTCGGCCCGTCTCCGGAACGGAGATACGCAACTCGGTGACCTCGTCGCCCGACGGCATGCGCCGGGTGACCGGATCGGCCGCCACGGTCCCCGCCAACACCACGACGTTGACCGTCAGCATGTGCGCCCCCTTCCGAAACGCACGATAGCGGCAGGGTCCGACACGTCGGTCGGATGACACACTCCCCCGGATGGAACCCGGCGACCGGATCTTCCCCCTCGCAGACGGCATCACGGCGATCGACACGGTGATGGCGAGCGAGCGCGAACTGAACGCCGTGTATCTCGTCGACGCGTCCGAGCCGGCGTTGATCGAGGCCGGGCCAGGCGCCGATCATGATCGCATCGTCGCCGCGTTAGACGTGCTCGGCGTCGACCCACATACGCTCGCACATGTCGTCGTGACGCACATCCACATGGATCACGCCGGTGGCGTCGGCGCCCTCCTCCAGCGGTACCCAAGCGCAACGGTTTGGGTGCACGAGATCGGTGCGCGATACCTGGTCGATCCCGAGCGACTCATCGCGAGCACAGCACGCACCTACGGCCTGGATCGGATGCGCGCGCTCTTCGGCACGATGGGTCCAAGCCCGCAGGAACGGGTCCGAAGCGTCACGGCCGGCGAGCTGATCCGACTCGGCGATCGGTCGCTGACTGTCGTGCACACGCCAGGTCACGCATCACATCACATCGCCTTGCACGACGATCGCTCCGGCGCGTTGTGGACCGGCGAAGCGATCGGCTCCTATCTGCCGTGGGGCGACTGCTATCGGCCGGCCTTGCCCCCGCCAGAGGTCGACGTCGAGCGCGCGCTGGCATCGATCGCAGCGATGCGAGCGCGTCGACCCACCGCCCTGCTGACCTCGCACTACGGCCGCGTGCCCGATCCGACCGAGGCGTTCGCCCGCGCCGCCGACAGGATCCGCACGTGGAGCGCGACCGTCGCGTCGGCGCTCGAGGGCGACCGCGACGTATCCGACGATGATCTCCGCGAGACGCTCACGCAGCTCGCTCGGCACGAGTTCCAGGCCGACGCCGGCAGGCCGATCGACCTCGAGCGGTACGACGCGCTCGGTTCGATCAAGATGAACGCGCAAGGCCTCGCGCGCTACTGGCGCAAGCGCTGGGAACGAGATGCCGCTCAGCCGAGCGCGGCCAACCGCTCCGCCGCGTCGAACGCCGACGGGTCGTGACGCATCACCTTGCGGAACTCCGCAGCCGCTTCGTCGAGCCGTCCCGCACGCGCCAGAACGTCGCCGCGCACGTACCACAGGCGCAAGGTGTAGTCCTGGGCCACGTCCTCTCGCGTCTTCGCGCGGGCCAACAACGCCAACGCCTCGGCGAACCGTCCGGCATCCGCGAGCGCCGAGGCGGCGACGATCACCGCCTCCGCCTTAGCCTCGGCCGGTGAGGTCCGATCCCGAAGCATCTCGTCGGCGAGCGGCACCGCCTCCATCGGCCGGCCGAGCCCGCGCAGGCTGTCGGCGATCAGATGGTTCTGGTCGGGACGCCCTGAGATCCGTTTGTACGCCTTGAGCTCGGTGATCGCGTCCTGCCACCGGCCGACGCCGTAGTACGCCATCCCGAGGACCTCCCGGGCCGAGGCCGACCGCGGAGCCATCGCTTTGGCCTTCTCGGCCTCGGGCACCGCGCCGCGCGGGTCATCACGCTCGAGCCGCTCGATCGCGCGGGCCAAGCGCGACTCCACCTCGCGCTGCGATTGCGGCCGAGCCGTCCGGCGGATGTCCTCTTCGACTTCACGTGGCAGCTCGGCGCGCTTCGCCGGCGTTCCCTTCGGCCGCGCTCCGGCGCGCGGCTTCAGCGACTTGGGCATAGCTCGTTCCGATCCCGCATGGTCGTGACCTCGAGGCTAGTGGAAACGGAACGGGCCGCCCTTCGGGCGGCCCGTTCCAACGATGTTCCGGCAGCGACCTACTCTCCCACCCAGTCACCCGGGCAGTACCATCGGCGCTGGAGGGCTTCACTTCCGGGTTCGGGATGGGACCGGGTGTTTCCCCTCCGCCATGGCCACCGAAACCTGGTGTCCTCACGGACGTTGGTGAGGGTGCGGCCCTCGAGCGATCTCGAGAACCACGATAGCGAGCGCGAGCAAGGAAAAAGAGTCAAGTCCTCGGGCTATTAGTACGGGTCAGCTCCACACGTTGCCGTGCTTCCACTTCCCGCCTATCGACCTGGTGGTCTTCCAGGGCCCTTACCTGGTTTCCCAGTGGGAGACCTCATCTCTGGGCGAGCTTCGCACTTAGATGCTTTCAGCGCTTATCCCTTCCGAACGTGGCCAACCAGCCGTGCCGCTGGCGCGACAACTGGCACACCAGAGGTTCGTCCGCCCCGGTCCTCTCGTACTAGGGGCAGCTCCCATCAAGTCTCCTACGCCCACGGAGGATAGGGACCGAACTGTCTCACGACGTTCTAAACCCAGCTCGCGTGCCTCTTTAACGGGCGAACAGCCCGACCCTTGGGACCTGCTCCAGCCCCAGGATGAGACGAGCCGACATCGAGGTGCCAAACCCTGCCGTCGATATGAACTCTTGGGCAGGATCAGCCTGTTATCCCCGGGGTACCTTTTAGCCGTTGAGCGACGACCTTTCCACACAGCGTCGTCGGATCACTAGGCCCAGCTTTCGCTCCTGCTCGATCCGTCGATCTCGCAGTCAAGCTCCCTTGTGCCCTTGCACTCGACGCCTGATTGCCAACCAGGCTGAGGGAACCTTTGGGCGCCTCCGTTACTCTTTAGGAGGCAACCGCCCCAGTTAAACTCCCCACCAGACGCTGTCCCCGACCCGGATCACGGGCCTGGGTTAGGGTCCCAACAAACGAAGGGTGGTATTTCAACATTGGCTCCACGATGCCCGGAAGCACCGCTTCAACGCCTCCCACCTATCCTACGCAACGCATGTCAAGACGCAACATCAAGCTAGAGTAAAGGTCCCGGGGTCTTTCCGTCCTTCCGCGGGTAACGAGCATCTTTACTCGTATTGCAGTTTCGCCGAGTCCCTGGTTGAGACAGTGCCCAAGTCGTTACGCCATTCGTGCAGGTCAGAACTTACCTGACAAGGAATTTCGCTACCTTAGGACCGTTATAGTTACGGCCGCCGTTTACCGGCGCTTAGGTTCAAAGCTTCGCAACCCCGAAGGATCACTAACCTCTCCCCTTGACGTTCCGGCACCGGGCAGGCGTCAGTCCGTATACATCGTCTTGCGACTTCGCACGGACCTGTGTTTTTAGTAAACAGTCGCTTGGGCCTGGTTTGTGCCACCGTTTCGAGCTCGGGACGCGAAGTCCTTCACCCTACTGCGGTCGTCCTTCTCCCGAAGTTACGGACGTAATTTGCCGAGTTCCTTAACCAGGGTTCTCTCGATCGCCTTCGTATTCTCTACGTGTCCACCTGTGTCGGTTTGGGGTACGGGCACCTTGATCACTCGCTAGAGGCTTTTCTCGGCAGCATAGGATCACTCGCTTCACCTGAACGGCTCGGCGTCGTGCCTCAGGATATGACCTCCTGGATTTGCCTGGGAGGCCTCCCTACGCACTTGCCCCAGGACAACCAACGCCTGGGTCGAGCTACCTTCCTGCGTCCCCCCATCGCTGGCCTACTACCAGGTTGGTCGGTAGCCCCCGAAGGGGTTCCCTTAGTGCCCTGGATTGGGCCGGGTCGCGATCAAGGTGGTACTGGAATATCAACCAGTCGTCCATCGCCTACGTCTGTCGACCTCGGCTTAGGTCCCGACTAACCCTGGGCGGATGAACCTTCCCCAGGAACCCTTGGACATACGGCGGAGGGGTTCCTCCCCCCTCTTTCGCTACTCGTGCCGGCATTCTCACTTCCGATGCATCCACGACTGGGTTACCCCGCCGCTTCACACGCATCGGAACGCTCCCCTACCGATCGTTCGACCTGGACCCGGGCGGCCTCCCGCCAGGGCCGAGTCATGTGAACGATCCCGCAGCTTCGGTGTCGTGCTTGAGCCCCGTTACATCGTCGGCGCAAGACCACTTGACCAGTGAGCTATTACGCACTCTTTCAAGGGTGGCTGCTTCTAAGCCAACCTCCTGGTTGTCTCTGCGATCTCACATCCTTACCCACTTAGCACGAACTTAGGGACCTTAGCTGGCGATCTGGGTTGTTTCCCTCTCGGACACGGAGCTTAGCCCCCGCGCCCTCACTCCCGGGCTCTGGTCCAACGGCATTCGGAGTTTGACTGAGTTCAGTAAGCTTGTAGGCCCCCTAGCCCAATCAGTGCTCTACCTCCGTCGGAGAACGCCCGAGGCTGCCCCTAAAGGCATTTCGGGGAGAACCAGCTATCACCGAGTTTGATTGGCCTTTCACCCCTACCCACAGGTCATCCCCCAGGTTTTCAACCCTGGTGGGTTCGGTCCTCCACGAGGTCTTACCCTCGCTTCAACCTGCCCATGGGTAGATCACTCGGCTTCGGGTCTAGAGCACGCGACTGTTCGCCCGTTTCAGACTCGCTTTCGCTTCGGCTACCCCAGAAGGGTTAACCTCGCCACGTACCGCTAACTCGCCGGCTCATTCTTCAAAAGGCACGCCGTCACCCCCACTGGAAACCCAGCGAGAGCTCCGACTGCTTGTAGGCTCACGGTTTCAGGTGCTCTTTCACTCCCCTCCCGGGGTGCTTTTCACCTTTCCCTCACGGTACTGGTTCACTATCGGTCGCCAGGTAGTGCTTAGCCTTAGGGGGTGGTCCCCCCAGATTCACACGGGATTCCAGGAGTCCCGTGCTACTCGGGATCCCTACGCGGAGACCGATCGCCTTTCGACTACGGGGCTGTTACCCCCTGTGGCGGCCCTTTCCATGGCCTTCGTCTAGACGTCGGTTTTGTCACTCCGTACACCCTCCGACGAGGGTGCGTGTAGGTCCCACGACACCGGGACGGCAACGCCGTCGGGCTTGACACCGCCCCGGTTTAGGCTGATCCCCGTTCGCTCGCCGCTACTAGGGGAGTCGCGGTTGCTTTCCATTCCTCGCCCTACTGAGATGTTTCACTTCGGGCGGTTCCCTCCACGTGCCCTATGTGTTCAGACACGGGTGACTGGGCATGACCCCAGCCGGGTTTCCCCATTCGGACACCTGCGGATCAAAGCTCTCTCGGCAGCTCCCCGCAGCTTTTCGCAGCCAGACGCGTCCTTCATCGGCTCCTGGCGCCAAGGCATCCACCGTAAGCCCTTCATAACTTGACTGTTTAGATGCTCGCGCTCGCTATCGAGTTCTCAAGGTGCCCGAGGGTTCGCACCCTCAAAGCTGAACAGCGTGTGCTCGCCACTCGACCCGAAGGACGAACGACGAGCGCCAGTGTCATCAACCTGGAGTCTTCCGACTGTCTTTCGACGTGCGCCGAACCATCGCCGGCGCGTCGGAGTGCCAAAGGCTCCTTAGAAAGGAGGTGATCCAGCCGCACCTTCCGGTACGGCTACCTTGTTACGACTTCACCCCAATCGCGAGCCCCACCTTCGACGGCTCCCTCCACAAGGGTTAGGCCACCGGCTTCGGGTGTTGCCCACTTTCGTGGTGTGACGGGCGGTGTGTACAAGCCCCGGGAACGTATTCACCGCAGCAGTGCTGATCTGCGATTACTAGCGACTCCAACTTCACGGGGTCGAGTTGCAGACCCCGATCCGAACTGAGCCCGGCTTTCTGGGATTCGCTCCCCCTTGCGGGATCGCAGCCCTTTGTACCGAGCATTGTAGCATGTTTGCAGCCCTGGACGTAAGGGGCATGATGACTTGACTTCATCCCCACCTTCCTCCGGTTTGGCACCGGCAGTCTCCCTAGAGTTCCCGGCATGATCCGCTGGCAACTAAGGACAGGGGTTGCGCTCGTTGCGCCACTTAAGGCAACACCTCACGGCACGAGCTGACGACAGCCATGCACCACCTGTGCAGGCTCCGAAGAGCGCCCGCTTTCACGGGTTTCACCCTGCATGTCAAGCCCAGGTAAGGTTCTTCGCGTCGCATCGAATTAAGCAACATGCTCCGCCGCTTGTGCGGGGCCCCGTCAATTCCTTTGAGTTTTAGCCTTGCGGCCGTACTCCCCAGGCGGGGTGCTTAATGCGTTAGCTTCGGCACGGACGGGGTTGATGACCGCCCACACCTAGCACCCAACGTTTACGGCTAGGACTACCAGGGTATCTAATCCTGTTCGCTCCCCTAGCTTTCGCACCTGAGCGTCAGGTAAGGCCCAGAGATCCGCCTTCGCCACCGGTGTTCCTCCTGATATCTGCGCATTTCACCGCTACACCAGGAATTCCGATCTCCCCTACCTACCTCTAGTCGGGCAGTTTCGGATGCAGGCCCGAAGTTGAGCTTCGGGTTTTCACATCCGACTTGCCAAACCGCCTGCGTGCTCTTTACGCCCAATGAATCCGGACAACGCTCGCCTCCTACGTCTTACCGCGGCTGCTGGCACGTAGTTAGCCGAGGCTTCTTCTGCAGGTACCGTCACGATCGCTTCGTCCCTGCCGAAAGGGGTTTACAACCCGAGGGCCTTCATCCCCCACGCGGCGTCGCTGCGTCAGGCTTTCGCCCATTGCGCAAGATTCCCCACTGCTGCCTCCCGTAGGAGTCTGGGCCGTATCTCAGTCCCAGTGTGGCTGGTCGTCCTCTCAGACCAGCTACCCGTCGTCGCCTTGGTGGGCCGTTACCCCACCAACAAGCTGATAGGCCGCGGGCCCATCCCTCACCAGCGGACTTTTCCCGACCAGACCATGCGGACCGGTCGGAGTATCCGGTATTAGCTCCGGTTTCCCGGGGTTATCCCAGAGTGAGGGGCAGGTTGCCCACGTGTTACGCACCCGTTCGCCACTGATCCCCGGGCCGAAGCCCGGTTCACCGTTCGACTTGCATGTGTTAAGCGCGCCGCCAGCGTTCGTCCTGAGCCAGGATCAAACTCTCCGTAGAGATTCCGGC
>DASYOY010000181.1:0-12966 GCA_036007245.1 Actinomycetota bacterium | reverse complement strand
CCCGCGCTCATCGAAGGTGAGCTCCTCGAGGTTCAGGCGCTCGAGGCTCATCGGCGCACCGGGATGCCTTCGGCGGCGAGATGTCCTTTGACCTGGCCGATCGTGAGGTCGCCGTCGTGGAAGCGGCTGGCGGCGAGAACCGCGTCGGCCACGCGCAGCCCGTCGGTGAAGTGCGCGAGCGTGCCGGCGCCGCCGCTCGCGATGAGGGGCACGTTGGTCGCGTCGCGGACCGCCTCGAGTAGCTCGAGGTCGTAGCCGTCGCCGGTGCCGTCGCGATCCATCGACGTGAGGAGGATCTCGCCGGCGCCGCGCTTCACGGTCGCTTCCTCGGCCCAGGCGACCGCGTCACGGCCCGTCGGCGTTCGCCCCGCGTCAACGAAGACCTCCCAGCCGCCGTCGCGGCGCGCGGCGTCGATCGCGATCACGATGCATTGCGCGCCGTAGATGTCGGAGGCGCGTGACAGCAGCTCGGGGCCGCGCACCGCCGCACTGTTGCACGCGACCTTGTCGGCGCCCGCTCGGAGCAGTCGTCGCACGTCGTCGGGCTCGCGGACGCCGCCGCCGACCGTGAGCGGGATGAAGACCTGCTCGGCCGTTCGCGCGATCACGTCGTCCATCGCGTCGCGCCCTTCGACCGTCGCGGTGATGTCGAGGAACACGAGTTCGTCGGCGCCGTCGGCGTCATAGCGCGCCGCGAGCTCCACCGGGTCTCCGGCGTCACGGAGTTTCTGGAACCGCACGCCCTTGACCACGCGGCCGGCGTCGACGTCGAGACAGGGGATGATCCGTTTCGCGAGCACGCCGCCGTCCTCAGCCCCGGATGACCTGCGCCAACTTGAGCGTCTTCTCGTACAGAGCCTTGCCGGTGACGGCGGCCTCGCAGCCCTCGTCGCGGAGCGCCCAGATGTCGTCGGCGGTGCGGACGCCACCGCTCGCGATCACCGGCCGTTGGGTCAGCGCGAGCACCTGCTTATACAAGCGGAGGTCGGGCCCATCGAGCGTGCCGTCGCGGGCGATCGCGGTGACGAGGTAGCGCGGGGCGCCTGCATCGTCGAGCGCGGCGATCGTCGCCTCGAGCTCGGGGCCTTCCTGCTGCCAGCCCTTCACCATCACGTGACCGCCGCGGACGTCGATCGCGACGAGCACGCGCTCGGCGAACTCCTCGACCGCGCGAGCCACGAACGCCGGGTCGAGCGCTGCAGCGGTGCCGAGGATCGCGCGCGAGGCGCCCAGGTCGAGCACCGCCTGGATGTCGGGCATGGCCCGAACGCCCCCGCCGATCTGCACCGGGATCGCGACCGCCTGGCAGATCTCGCGGAGGACGTCGCGGTTCTCGCCCTGCTCGAGCGCCGCGTCGAGGTCGACCAGATGCAGCCGCCGCGCTCCTTCTTCTTGGAAACGCGACGCGACCTCGACCGGGTCGTCGGCGTAGGACGTCTCGGCGGTGGGGTCGCCGCGGAGCAGCCGAACCGCTCGTCCGCCACGCAGGTCGATCGCCGGGATCACGATCAAGCGGCGACCTCCCGCACGATGTTGGCGTACAGCTGCAGCCCGGCCTCACCGGACTTCTCCGGGTGGAACTGCGTGGCGAACACGTTCTCGCGGGCGACCACGGCCGCGAACGTGCGTCCGTGCTCGGTCGCGCCGACGGCGTCGACGCCGAGGTCCGGCGCGTAGGAGTGCACGAAGTAGAACGACGTCTGGTCGGGGATGTCGGCGACGAACGGGTGCCGGCGACCCGCCCACGCGACCGTGTTCCAGCCCATGTGTGGCACGCGAACGGTCCCGGGCAGCTTGCGGACCGCGCCGGGCAGGACGCCGAGGCCCGGCTCGTCGTCCTCTTCGCTCGCGTCGAACAGGATCTGCATCCCCACGCACACGCCGATCACCGGCCGGCCGTCCTCGACCGCCGCGCGGATCGGCGCCTCGAAGCCGGCCGCGCGCAACGCCCGCGCGCACTGGCCGAAGTGGCCGACGCCGGGGATCAGCAACGCGTCTCCGACGACGTCGGACGGCCGCTCGACGACATGCACGTCCGCGCCGACATGTGCCAGCGCGCGGGAGACCGAATGCAGGTTCCCGCTGCCGTAATCGAGCACGGCGACCCTCGCAGACATCAGCCCGACAGCGTTCCCTTGGTGGAGGGCACACCGCCGCGGCCGGTCAGCGAACACGCGTCGCCGAGCGCCTTCGCGAGCGCCTTGAACGTCGCCTCGCAGATGTGGTGCGGCGAGCGCCCGTACCGCAGGTGCGCGTGGATCGTGAGCTCGGCGCTCTGCGCGAACGCACGGATGAAGTCCTCAAGCAGCCCGGTGTCGAACCCGTTGATCGTCTCGTAGGGGACGGGCACCTCGTACACGACGAACGTCCGGCCGGCGAGGTCCAGCGCGACCTCGACCGCGGCTTCGTCGAGCGGCACGACGATCGAGGCGAACCGGCGGACGCCGGCCTTGTCGCCGAGCGCCTCCTTCAACGCTTCGCCCAGCGCGATCCCGCAGTCCTCGACGGTGTGGTGGCCGTCGACGTCGAGGTCGCCCTTGCACGTGACCGAGAGGTCGAAGCCGGCGTGCTTGCCCAGCTGCTGCAGCATGTGGTCGAAGAACGGGATGCCGGTGTCGGCGACGGCGTTGCCCGATCCGTCGAGCGCGAGCTCCACGGTGAGGTCGGTCTCCTTCGTCGCGCGCGTGATCGCCGCGGTGCGGCTCATGCGGCCAGGACCTCCTTGATCGCGGATAGGAACTGGTCGGTCTCGTGCTCGGTCCCGGCGGTGACGCGCAGGGCGTTCGGCACGACGGCGCTCAGATCGCGGACCAGCACCCCGCGGTCGAGCAGCCCCTGCCACACCGCGCCGGCGTCGACCGGCGGGACGAACAGCACGAAGTTCGCGTCGCTCGGGTACACGGTCACGTGTGGGATCGTGCGGAGCTCGCGGCTGATCCGGTCGCGCTGGACGCGGATCGCGCCCAGCAAGGCCGACGCCTCCTCGCGGTGGTGCAGCGCGACGATCCCGGTGGTCTGGGTGAGCGCCGACAAGTGGTAGGGGAGTCGCACGCGTTCGATATCGGCGATCACCTCGGGCGTCGACAGCAGGTAGCCGATCCGTGCCCCGGCCAGCGCGAACGCCTTCGAGAACGTCCGCGTGATCGCGATGTTCGGGTTCGTCGCGATCAAGGCTTGCGCCGACGCGGCGGGCGCGAACTCGCCGTAGGCCTCGTCGACGATCACCAGCGTGTCCGGCAGGCCTTGTGCGATGCCGACGATCGCCGAGAGCGGCTGCGCGTTGCCCGTCGGATTGTTGGGCGAGCAGACGAACACGACGTTGGGCGCCGACGCGATCACCGCCGCGACCTCGGCATCGCCGAGCACGAAGTCGCCGGGCAGCGCGAGGCGCTCGACCTCGGTGTGGGTGAGGCGCGCGAGCCGCGCGTGCAACAGATAGGTGGGCTCGAACACGGCCGCGCGCCGGCCGGGGCCGCCATAGGCTTGGAGCAGCTCGGTCAGGACCTCGTTGGACCCGTTCGCCGCCCAGATGCCCTCGACCGGATGCATCGACGCCGTCGCAAGCTCCGCCCGCAGCCGCCGCATGTGCCCGTCGGGGTACCGGTGCAGCGGCAGGTCGCGGATCGTCGAGGCGAGCTCGGTCATGAAGTCCTCGGGCAACGGGTGCGGGCACTCGTTCGTGTTCAGGCGAACGGGCACGTCGAGCTGCGGCGAGTCGTAGACCTCGATGTCGCGGAGGCCGGGCCGGGGTTCGGCGCCGACGCTCATGCCTCCCCGGCCTCCTCGGCGCGCGCGTCCATCGCCTTCGCGTGGCCCACGAGCCCTTCGGCTCGAGCGATCGCCGAGGTACCGGGGGTGAAGCGGCGAGCCGCCTCGGGGGACATCTGGATCACCGAGCTGACGGTGACGTAGTCCGACGCGCGCAGCCCGCTGGAGAACCGGGCGGTGCCGGCGGTCGGCAAGACGTGGTTCGAGGCGACGCCGTAGTCCCCGTAGGGCACCGCGGTCCAGTGCCCGAGGAACACCGCCCCGGCGTTGCGCACCTTCGGGAGCACCTCGTCGACGTCGGACACGAGCAGCAGCACATGCTCGGCGGCGAGGTCGTTGACCGCGTCGATCGCGTGGTCGAGGTCGCGAACCAAGATCAGCTTGGTGTGCTTGATCGCCTGCTCGACGATCTCCGCGCGGCCGGCCTGCGGGAGCTCCTGTTCGAACGCCGCGTTGATCTTCTCGATCAACGCTTGGTCCGGCGTCAAGAGGTAGGTGCATGCGTGCGGGTCGTGCTCGGCCTGCGCGATCAGGTCGAGGGCCGCCATCCGCGGGTCGACGTCGCCGTCGGCGACGATCGCGAGCTCGGAGGGCCCGGCCAAGCCGTCGATCCCCACGAACCCGGCCACCTGCCGCTTCGCCTCGGTCACGTACACGTTTCCCGGACCGACGATCCGGTCGACCGCGGGGATCGATTCGGTCCCGTAGGCCATCGCCGCGACGGCCTGGGCGCCGCCGGTGCGTGCGACGTGCGTGGCGCCCGCGCGTTTCGCCGCGTACAGCACAGCCGGGGGCACCGACCCGTCGGTCTGCGGCGGCGTGCAGACGACGATCTCCTCGACGCCGGCGACGACCGCAGGAACGACCGTCATCGCCACGGTCGACGGATAGCGCGCGCGGCCGCCGGGGACGTAACAGCCGATGGTGCGCAGCGGCCGGACGATCTCGCCGAACCGGACGCCGTCGCGTTCGTGCCACCACTCGCGCGGCGTCTGGCGCTCGGCCAGATCGCGGAGCCGGTCGATGAGGTCGTCGAGCGCCCGCTTCAGGTCTTCGGGCGTCTCGCGTTCGGCGCGTGCGAAGTCTTCGTCGCCGACGAGGATGCCGACGTCGGTCAGGTCGGCCTTGTCGAACTCGGCGGCGAGCTCGACCAGCACCTCGTCGCCTTCGACGAAGACACGCTGGAGGATCTCGCGGACGGTTTCGGCCGTGGCGGGATCGATCTCGAGCTTGGTGGGTTCGAGCCGCCCGCCCCGCTCACGCAGGTCGAGGAGCGTGAGCATCACGAGTCCTCGGGTACGCCCGGATGCTCGTGCGTGTCGGCAGCGGCGCTCGTGGGCCGGGTGCGGGACCACATGATCCACCCGCAGACGCCCACCGCGCACGCGGCGACCGCGAAGGTCACCAGGGACAAGAGGAAGGTCGCGTCGCGGTCCATCGGAAGGGTTCAGCGTACCGAAACACTCCTGTCGCCGACCCTTCGGACCCGGAGGGCTCTCCCTCACCCCAATGGGGTGCCCACGCGTGCCGTGCGGCGGCTCGAACTTGCGCCCGCCTAGGCCACGCCGTCGAACGTCTCGTCGGCGTGCGGCGCAGCGAGATCCATCGCGTCGCCCAGAACCTTGTCGGCCAACGCGAACGCATCGGCGCTCACGTCGCCGGTCTCTCCGTTCGCGAGGATGATCACCGTGGTGCGTTCGGTCGGGAACCGCACCATCTTCGACGTCCACCCGGGGAAGCTGCCGCCGTGGCTGTGGATCGGCAGCCCTCGGTGCGTGCGGATCGACAGCCCCCATCCGTAGTGGATCGGCGTGCCGTCGTCGAGCGCGCCGCGCGCCACGAGCCGCGACGCGACCGAGTCCTCGTCGTAGAACGCGCCATCCCACCTCGCGAGGTCGTCCACCGACGTCCAGAGCCCGCCGGCGCCGACCGCATGGAACCGCGCAGGCTCGACGTAGATCCCGCCGTCGCTCGCGAGGAAGTGCCCGCGCGCCGCCTCGGGCGGCAGCGGCGTTCCCTGATCCCGGAAGAACGACGTCGTCATGTCGAGCGGCGCGAAAAGCCGCTCCTCCGCCAACAGCGGCAGCGACCTGCCGCCGACCGCGGCAACCACCTGTCCGAGGAGCTGATACCCGCGGTTCGAGTACGCGTATCGGGTGCCCGGTTCGAACGCGGTCGTCTCGAGCGAACGGATGTCGGCCATGACGTCGTCGTTGCCGATCGCGCGGACGCCGCGCGGCGGTGGGGGCGGCCCGCCGCGATCGCGGTCCGAGATGCCGGAGGTGTGATGGACCAGGTGACGGACCCGGACGCCGTCGCCCCAACGCGGCAGGTCCGCGATGTACGCGGACACGGGAGCATCGGGGTCCAATACCGACCGGTCCACCAACGATCGAGCGCACGCAGCCACGAACTGCTTCGCGAGCGACCCGACGTAGAACCGAGACGTCCGCTCGAGCGGCTCACCGGTGTCGGCGCACGCGAGCCCCTCGACCTCGACGCGGTCGATCATGCCGTCGCGGATCACCGCAGTGACGCGCCCCGACGGATCTGCGCCTGCGATCACGCGTGCGCGGGCGCCTCGGCCGCCTCCAGGTCGGGGAGCACGATGGGCTCGGGTTCGCGCTCGATCGGGAGCAGCACCAGCAGCGCGAGCATCGCGAGCACGAACGCGTTCTCTGCCACGATGCGGAACGGGCCGAGCGGGACGCCCGCACGACCCCAGAGCGGAACGTCGGCGAGGAACAGCAACATCGTGGCGCCCCACGCGACCCAGCGCCCGCGCGTTCGTCCGTCGCCGAGCAACACGCCGGTGACCGGCACGATCCACGCCGCGTGGTGCACCCACGAGATCGGAGAGACCAGCACGCCGGCGAGCGCGACGAGCGAGACCGCCGCCAGCTCGTCGCCGCTCACATGTGCCTCACGCGCCCGCCAGAGCCCGACCACCAGCACGATCGCCGCAAGTACGGCCCAGACGGCGCTCGATGGCGATCCGATCCGCTGCAGCATCCCGTTCAACGATTGGTTGAACACGTCGGACGCATCGCCGGCACGTTCCGGATGGATCGCGATCTGCAACCAATAGGTGCTCGAGGTGCTCGGCCGCAACGCAGCCGTCACTGCCCACAAGCCGATCGCGGTCGCGCTCGCCACGATCGCGGCGCGCCACCGTTTCGTGACCGCCCAGTACAGGACGAACACCCCCGGCAGCAGCTTGATCGCCGTCGCGATGCCGACCAGCACTCCGCGTGGCAGCCGCGTCGTCCGCGGCAGCGTGTCGGCGAGCACGAGCGCCATCAGGATGATCCCGAGCTGTCCGAGGTCGAACACCGACAGCACCGGTGCGGTCAGGCCGCACACGGCGATCAGGCATGCCCACGCGATCCATCGCCGCTCGCCGAGTCGGCCGAGGAACCGTGCGTACGAGATCCGCACGACCCACACCAGGAGCGCCAGGTCAACGAGCGTCCACACCACATCGATCGCCCGCCACGGCAGCCACGCGACGAGCGTCATCGCCGCCGCCCACATCGGTGGATACGTGTACGGCAAGGGGGTCGGCAGCGCCTGGCCGAAGTGTTCGCCGTAGAGCGTCGCCCCGTCGCCGAACCGGCGCCCCGCGAGCAGGTACACCTCGAGGTCCTTCATCGTGCCCACGCCGGGCGCGATCGTCAGGATGACGGCCGACGCCGCGACGACGATCGCGCACGCGATGAGCGCGTTGCGTCGCTCCGTGCGAGACAGGTCCGGGGAACGCACCCTCCGAGGATAGGCGCGTCGAGCGAGCGGGCTAGGTCCGCTGGGCCTTGCGCTTTCGCTCGGTCCGCCGCTCCGCCTCGAGGCGCTCCAGATCGACGTCCTCGTAGGACATATGCGTGAACGCCGCGCCGATCGCCGGGTGCACGCCCGAGATCTGTCGGTGCATCTCCTGTGCGACCTCGCGGTAGACGGGATGCCCGGTCGGCTGCGATCGCAGCTCGGTGAGATGCATCGCCTCGCGCGCGGTCATCTGCATCACGAACCGGATCCGGTAGGCCATCGACACGGCGTACTGCGCCACGTCGGGCAGACCCGCGGCAGCGATCGCCTCATACGTCTCGCGCGAGCGCGCCATCACGCGATCCCAGCGGTCGGCCAGTCCGGCCTCGGTGATCGCCTCGGGCACGTCGTACCCGAACGCCGGCGTCAGCCGTTGCCACTCGAGCGTGAGCGGGCGGTGACGCTGCAGGTCGCGATACGCGCCGTAGTCACAGAGCACGTCGAACCGGTATTGCGTCCGCTCCCATGCCCGGCCGGGCTTGTGCCGGCGGTTCCCTCGATCACCCACGCTCGCCGCCAGGATCTCGGCGCGCTCCTCGTCGGTCATCGCGCGAACAACGTCGAGCAGCTGATCGTCCGGCAGCGCGCTGTTCGCGTAGAGCACCGCGGCGGTGACCTTGAGCTCGCCCTCCGCATCATAGTCAATTAAGTTGACCAAGCCACGCGGCTCGGGCTCGATGTCGCCCACGAGCTTGTGCGTGAGCTCGTCGGTGCGTTCGCGCACCGTCTTCCAGTAGTCGGTCCACGCCACGCCTCGCTCGGTCTGATCGACGCGCTTCAAGAACTCGGGGATCACCGTACGGAGCTCGGTGAGCATCAGGTCGCCGTAGTCGCGCATCTCCGCGAGCGGGTGCTGCGCGAGTCGCATCAGCAGCTGTTCGTAGGACTGTCCCGTCGCGTAGATGCCGAGGTTCGAACGCGTGCCCGCCGGCAGCAGCATCCGCAGCGTGTCGCAGGTCTTCGCCAGCATCGCCTGGCGGTAGACGAAGTCGGTGTCATCGGGCTGCTTGGGGAAGCGCTCCTTGAACCAGGGCTCGAGCCGCTCGTACAGCTGGCCGTAGATGGTGAACGCGTCGTCGAGGAACGCGGCGTACGTGTCGGCCAGCGGTGTGTGCTCCAGCTCCGCGGGTACGGTCGCGCGCCAGTTCCCGCCGGGCTTGTCGTCGTAGCGCATGTACCGCGTCGACTGCTCGAGGTACGCGGCGAGGCGTCCCCATTCGAGCGCCTTGGCCAGCAGCTGCGACGACTGCTCGCACGCGAGGTGCACGCCGCCGAGCTGCGCCACCGAGTCGTCGCCGTACTCGACGAACACCCGCTCGTAGATCCCGGCCGCGCGTTCGGACCGGCCGCGTGCCTCCGCGGTACCCAAACGCAAGACGTCGTCGGCGAACTCGTCGAGGAACAGCCGCCGGAGCGACTTCGTCGTGCGCGAATACCGAGCGAACATCGCGCCTTTCACGGCCTCGGGCAGGTTCGTCAGCGCGAACACCGGCCCGTCGAGGTTCGAGACGAACGGCTCGAGGGTGGCTTGCTCTTGCGGGGTGAACTGCTCGGTCACGTACTCGGTCACGGCGACGCACTCCCGGTCGGCGACGGGCTCGCCTCAGAGCCCGTGTAGAGGCCCACGGTACTGCCAACCGGGACGACGCTCCCGGCGGCTGGATCCTGCATCGCGACGAAGTTCGTGTTCGGGCACTGCGCGAGCGGCGTCGTCGTTCCACGGAAGGCCGGAACCAAGCCGAGCTTGTTCAGCTGGCTCTTCGCCTTGCCGAACGTGAGACACGTGTAGTCGCCCAGCGTGACGGTGGCCGGCGTCGCCGGGTTGAGCGTCACGTCGACCAGCGTCCCCGGCTGGACCGAGTCGCCCGCGGTAGGGCTCTGATCGATGATCTGTCCGGGCTGACACGCCGTGTCAGCCGTCGCGGCGGTCGCCTTCGCCCCGATAGAGAGCCCGACGGCCGACAGCGCGTCCTGGGCTTGGGACACCGAGTAGCAGCGGAGGCTCGGTACCGAGACCGCGGCCGGCTTCTGAGCGACGGTCAAGACCACGGTGGTTCCGGGCTCGACCGGGTCGTTCGGGCTGATGCTCTGCTCGAGCACGGTTCCGGCGGGTTGCCCTTGGGTCGTTTTGGGCGTTTTCGTCACCGATAACCCGTACTGGTTCACGAGGATCGCCTGGGCTTCGGTGTACGACTTGCCGACCACGTTGGGCATCGGCTTGCTCGTGGATTGGTTCGAGTCCAGGCTCTGCGCCAAGAGATATCCGCCGACGCCGAGGAGGGCCACGATCAGCGCGCCGATCAGGACGCCGAGCCAGACGCGCCTGGAGGATTGCTCGGGCTCGGGCGGCGGCATGACCTCGGTGGGCTGCCGCGCGATCACCTGGGTCGCGGTTGCGTCGCCGACCACGGGGAGCAGCGGCGTGGCTTCGACGTCGATGCCTTGGCGAACGCGCTCGAGGTCGGCGATCAACTCGCCGGCGGTCTGATAGCGGTTCGCCGGGTTCTTTGCCAGGCACTTCATCACGACGGCGTCGAGGCGTGGTGGCACGTCGGGGTTGGAGGCCGAGGGCGGCGGCGGCGTTTCGTTGACCTGCTTGTAGGCGATCGCAACCGGTGTGTCGCCGGTGAACGCTTGATGGTGCGCGAGCATCTCGTAGAGCACGCAGCCCAGCGAGTAGATGTCGGAGCGGGCGTCGACCGGCTGGCCCTGCGCCTGCTCGGGGGAGAAGTACGCGGGCGTGCCGATCACCGACGAGGTCTGTGGCGCGGTCGCGTCGCTCTGCAGACGCGCGATGCCGAAGTCCATCACCTTGACCGCGCCCGACCGCGTGACCATCACGTTCGCGGGCTTGATGTCGCGGTGGATGATCCCGTGCTCGTGCGCGGCTTGCAACGCAGAGGCCACCTTCTCGGTGAGCTCGACCGCTTGCATCGGGGTCGGGTGTCCGCCGCCACCGAGGAACGACGCGAGCGTGCGCCCCTCGATGTACTCCATGACGATGTACTGCGTGTCGCCGTCGGCGCCCGCGTCGTAGACGCCGACGATGTTCGGGTGGTTGAGCCGCGCGGCGGCCTGCGCCTCTCTGCGGAACCGCGTCACGAACCCGGCGTCGCGGTCGAACGGGTGCCCGAGCACCTTGATCGCGACGGTCCGGTCCAGCTGCGGATCGAACCCGCGGAAGACCTCGGCCATCCCGCCTTGCCCGATGCGGGCTTCGACGGTGTAGCGCTCGCCGATCGTCTGCTGTTCCACCCGGTGGATCCCCTCTGCGTCAGCTGTGCTGTAGGTAGGACTCGATGACCTGCTTCGCGATCGGGGCCGCCACCTGGCCGCCGGTCGCCTCGTTCCCGAGGTCTCCGCCGTCGAGCACGATAACCCCCACGGCGATGCGCGCCGTCTGTCCCTGCCCGGCGGGCGCGAACGACGTGAACCACGCGTTCGGCGGCCCGTGGGTGTTCGCAGATGTGCCCGTCTTGCCTGCGACCGTCACACCGGGGATCTGCGCGAGATAGCCGGTGCCGTTCTGCACGACGTTGACCATCATCTGGCGGAGCTCCGTCGCCGACGTCGACGTCAACGGATGGCTGTACTCCTGTGGGTTGAACGTCGTGATCGTCTGGCCGGTGGTCGCGTCGCGCACCTCGGACACGAGCCTCGGCTCGTAGAGGGTTCCCCCGTTCGCGATCGCCGATGCGATCAGCGCGATATGCAGCGGGTTCAGCAGGTCGTTGTCCAGCCCGATCGAGGATCGCGCGAGCGCCGGCTCGTTGTTGTCGAAGTACGGGGCCTCGGGGAACCGCCCCGTCTGCCACGGCAGGATGAATGGGATCGTGTCGTTCAGGCACGGCGCCGGCTGCCCCTCGACGGGCGCGATCTTGCACAGGCCATATGCCTGCGCCTGTGCGGTCATCTTGTCTGCGCCGAGCGCCATACCGATCTCGGCGAACGTGACGTTGCACGACTCGGTGAACGCCTCTTCCATGGTGACGGTCGACGAGCCGCCGTTGCAGAGCTCGTTGCCGAAGTTCTGGATGTTGCTCGTCGTCTGCGGCAGGTCGAGCTGATGCGGGTTCTTCCACGTCTTCTCGGGCGGCCAGTTGTTCTCGAGCGCCGCGCTCGCGGTGATCGTCTTGAAGGTCGAGCCCGGCAGGTAGAGGTCCTGGAACGCGTGCGAGACGAGCGGATGCTCCGGATCGGAGATCAGCTGTTGCCACGCCTTCTGGATCTGCTGATCGCTGCCGGTCGACAGCACGTTTGGGTCGAACCCGGGGTTCGAGTACATCGCCAGGATGTCGCCGTTGCTCGGGTCGATGGCAACGACCGCGCCCTGGTGAGTGCCGAGCGCCTTTCGGGCGGTTGCCTGCACCTGCGGGTCCAGCGTGGTGATGACGGTGCCGCCCTTCTTGGGCCGGCCGAGGAGGATGTCGGTCAGGTTCTGCGTCGCGAACTCCGGTGCGGTCCCGGCGAGATAGCTGTTCATCGCCTGTTCCAGCCCGGTTCGGCCGTAGATCCGCGAGTAGTACCCCGTCAGCTGACCCCAGAGCTCGCCGTTCGGGTACTCGCGCAGGTACTTGTACGGCGACGATGTGTCCGGGTTCGGCTTGGAATCGGCGAGGACCGTTGTGTGGTTCGCGGCAAGGATCTGCCCGCGCTCGACCGCGTACTCGGCCTTGATCTGCCGCGGCGCGTTGGCGGGTTCGTTCGCGATCCGGTCGGCGGCGACCACCTGCACATACGCGACCTGCCCGAACAGCACGGCGAACAGCGCGACGAACGCGATCCCGAGGCGGCGGATCTGCCGGTCCATCTAGACGGCCACCTGGGTGTCGTCGTCCGCGGTCGTGGCACGCACGCGTCGTTTGCGGAAGTACGGACCCGCCGACGTTCGCAGCAGCAGCGCGATCGCCACCGCCGATGCCACGCGGCTCGTTCCGCCGTAGCTGACGAGGGGTAATGGGACGCCGGTGAGCGGGATCAGACGCAGGACTCCCGCGGCGATCACGAACACCTGCAGGCCCAGCACCGTCGTGACCCCGACCGCGAGCAGCTTCTCGAAGCTGTCGTGCCGCTCGACCGCGATCCGCAGCCCGCGTCCGACGATCACCAGATACAGGAGGAGCACGGCGGCGACGCCGAGCATGCCGAGCTCCTCGCCGAACGCGGCGAGGATGAAGTCGCTGCCGACGTAGGGGATCAGCGTCGGGGAACCGAGGCCGAGCCCGGTGCCGACCATCCCGCCCGAGGCGAACGCGAACCATCCCTGCGACAGCTGGTAGCCCTCGTCGGCCACCTTGCTCGGGTCCATCGCGTGCAGCCACGCGTCGACGCGCACCTGCACGTGCGAGAACACGAGGTAGCCGATGTACGCCCCGA
>DASYOY010000180.1:0-17512 GCA_036007245.1 Actinomycetota bacterium | reverse complement strand
GGCGATCGGACGTGTCGACGGACTCGTGATCGACGGTGACGACACGATCGCCCTCGCGCGGTTCTGGGCCGCGATGTTCGACACGGAGATCGCGTCGATCGCGAACGAAGGCGAGCCGAACGAGGCCCACTACGTCGACGTTGCAGCCACGAACGACTCGCCCTTGTTCCGGTTCCAACGCGTGCCGGAAGCCAAGACCCTGAAGAATCGGCTTCACCTGGACATCGAGGTCGAGGCGCTCGATCCTGCGATCGCCCATGTCGAGGAGCTCGGCGGCTCGCTGATCCAGCCCACCCAGACCGAGTACGGCTACGACTTCGCCATCATGGGTGACCCGGAAGGCAACGAGTTCTGCCTGATCACACCGGCGCGCTGACCAGCCGACGCGCGGTCGTTCCGTAGACTCGGCCCGACCCCGACCGAACACGACACGACCGATGACCGCCATCCCACCCGACCACGGCCGCAGCTGGTGGCTCCGCGAGGCGCTCGCGCAGCCGGAGTTCGCCGGCGACCCGTGCCCGCCGCTCACCGCCGACACCTCCGCCGACGTCGTGATCCTCGGCGGCGGCTACACAGGGATGTGGACGGCGTGGTTCCTCAAGGAGCTCGACCCAGGCGCGGACGTGCTGCTGCTGGAGCAGGACATCTGCGGGGGCGGACCAAGCGGCCGGAACGGCGGGTTCGTGAACTCCTTCTGGGGCGACCTCACCAAACTCTGCGAGCGCTTCGGCGACGAGGCCGCGCTCCGCCTGTGCCGCGCCGGTGAGGAAAGCGTCACCGAGATCGGCGCGTTCTGCGACAAGCAAGGCTTCGACGCATGGTTCCGCCCCGACGGCGATCTCAACGCGGCGTCGAGCACCTCGCAGATCGGCGAGTGGGCCGACGAGATCATCACCGCCGACCGGCTGCGTCTGGATCATCTCGAGGTGCTCACCACCGAGGAGGTGCGCGCGCGGGTCGACTCGCCGGTGATCCACGGCGGCGTGTTCTCGCGCTACGGCGGCACGCTTCACCCCGCCCGGCTGGCGCGCGGCCTCCGCAGCGCGCTCCTCGCCTCCGGCGTCCGGATCCACGAGCACACGCACGTCGCGCGGTTCGGCACGGGCGACCCCGTGATCGCCGAGACGCCGAAGGCGCGTGTCACCGCCGGCGCGGGTGTGCTCGCGATGAACGCGTGGGCGCAGCACTGGAAGCGCTTCCGCCGCGCGATCACCGTCCGAGGCTCCTACATCGTGATGACCGAGCCGGCGCCGGATCTGTTGGCAGAGCTCGGGTGGACCGACGGGATGGGGTTCTCGGACTACCGGTCGGCGCTGCACTACGTGCGGAACACGCCCGACGGTCGGATCGCGTTCGGGATCGGCGGCATGCAGCCAGACATCGCGCGCCACATCGACCCGCGCTTCGCGTACGACCAGCAGTCGATCGAGGTCGCGATGGCCGACCTCCACCGGATGTTCCCGACGTTCCGCGACGTTGCGATCGACGCGGCGTGGGGGGGTCCGATCGATGTCAGCGGCGACCACTTCCCGTTCTTCGGCACGCTCGACCCGGGGACGGTGCACTACGGGCTCGGGTACACCGGCAACGGCGTCGGCCCGGCGCACCTGGGTGGCCGGATCCTCGCGCACCGCGCGCTCGCGAAGTACGACGACGTGCTCGCGCTCCCTCTCGTGGATCTCGAGCCACGCCGGTTCCCGCCGGAGCCCATCCGCTCGGTCGGCGCCGCGGTGGCCAACCGGGCGATCCATCGCCGCGACGAGTCCCTGGACGACGAGGAGGATCCGAACCCGTTCGTCGACTTCGTCGCGAAGCTCCCGCGGAGGCTCGGCTACAACCTCGGCCCGTGATGGCTCGGCCGATGACGGCCCCGCCCCGTCAGGCGCATGTGTCCTGGTGGATGGAAGAGGCTTGTGCGGCGCTCGCGCCCGACCCGGAACCCGCGCTCGCCGGTGCGACCACGGCAGACGTCGTGATCCTCGGCGGTGGGTACACGGGTCTGTGGACCGCCTGGTATCTGAAGGAGCGCGATCCGTCCTGCGACGTCGTGCTGCTGGAAGGCGATGAGCTCTGTGGGAGCGGACCGAGTGGCCGCAACGGCGGCTTCTGCTACGGGATGTGGGAGGACCTGGAGGCGCTGATCCGGTTCTTCGGCGAGGCCGATGCGCTGCGGGTGGCCGAGACCGCGCACCGGAGCGTCGACGAGATCGAGGCATGGCTCGAGGCGAACGGCGTCGACGCGTGGTTCATGCGAGGCGGCCACCTCACGATCGCAACGTCGGAAGCGCAAGACGACGCGTGGAACCCGCTCGTCATGACCGCGCGGCGTCTCGGCGTCGGCGATCGCTTCGTCGAGCTCGACCGCGACGCGGTGCAGGACCGATGCCGGTCGCCGGTGTTCCGCGAAGGACTCCTGCAGCCGGAGAACGCGACGCTGCAGCCGGCCCGACTCGCGTTGGGCTTGCGCGCGGCGCTCCTCCAGCGAGGCGTCCGGATCCATGAGTCGTCCCCCCTCGTCCGCTTCCGAGAGGGCCCGACCGTCGAGGTGGAGACGGCAGCAGGCAGCATCCGCGCCGAACACGGCGTGCTCGCCCTCGGCGCGTGGTCGGCGTCGCTCCCCGCATTCCGTCGATCGATCGTGCCCCGTGGCACCTACATCGTCGTGACCGAGCCCGCGCCCGATCGGCTCGCAGACATCGGGTGGACCGGCGGGGAAGGGCTCGCAGACTGGCGCACCGCGCTGCGCTACTTCCGCACCACGCCCGACGGCCGGATCGCGTTCGGCGCCGCGGCTGCGACGGCCGGCGCCGGCGTCGGGCTCGGGCCGCGCCTGCGGTATGACGAGGCGTCGATAGTCAAGTTAGTTGACGACTTCTACCGGTTCTTCCCGTCGTGGACCGATGTTGGCATCGAGGCGGCTTGGGGCGGCCCCATGGACGTCACCGGCCGGCACCTTCCCGCGTTCGGCACGCTTCCCGGAGGCCCCGTGCATTACGGCGTCGGCTACACCGGCGGCGGTGTCGGCCCCTGCCATCTCGGCGGCAAGATCCTGTCCGCGCTCGCGCTCGGGATCGAAGACGAGCACACCACACTCCCCCTCGTCGATCTCCCGATGCTTCGCTTCCCGCCGGAGCCGCTGCTGTCGATCGGCGCGGCCGTCACACAATTCGCGATCGTGCGGAAGGACGAGGCCGAAGACGTTGGGCTGCAACCCGACCCGGTCACCAACGTGATCGCGATGCTCCCCCGATGGATGGGCTACGAACTCGGACCCTGACAGGTTGGGCGATGCTCGACCGATACCCTCTGCTGATGCGTCTGCGCTTCCCCGCCGTCGGCCTTGCCGTCGTGCTCGTCGTGAGCTCGATGACAAGTACGCTCGCATCGTCGAAGGGAACGGTCGACGTGCTGACCGCCACCTATCCCGTCACCGGGATCGACGTGTCCCATTACCAGCACACGATCGCCTGGTCATCGGTCGCGTCCGACGGGATCGACTTCGCCATCCTCAAAGCGACGGAAGGGCAGACCTACGTCGACCCGAGGTTCGCCTACAACGACTCGCAGGCCCAGCTTTCCGGCATCCCAGTCGGCGCGTACCACGTGTGGGGAAGCCCCAACAAGTCGACGGACGAGGCGAAGAAGGAAGCGGATCATTTCGTCACGACGGTGCATCCGACGGTGGGCGACGTCCTGCCGGTCCTCGACATGGAGATGAACCGGATCCCCGGCGGCACGTCACAGGCGACGCTGATGGCGTGGTCGCGCGCATGGCTCGATCGCGTCGAGGCGAAGACCGGCGTGCGTCCGATGGTCTACGGCTCGCAGTACCTGTTCCAGACGATCCTTGGGAACTCGACGTGGTTCGCCGACAACGGCTTCCCGCTGTGGTTCGCGTGGCCGCGATCGCCGCTCCCCAAGTCGATGCCGGCGCATGACTGGCAGGGGCAGGCCTGGACGTTCTGGCAGTACTCGTGGACGGGCAAGGTCAGCGGCATCAACACCGATGTCGACCGAGACCGATACGCGGGCACCAACCTGCAGAAGGCGATCATCTCCGAACTGATCGCCCAGCCGGGCGCCGGCGGCTCCATCGCCGACAGCACAGGGAAGATCGACTGCGCCGCGACGGCCACGTGCCCGGCGCTCTACAACCCGAACGACGTCGTGACGCTGACCGCGACACCCGACACTGGGTACTCGTTCGTCTCGTGGGGCGGCGCCTGCGCCGCCGCCGGAGCGGATCCCACCTGCAACGTGACGACGCTCGGCGCGAAAACAGTGACCGCCACGTTCAGTTACACGCTGAAGGTGAAGGTCACCGGCAACGTCCCGGGCAACGTCGCCTCGGGCCCCGCCGGGATCGACTGCCCGAGCGACTGCACCTCGGCGTTCGCTCCCGGCTCGACCGTCCCGCTGACCGCGACCATGGACCAGTGGGCAGGCGTCACGTGGTCGGGCGATTGCGCCGGGACCGATCCGAACGGGTGCACCGTGACGATGGATCAACCGCGAAGCGTCACCGCAACCTTCACCGACCTCGGGCCGGCGACCGCGCACCTCAACCCGCCCGATCGCCGCACGGACCCGCTGCGCGTCACGTTCAACGAGCCGGTGCACCGGCTGACGACGAGCAACATCGTCCTTCGCCCGAAGCACGGCCGCGTCGTTGCCGCAAGGCTCCGGTGCTTCAACGGCTCCGGCGCACGGACCTCCTGCGCGACCGGCCAGGTTCGGCGGGCGACACTCACCCCGAAGGCCCCGCTCGACCGTGGGAAGACCTACGTAGCGATCGTGGATCCAGCCGGCGTAGCACCGGTCGTGGACCGAGTGCGGAACCCTGTTGCGCTGACCCGCGCGACCTTCTCGATCTAGCGGGCTCGTCGACCGGCGGCTAGCCCTTCGTCGCGACGAGCCGGAGTCGCACCGAACCCTCGCCGAAAGGCTCCAGCTCTTCATCGAAGGCTTGGAACGTGGTGCAGCCGCACGCGGCGAACACATCGGTCAGTTCTTCGAGCGTGTACAGACGCACGGACGTCACCTGTGTCGCCTGCTCATCGACGGTCGTGAACGTCCACGTCGTCTCGATGCGCTTGTCGTCTGCGTCGTACCGCCGCACTTCTGCCACGTCGATGTCGCCCACCGACCAGGAGGCCTCCGGGACGAAGCCCGGCAGCAGCGTGTCGGCGACGAACGTGTCGACGAGCAGCCGGCCGCCCGGAGCGAGCGCATCGACGAGCGCCTGCGCTTGGCGCGTGTTGCCGTCCTCGTCGAAATAGCCGAACGAGCCCCACAGACAGAACGCGCCGTCGAACCAGCCCGGACGGACGGCCGCTGTGCGCATGTCGGCGCGGATGACGGGAACGCCGGTGCCACGCGCGACCTCGAGGAACCGATGGGTCGCGTCGATACCGACCACGTCATGGCCCATCGCGTGGAGGCGCTTCGCGATCCGGCCCGTGCCACACGGGACATCGAGCACGCGCGCGTGGGAGGTGAGCTCGAGAGCACGCACGACCTGCTCGGCGTCCTCGTCGGCATCGTCCGCCTCCTCCCACGACAATTGGACCCGCTGCCACAACGGCAAGCCGAACATGTCCCGCCACCACTCCATCGCGCGAAGGCTAGACGTTCACAGTCGACCGCTGAGCTGAGCCGTCACCCCGCGGCGATCAGACCCACTCCCGCGAACGCGAGCGCCACGCCGACCCACTGCGACCGGGTGAGGCGTTCGCGCAGGAGCGTCCACGCGAGCAGCACCGTCGCGACCGGGTACAGCGACCCGACCACCGAGATCAACGCGAGCAGGCCGGTCTGACCGGCGAGCGCGAACGTCAGGTTCGCCAGGTTGTCGAGCAGCCCGACGCCGACCATGGTCGCGGTATCGCGCGGCGTCGGGTGTCGTCCCCGCCACGCGCGTGTGACCAACAGCGCGATCAAGAACACGGGCACCGACACGAGCCGCAGCGTGAACACCGCCCACGGCGCGCTCTCCTTGCCGGCCTCGTTCAGGAACGTGACCAACAACCCGAGGAACACCGCGGCCACGATGCCGTACACGACGCCGCGCACGCGGGGGACCGTCGCGTCCGCGTCGGCCGCGGTCTCTCGTGACGCGAGCACCACCCCGACGACACCGATCAGGATGCCCGCGATCTGCACCGAGCTCGGCCGGTCTCCGCGGACGAACCCGACGGTGACCGGCACGACGACCTCGAGCGCGGTGATCGGCGCGACCACGCTCATCGGCCCGACGGCCAGACCCTGGTACAGCGCGCCGAGCCCGACCGTCGCGCAGACCCCGGCCGCGACGCCGAACAGGATCCCGCGCTCGTCGGGCATCGGCGAGCCACCGATCACGATGAACGCGCCGGTGAGAAGCAGGCCGGCGCCTTGTGAGATCACGCCGACGAGTAGGATGCCGAACCGGCGGGTCGTCAGCCCGCCGAAGAAGTCCGCCGTTCCCCACGAGAGCGCGGAGAACAGCGCCAGCCCAAGGGCGCCCATGCAGAGCGGGTCAGCAGACCCGCACGCCGTCCTTCCACACCTGCTCGATGCGGTCCTTCAGGGTCTCGAACGCGAACGGGTCGCCGTCGACCACGACGACATCGGCGATCTTGCCGGGCTCGAGCGAGCCGAGCTTGTCCTCCCAGCCCATCAGCTCCGCGGCCGACAGCGTGCCGGCGTGCAGCGCCTGCTCCGGTGTGAACCCGTTGTTCGCCATGTGGGTGAGCTCGTTCAGGTTCCACCCGTGTGGGAACACGGCGGCGTCGGTGCCGAGCGCCACCTTCAGCCCCGCCTGCGCCGCGAGCTTCATCGCATCGAACTCTGGTCGCCCGAGGTCGGCGAACTTCGCCCGGATCTCCGGCGCGAGCTTCTCGTCGTTCGCCAGCTCCTCGGTGGTGTCGCCCGACGTGATCGTCGGCACGAGCCACGTCCCGCGCTCGAGCATCAGGTCGGCCGAGTCCTGGTCCAGGAACGTGCCGTGCTCGACCGAGCGCACACCCGCGCGTACCGCGCGCTTGATCCCCTCAGGCCCGTGCGCATGCGACATCACCCAGCGGCCGAGGTCGGCCGCGGTCGACACGATCATGTCGAGCTCGTCCTGCGCGAAGTGCGGGTCCATCGGATCGTCGGCCGGCGAGAAGAAGCCACCGCTCGACGCGATCTTGATCACGTCGGCTCCGGCGCGGATCACCTCGCGCACCTTCTGGCGAACACCGTCGACGCCGTCGCAGACGCCGCTCGGGAACCCTGGGTACGGCTGCCACCCTGCGGAGATGCCGCCGCTCGGTAGCACCTCGTCGTTGTGCCCGCCGGTCTGGCTGAGCATCGTGATGGAGACCTGCATGCGCGGGCCGACCAGCACGCCGTCGTCGACCGCCCGGCGCAACCCCGCGTCGGCGCCGCCCGCGTCGCGCACCGACGTGATGCCGAGCGCCAAGGTCGTCAGCAGGTTCTTCGGCGTCTGATAGAAGCCGTAGCTGAACGGCCGGTGCTGGACCGTGAGCTCGTCGTCCTCATACGTACCGGTCAGGTGGACGTGGACGTCGAACAGGCCGGGGAGCAACGCTTTGCCCGCACAGTCGACACGTTCGTCGCCGTCCAGACCCGGACCGACCTCGACGATCCTGCCGTCCTCGATCACCACGTCGGCGTCGGCAAGCGGCGCCATCGTCCCGTCGAACACCTTGCCGCCCTGGAACAGCGTCCTCATCGCAGCACCTTTCCCTCGTCGACCACCAACACGCCGTCCTTCCAGACCCGGCGCACGCGTTCGCGGAGCGTCGCCACCTCGAGCGGATCGCCGTTCAACAGCACGAGATCGGCGCGCATCCCGGGCGCGAGCGTGCCCAGCTCGTCGCCGAGGCCCATCAGCGCAGCGGCGCTGCTCGTCGTCGCGACGAGCGCCTGCTGGGGCGACATCCCGCACCGGACGAGCTCCTCGAGCTCTCGCAGGTTCGCGCCGTGCGGCGCGACGCCGCTGTCGGTGCCCATCGCGACCTTGACCCCGGCGGCGATCGCGCGGCCCACATTGCGGCGGTGCACGTCGACCACCGACCTCGCCTTCTCGATCGTGGACGCGGGCAGGGACGCGCCGGCGTCGACCGCGTCGAGCACGCCCAGTGGTGCGACCAAGGTCGGAACCAGCCACGTGCCCCGCTCGAGCATCAGCTCGATGCCTTCGTCGTCCAGATAGATGCCGTGCTCGATGGAGCGGATCCCCGCGCGGACCGCGTTCTTGATGCCATCCGCGCCCTGGGCGTGCGCCATCACGTAGATCCCGGCCGCCGTCGCCTCGGCGACCATCTCCTCGAGCTCGTCTGGGCGGAAGTGCGGATGCCGCGGGTCATCGGTGGGCGACAGCACACCGCCGGAGGTCGCGACCTTGATCACGTCGGCGCCGGCGCGGATCATCTCGCGCACCTTGCGCCGGACGGCGTCGGGCCCGTCCACCAGTCCGCTGGGGCTCCCCGGCCACTCCAGATCGAGGTCGACGCCGCTACGCAACCAGCCGTCGGCATGACCGCCGGTCTGCGACAGCATGTTGACGCTGATGCGCATCCGCGGACCGGCGATCACGCCGTCGTCGACCGCCTTCTTGATGCCGGCATCGGCGCCCGCCGCGTCACGCACCGTCGTGATGCCCGTCGCGAGCGTCGCCTCGAGGTTCCGCATCGCGTCGTAGAACTTGAACGAGAAGGGCGTGACGAGCTCTTCGACCCAATCCAGCGTCGAGAAGATCACGTGGGTGTGGGTGTCGAAGAGACCCGGCAGAACCGTCTGCCCGGTGCACTCGACGCCGTCGTCGCCGTCGAGTCCGGGGCCGACCTCCACGATCCGGCCGTCCTCGACCACGACGTCTGCCGCAGTGATCGGCGCCATCGTGCCGTCGAAAACGTTGCCTCCGTGGAATACCGTCCTGGTCACTGAGCCCCCCTCGGTGCGGGACGCTACAGCCGACCGCGCAACTCGACCAACGCGTCTGCGAGGTCCGAGGGCCGCGACAGGAAGGGCGCGTGGGAACCGGGAAGCTCGACCACCGGCGCGTCGAGGAGACGCTCCTTGGCCGCCCATCGCCCCCACGCCGCGGTCGCGACCCGGTCGTCGGTGCACACGATCGACGCGCATGGCGCCGACGGCGGGCTCACGGGGTCGCTGATGTGCTCATGCGGGGTGGTCGACTGTGGCTTGAGCTGCGCGGCCGCCCACGCCGCGGTCTCGGCGTCCACGTCGGGGAAGAAGTCGCAGATCGCGTCGTTGGGGTCGGGGAAGAAGATCCGTCCGCCGGCGTCGCGCTCCAACCCTTCGAACGCGCCGTCCGCCTCGAGGTGCGGCTCGGCGCTCGTGTCCTCTCCTTCGCGCGGAGGGATCACGCCACACACGAACAGCACCGCGGCGACCGGCATCACGTGGCTCGCGCGGACGGCCGTGTGCGCACCCAGGCTGTGCCCGACCAACACCACGTCGTCATCGACGCCATCGAGCGCCTCTTGGGTCACTTCGATGTACCGGTCGAAGCCGGCCGTCACGTCGTCACACGGCAGGTCGATCGCGATCGCGCGATGGCCGCGCTCCTTCAAAGCGGCGACGGTGGTGGTCCAGCACCACGGACCGTGGCACGCGCCTGGTAGCAATCCGTACGTCGTCATCTCGGCTCACGGCCCGTCGACGGCCGCCTCTATGCTCCGGGAACACTAGTCCCGGGGGTGACCGTGGATCTCCAGCTCCAGCCCGACGACGCCACACTGCAAGCGCGGGCGCGGCGATTCTCCGACGAGGTGCTGCAGCCGTTGGAGCTCGAGTGTGAGGAACACGACGGCCTGACGCCCGAGAGCGCAGCCGCCGCGAAGCAAGCAGTGCTCGATCACGACTTCGCCGCGATCAACCACACCGTCGCAGACGGGGGGAAGGGGCTCGACACGTTCCAGGTGATGCTTGTCGAGGAGCAATGGGGACGTGTGACCAACGCCCTGTGGGACGTTCCTTGGCGTCCGTCGATCCCGCTCGCAGCAGGCACCGAGGAACAGAAGGAACGCTTCTTGCGACCGGCGTGCCGCGGCGAGCGGCGCGACGCCTACGCGATCACCGAGGCGGGCGCCGGGTCCGACGTCACGATGGTCGAGACCACCGCGCGTCGCGACGGCGACGCTTGGGTGCTCGACGGCGAGAAATGGCACGTGACCAGCGGCGATGTCGCCGACTTCTTCCTCGTGCACGCGCACGTCGACGGCGACCGCGCCAAGGCGACGGTCTTCCTGATCGACAAGGACACGCCCGGCGTGCGGCTCGTCCGCACGCCGAAGTACACGCACACGTTCGTGTTCGAGCACCCGATCTTCGCGTTCGACGGCGTGCGCGTGACGGATGACCGTGTGCTCGGCGAGGTCGGCGAAGGCTTCGAGCTGACGAAGGACTGGTTCGTCGAGGAGCGGTTGATGATCGGCGCACGTACGGTCGGCGCGTCGCAGCGGTGTCTCGACGAATCGCTCGCGTTCGCGACCGAACGCCGGCAGTTCGGCTCGCCGATCGCGGACTTCCAGGCGATCGGCACCATGCTCGCCGACATGGCCGTCGAGATCATGACCGCGAAGTCGCTGCTGTATCGGGTGTGCTGGGAGGCGGCTCGGGGCGGCATCGACCGCAAACAACTCCACGCCGAGGCGAGCGCGGTGAAGCTCCTGTGTTCGGAAACCGCCGGCCGTGTCGCCGACCGAGCGGTGCAGATCTTCGGCGGCCGCGGCTACATGCGTGAGTTCGCGGTCGAACGCCACTGGCGTGAGCTCCGCGTCGACCGGATCTGGGAGGGCACCAGCGAGATCCAACGGCTGGTCGTCACGAACGAACTCCGCAAGCGCGGGACGCACGCGTATACCGCGTGGCCGGGCGGGATCTAACCGCCGATCGGGTTCGGCACGTGACGCTCGATCAGGTGCAGCGCGTTCAGCACCGGGTACGACAGCGCGAAGATCCCGAGGATGATCGACAGAACGGTTGAGCCCGCGCCTCGGCCGCCCAGCCCGCCGATGATGCCGAGCACCACGGCGATCGCGCCGAAGACGATCGCGAGCGTGCCGAGCTGATCGGCGAGCTGCCCGCCGTGCGCCATCTGCGCGGAGTAGGATCCGAGGATCGTCGAGTCGGGGTTGAAGTGATAGAGCCACAGTAGAACCGAGAACCCGGCGCCGATCGCGCCGACCACCGCGCCCACGACGCCCAGCGGGTTCGAGGTCTTGCCGCTGCTGCCGAACATCCCTGCCATGGGGCGATGATGACCGACGTCGTTCAGTCGGGCAAGCGCTCCGCCTCGCGTGGCATCGCCATCGGGGCGTGCCGTGGGATGACGACCGCCGCGAGGAACGCGACCCCGAGGAAGCAGACGCCGATGACGAGCAACGCGGCCGACGGGCTCACGCTCGCGCCGATCGCGGCGACGATCGCCGCGCCGACCACGTAGGCGCCGTCGGACCCGGATTCCACCGTGGCGAACACGCGGCCGCGGAACCGCTCGGGCGTGCCGACCTGCAGCATCGTTTCGTACGTGACGTTCACACACCCGCCGGCGAGGCCGTTGCACGCCCAGGCGAACAGCGCCACGGGAACGAGCGTCGTCCGCGACACCAACACGAAGGCGGTCGTGACGACGAGCAACGCGCCCACGAGCAGCGTCCGGCCCGCGATCCGGCCGCTCAGCCACGGCGTGACGATCGACCCGACGACCATGCCCACGCCGAACACGGCCGTCATGCCGCCGAGGATCGCCGCCCATTCGTTGCTGCCACCGCTCGGCGCCAACACCTCCCGGACGAGCGCGACCTGGAAGACACCCTGCCCGGCCAACAACAGCAGCACCGATGCCATCACGATCGTGATGCCACGCGCGAGCCGTGACCCGAGGATGTACGCAGCTCCCTCGCGGAGATCCGCGAACGGCGTGAATCGCTCCTTCCCCTCGCGCGTGCGCTTCGGCAGCCGGAGCCCCAGCAACAGCAGCGCCGAGACCGCGAACGACGCTGCGTTCACGGCGAACGCGCCCTTCGTCCCGACGACCGTGAGGAGGCCTGCGCCCAGCGCCGGGCCGATCATGATCGCCAGGTGGAAGGTGCTCGAGAGGAACCCGTTGGCGACGACGAGCGAGTCATCATCGACCAGGTCGGGCACCGTCGCCATCATCGCCGGGTGGAAGAGCGACCGGAACGCCCCGAGCGTCGCCGCGACGGCGACGACGTGCAGCCACGTCGGGCTCCCCGCGAACAGCAGGGTCGCAACCGCAAGGCAGCGCACGAGGTCGGCGACGATCATCACCGTTCGGCGCGGATAGCGGTCGACGATCGGACCCGCGATCGTCAGCCCGACCACCGCCGAGGTGAGCCCCTCCACGCCGAGGAACAGCGCAGTCGCCCGCACGAGTTGGTGGGTGTCGAGCGTCGCCGCGAAGCCGACCTCCACGGCGAGCAGATAGGCCCAGTCGCCGAGGTTGGAGATGATCTGCGCGATCCACAGGCGCAGGAACGAGCGGTTCTTGAGCAGCCGTCGGGCGCGTGCCCCGCCCGCGGCGCGCACGCTCCGGTCCCCGTCAGAGATCAGATCTGGCGGCCCCATGTCCTAGTTGTCGGCATGCAACCGGGCGCTCTTACGGGACGCCGAATGAAGGGTTGCACTATCGGTCACGTCGAACGCGGAGAAGCCCAGAGGCCCTAGGCCGCAAGGCGAAGCGCCGCAGCCGCGTCCCGGATGTCCGAAGGGCCTGTGCCGCAACAGCCCCCGATGAGCTGGGCGCCCGACCCCCGGAGCTCGAGCGCGACTGGGCCGAGGCCCGCGGGCAGGTCGTCGCCCGTCCACCGCTTGGCCGCGCCGTCCCAGGTTCCGCCTCGGTTGGGATAGGCGACGATCGGGGTCGCGGTTCGTGCGGCTGCGATCCGGATCAGGTCCGACACCAGGGTCGGAGCGGTGCAGTTCACCCCGATGGCGACGACCGACGGGTGCCCGGCGACGAGGTCCACGGCATCTCCGAACGGCGTGCCGTCGTTCAGGTGTCCGCCGTCGCGGCACGAGAACGATACCCACGCAGGCACGGTCGACACGGTGTCGAGAACGGCGAGGAGCGCCTCCGCCTCAACGACGGACGGGATCGTCTCGATCGCGAGCACGTCGGGGCGGGCCGAGGCGAGCACCTCCGCACGTGGCCCGTGGAAGTCGAGAAGGAACGCACGAGCCGCGACGGCGTCGCCGAGGCCGTAGTCGCCGGTGTACTCGGCGCCGTTCGCGAGCACCGCGCCATACGGCCCGATCGACGCGGCAACGAGCGCTCGGTCTGCCGCTCCCTCGCGCGCGAGGTCCACGCTTCGAACGAACAAGGCGGCGGCGGCCTGGCGATCGAGACCACGGTGCGCGAGCCCCTCGAAGCTCGCCTGGTAGCTCGCGCCGATCACCACGTCGGCGCCGGCGTCGACATAGGCGCGATGCACCTCGACGATCAGGCCGGGGTCGTCGAGCAGCAGACGCGCCGACCAGAGCTCGTCGGTCAGATCGGCGCCGCGCGCCTCGAGCTCGGTCGCCAGGCCACCGTCGAGCACGACGACATCGGAGAACGCGGCGAACGGATCAACGACCATGGCTCCGAGGGTACCGGCAGTCGCGACGGCGACGGCGACGGCGACGGCTCAGTCGCGTGGCAGTTCGACGAGCGTGTCCACCGCGATACAGCCCTTCGGTCCGACGATCACGGGATTCACATCGAGGGCGGCGATCACATCGCCGAGGTCGGTCGCCAGCACGGACAGACGCGCGATCGCGTCCGCGAGCGCATCCACGTCCGACGGCTCGGCTCCGCGAACCCCGTCGAGGATGGGTCGAACCGCCAGCCGATCGATGATGCGATGCGCGCCGGTCGCGTCGATCGGGGGCAGGGCCAGCGCCCGGTCGTGCAGCACCTCCACGAGGACGCCCCCCGCACCGACCAGGACGAGCGGCCCGAAGGTGGGGTCGACGATCACGCCGAGCGCCATCTCGATGCCCGGTGGAACCTGCGCCGCGACGGTGACCTCGGGGCCGAGCCGGCCGCTGATGTCGTCGTAGGCGATCCGCACCGCGTCCTCGTCCGCGAGCCCGACGCGGACACCGTCGACGTCGGACTTGTGGGTGATGCCCGGCGCTGCGGTCTTCAGCACGACGGGGGATCCGACGGAGGTCGCCGCCTCAACGGCGGCCTGAGCACTCGACGCGGGCTGGGCGGCCGCCGTCTCCAGGCCGTACTCGGCGAGCAACGTGAGGCCGTCGAGCTCGGACAGCGGGACCCCGGTCGCGAGTCGGTCCCGCCACCGCGAACGGATCGCGTGGTCCACCGGTGCGCCGGGCTCGACGGGTGGTCGGGCGCGGAACCGCGCGTCCTGCAGCAGATGCCCGAGCGCGCGCAGACCGTTCTCGGTTCCCTCGAGCACGGGGATCCCTGTATCGCGCAGCATCCGCATCTCGTGCTGTGTGACCGAGCTCGCGAGGTTCGACAGCACACAGAAGGGTTCCGACGTTCCGTCGTACGCCTCACGTGCGAGCAGCAGGTAGCCCTCGTCGTACGGCTCACCCTGCAATGTCATGTCGACACAGAACACGCTCGCGCTCACGGCCGGGTCCTCGGCGAACGCCGCGAACGCCTCACGGAAGATCCGGTCCCCGTCGATGCCCGTCCCCCACGCATCCAACGGGTTGGACGACTCCATCCCGGGGTCGAGCGTGTCGGCGATCTTCGCGATCGTGGCCTCGCTCACCGATGCGAACGGCACGCCGAGGTCGCCGGCGAGGTCAACGAACATCGCGCGCTCCCCCCCGCTGTCGTGCACGCTCGCGATGCCGTCCCCGCGGCGGACGCGCCGCGGCGACGAGAACAGCTCGATCGTGTCGGCCAGCTCGTCGAGCGACCGCATCTCGTGCACGCCGAACGCATCGAAGAGCGCCTCATACGCACCGTGTTCTCCGGCGAGCGCCCCGGAGTGCGCCGTCACCATCGCCTGGCTGGCGGCGGTGCGCCCGACCTTCAGCGCCAAGACCGCGACGTCGCGCTCGACCGCGCGCGCGAGCATCGCCCGGAACCCCCCGGGGTCGCGCACGGTCTCGAGCAGCAGCGCGAGCACCCGCGTCTCGTCCTGATCGAGCGCGTATGCCATGTAGTCGGCCATCGTCGTCACGACCTCCTGGCCGCTCGACACCAACAGGTTGAACCCGAGACCGCGATCACTGAACGCCAACGCGGAGAACGCCGACCCGCTGTGCGACAGGAACGTGACCGGTCCGCGCCGGATGACCTCGGGGGTGAGGAACCCGGTCGCGCGCACGCGCGACGCCTGATTCATGAATCCCATGCCGTTGCCGCCGCACATCGCCATGCCGTGCTCGAGGGCGATCGCACGCAACCGTGCGCGCAGGTCGGGGCCGTCAGACGGCTCGTCGTAGAGCGACGAGAAGGTGACCGCGCTCCCCGCCCCAACAGCGGCCGCATCGGCGAGCGCCTGTTCGATCCGCTGGTTGGCGACCCCGAGGATCACGAGGTCCACCGGCTCGGCCACATCCGCGATCGACGGGTAGCACCGCAACCCGGCGACCTCGTCGTACCCCGGGTTCACCGGGTAGATCGCACCCTCGAACCCGCCGCGCTGCAGCTCGGCCATCATCGACTCGCCCAGCGAGCCGGTCTTGACCGACGCCCCGACGACCGCGATCGAGCGCGGCTCGAGCATCCGGCGAACCGCCGGCAGTGCATCGTCGGGTTGGGTCACGCCTACTTCTTCCCCAGGGCGTGGTCCTTCTTCGCCATCTTGAAGGCCTGCCAGCCGGGGATCCCGTTCACGCCGCCGCCCGCGTGCGTCGCGCTCGACCCGTGGTACAGCCCGCGAAGCGGCGTTCGGTAATCGGAGTACCCGATCGCGGGTCGCATGTGGAACAGCTGATCCACCGAGAGCTCGCCGTGGAAGATATTGCCGCCGATCAGCCCGAGCTCCTGTTCCATGTCGTAGGGCCCGATCACCTGGTAGTCGATGATCGAGCTCTTGAAGTTGGGCGCGAGCTGGTCGTACAGGTCGAAGATCCGCTTCGCGTAGGCGTCGAGCTCGTCGCGGTGCGGCTCCGTGTTCCAGTCGTCGGGCACCCACTGCGTGAACATCGAGAACACGTGCGTGCCCTCCGGCGCGAGCTTCTTGTCCAGGGTCGTCGGGATCGTGCCGTCGACGAACGGCGCGACCGAACCCGTGCGCTCCATATGTGCGTCCTGGAACGCCTGCTCCGCGTACTGCGGCGAGAAGCAGAGCTCGACCGATCCGGTGTGGTGCGCCTGCATGTCGGTGCCGGGCAGCGCCACGAAGTCGGGCAGCTCGCTGATCGCGACGTTGATCTTCACGACGCCGCTGCGGGTCTTCCACCGCTCGATGTCCCAGACGAAGTCCGCGGGGAGCTCGTGGCGGTCGATCATGTCGAGGAAGGCGATCTTCGGGTGCACGGTCGTCACCAGCACCGGCGCGCGGAGCTCGGTGCCGTCCTCGAGGGCGACACCGACCGCACGGCCGCCACGCACGATGATCTTCTTCACGCGCGCGTCGGTGCGGATCTCCGCGCCGAACGCCTCCGCGGCGGAGCGGATCGAGTCGCTCACCGCGCCCATCCCACCTTGCTGGAATCCCCACGATCCGAGGTGGCCGTCGCCGACGTCACCGATCGAGTGGTGGAGCATCACGTAGGCGGTGCCGGGCTCGTCGGGACCGGCCCACGTTCCGATCACGCCGTTCACCGTGAGCATCGCCTTGATCGCATCGGACTCGAACCAGTCGTTCAGCAGGTCGCTGACCGACATCGTGAACAACCGGGTCACGTCGCCGACCCCGCGCTCGCCGAGCTTCCGCATCCTCCACGCCGACTGAAGCGTGGCCAGTAGGTCGCCGGGCTTCATCGACCCGACGTGCGGCGGGACCTGCAGCAGCAGCGGGCCGAGCACATCGGACACGCCGGCGAGCCACGCCTCCCATTTCGGCAGCGTGTCGGCGTCGCGCTTGGAGAACTGCGCGATCGAGTCGTAGCTCTTCTGATGATCGTCCGCGTAGACGGTGATCGCGCGCCCGTCGGGGAACGCCTGGAAGTACGGACCGAACGGCGTGACGTCGTAGCCGAACTGCTTGAGCTTGAGCTCGCGGATGATCGTCGGCGGCATCAGCGACATCACATAGGAGTAGGTGGTGACGTTGATCTCGGGGTGATCGGCGAACGGGGCGCTCGTGTCGGCGGCGCCACCGGCCTTGTTGCGCGCCTCAAGGACGACGGTGCGCGCACCCTCGCGGGCGAAGTAGGCGCCGGCGGTAAGCCCGTTGTGGCCGCCACCGATGATGATCGCGTCGTAGACGTTCGAAGCCATGCAGGATCGATCCTTCCCGTCCGGGTGGCCCGTATCATGGACCTTGACTGAATCGTGAGTCAAATCGGTTTTCGACCGTTCGGCGGATTTGACTCTGCAGGTCAGACGGGTATGGTG
>DASYOY010000179.1:0-9180 GCA_036007245.1 Actinomycetota bacterium | reverse complement strand
TTCTTCGCCGACGACGTCGTGACGGTGTGGCTCGACACGACCGGCTGGTATCCGGTGCGTTCGCAGATCACGCCGTCGCCCGATCCCGCGCGCCGCGACTGGGAGATGCGGTTCGGGCTCCCGCACGAGTCGCCGGACACGCCGATCCTCGACGTCTCGCTGGGGTCGGTCGCCGACACGCCGCCCGATCCGTCGGTGTTCCAGATCCAGGGCCGGAAGGTCGTGCCGCCCTCGGACGTCGGAACCGTCTTCGGGTACACGCCTGCGGCGCCGGCGGAGCCGGCGCCGCTCAGCCTGGTCGCGGCGATCGCTCCGCCGTCGGGGCCGACGGCCCCGACGTCGGTCCTGCTCTACGCCGACGGCCTTGACTACCTCCGCGTCGCCGAGGATCCGCAGTGGTCGGGGCCGGGCCCGTTCGGTCCGATCGGGTTGGACGCCGAGCAGGTGACGCTCCCCCATGTCGGGCCCGCGCTGTACGAGCCCGCCGGCGAAGGGCTCGGCCGACGCCTGTCGATCCATACGCCGACCACGGACCTGTTCGTCGAATCGAACCTGTCGCGCGACGCACTCTTCTCGATCGCCTCGACGCTCGACGTCCGCGGCGCCCCGATGCCCGCGCGGTGGCTCGTCGCACACGCCGGGGACCTCACGCTCGCACGCACCGATCCGACCGCAGCGTTGCGCGCGATGGGACTGGACACGACGGCGATCGCGCTCCCGGCGGGGTACCTGCCGGCGAGCGCCACGCGCTCGATCGAGCAGGGCGTCGACGTCGGCACGACCGTGACGTTCCGTCAGCCGGACAGCGACGCGGTCGGTCCGCCGGTCCTGCTCCACATGGGAGCGACCCGAGACGCGGCGGCCGACACGGCGCCCGATCCGCAACGCGTATCGATCGGGACGACGACCGGGCGCTACTCGCCGAGCGCCTCCGAACTCACATGGACGGGATCGGGCCGATCCTGGTCGGTCCAGGGCGACCTCGATCTTGCGCAACTCGTGGCGATCGCCTCGTCGGTGCTCGAGGGCCGCGCCTGATGCGCCGCGTGCTCGTGATCGTCGTCGCCGCCGTCGTCGGTGTGGTCGCCGGCGCCGGCCTCACGATGGCCGTGCAACGCTCGGGCCGCGCGCCGTCGCCCGGGCCGGCCCGCGCATTTGCCGCGCCGCCCACGACACCAGAGACACCGTCGACGTTTCTCGTGTGGGTGCCGCGCGGGTTGCCGCGCGGGTTCGCGTCCGCCGTGAGCAGCCTGCCGAAGATCGCCGCGACGACCGTCGTTGCCGAGGACGACACCTGGCTCCGCCGCTCATGGAACGCGGGCGGCCAGCTGGTCGACCATCCGCCGGCGGGCTACCGGATCCCGATCGACACCGCGGCGGTCGATCCTGCGACGTTCGCGGCGTTCGTGCCACCCGCCGACCGGCCTGATGTCGCGGCGTTGAGCGATGGCGGCGCGATCCTCGGCGCAACCTCGGCCGCCCTCCGCGGCCTCGGTCCGGGCAGCGTGATGGACGTGGGCGGCACAACACTGCGGGTCGCTGCGGTGTTGCCGGACCAGCTCGTCGGCGCGGCGGAACTGGTGGTGTCCGATCGGGTCGGCGCGCGGATCGGCGTCCACCACGACCGCTACATGCTGGTCCAGCCGTCGCGAGGCCGGCGCATGGCCCCGGACGCGTTCCGCGCGCGGATCGCGCCGATGCTTCCGGCGAGCCTCGGGATCGACCGCGCCGTGCAGGTGCGCGCGCCCGGCGACACACCGTTCTTCCGTGCCGGCGACGCCGTGCTGCCGCCGGTTATCGTGAAGAGCCTGTTCGGCGAGTTCGCGGCGCAGCCCGGCCGGCGTCCGGGCACGCTGCAGATCGATCCGGCTTGGACGGCGGCGCACATCGAAACCACGCGCGTGCCGCTGCTCGGCCGCGTCACGTGCAACCGGCAGATCGTCCCGCAGCTCGCGGCCGCGATGCGCCAGGTGCAGCGGCGCGCGCCCACCGACGCCGTGCGCTCCTATCAGGGGTGCTTCGTGCCGCGGTATATCGGATGGAGCAGCGCGAACATGCTCTCGTACCACAGCTGGGGCATCGCCTTCGACATGAACGTCGGCGACAACGTGCGCGGCGAAACGCCGCATCAGGACCCACGGATGGTTCGGATCCTCGCGCGGTACGGGTTCGAGTGGGGCGGCACGTGGATCGTCCCCGACGGGAACCACTTCGAGTTCCACCGGATGGTGCCGGTCGGCGGGTGAATGGCGTCAGGCCGGGTGCTCGACCGCGAACGCTTCGAGGTCCGGCCAGTGATCCGGATCGTGACGGAACAACCCGAGCTCGCCGCCGAGCGTCGATCCGAGCCGGGTGCCGACGGTGGCGTCGTCGCTCTCGATCGGCTTCGATGCCCACCGTTCGTCACTGAGCGACGAGAACGCCTCGAGCATCCGCTCGTGCGTCGCCGCCGCGGCGGTGCGGGTCTCGTCCGCGTTCATCGACGCCTTTCGCTCGACCGCACGCCGGTTGAACTCGTCGGTGCCGAGCGACTGGAGGTCCGCGACGATCGGCGCACGCTCCCCCCGGTCCCAGGCGTCGAGTGCGGCGAGGGCGTTCTCTTCCCACGTCTCGAGATGTCCGACAAGGTCCTTCGGCGACCAGGTGCCGCCGCCGAGACCGGCGGTTCCGAAGGCGGACGGATCGATCGCGGCGAGCAGCTCGTTGGTGCGCTCGCGATCCTCGCGCGCGAGGCGGATCGCGTCGTCCCTGCCGGGAACCTCGTCGGCCATGCGCCGAGCCTACGCCTGTCGCCGCCAGACGTCGGCTGCGAGCAGCTCCGGAACGAGCGTCTCGGTGAGGAGCGCTCCATCGGGGTCGTCGTCGCCCGGATACCGGATGCCGCCCGGCCCGACCCGGACGACGCGCCCCGCACGCTCGTCGATCCACCGGACGACGTCGGCATCGAACCGCGAGCCTGCGAACAGTAGCGCGCGGTAGTCGAGCGGCTTCGTGAGGTAGACGTCGACGTGGAGCCAGTCTCCCGTCTCGCACGCGTCGGCCTGCAGTCGTGGCCCCTCACGAAACATCAGCGCGCCCTGTTCGGCGGAGCTGATCCGTTCCTCGGGCGCGATGCAGAAGACCGGTCCGTCGCCGAGCGTGCCGACCGCGTCCGGCAGCCATGTCGCTCGACGGTCGAGGAGGTCCTCGGTCGCGTCGGCGGCACGCCGGGCAGCGGCGGCTGCGCGAGGTGCATCGAGGAACGCGAGCAGCAGCGCGATCGTGTGCTGGAAGGTGCGACAGGCGACCCCGCCCGTTTCCTCGCCGGCGTGTACCGCGATGTGGTGATCGGCGGCGGACTCGAGCGCCGATGCGCCCGCGTTCGTGATCGCGACCGTCGTCGAGCCTGTTTCCCGGTGACGCGCCAACGCCTCGATGGTTCCGGCGTCGATCCACTCGCGGAGATCCCGATCGCGAGCGTGCCGGGACCGGCGGGCACGACGGACGCCGCAGACGAGCGTTCGGCGACGGCGTCCCGGCCGGCGGCACGAAGCATCGCGGCGATCGGCAGCGCCGCGAACCTGGATGAGCCCACCCCGGTGAAGACGACGCGGTCACCTCGCTCGACCTCGCGCCAAGGGTCCTCGGCGAGCAAGGAGGCGAGCTCGCGGAGCGCCACCGGCTTCGCCTCGAGGTCGCGAACGAACGCTGTCGGGTCGGGGGTCCAGGTCACGGCACGTCCGTCCACGCGAGCACGGCGGGCAGCGCCGCGTCCGGCACGCCGATCCACCCCGGTTGGAACCGCCCGGCGTACACGAACTCATGCGCTTCCTGCGCGACGGCGAACGGATGCAGCAGGCGAGCATCGAGCAGCGAGGCGTCTGGGCCGAGCGCCTCCCGATGCGCCGCCAGGAACGCCGCCCGAGCACGCAGGATCCACGCCTCGATCGCGTCTTGGGTCTCGGGGTGGCGACGCACGACGACACGTCCCGCGTGGTCGAGCGCGCACGCCATGGACGCGACGTCGCGGGCCGGGGCCCCCAAGGCCGTGCGTCCTTCGACCGGCGCGACGGGATCTCCGTCGAGATCGCTCACGACCATGCGCCCGTCCGGGACGCGAAGGATCTGACCGACGTGCAAGTCGCCGTGGATCCGCGTCACGGGCGTTTCGTCGATCCGCGTGAAGCCGTCGATGACCGCCCGGGCGCGACCCTCTTGCGCGCGCAGCCGGTCGTGCACATCGCCCTCGGTCAACGCCAGTGCCTCGTCGAACGTCGCGATCGCCGCGGCTCGCCACCCGGCGATCGCCTCGTCGGTCGCCGTCGCGCGCGGCGTCGGAAGCACCGCCGACGGGGTCGCGAGCGCACGCTGGAAGCGCGCGACGAGCGCGCCCATGGCAGATGTCACCGCCTCGGCGTCGTCCCAGGGTCGCTCCCCAAGGGCAGCCGCTTCGACGAACCCCGCGTACCAACGCCATCCGTCCTCGGCACCGGGGAGGTACGCCGCGCCGGTGGCGAGTAACGCGTCGTCCCACGTGAAGGACCCCATCGGCGTCGGCGTCTCTTCGAACCCAACCGCGGCGAGGTGCGCGGGCAGGTCGTGCCCCGGTTGCGGGCCGCGCCGAGTGCGACGGAGCAGCTTGACCACCACGGCGTCGCCGACGATCACCGACTCGTCGGTCTGATCAACGCCGACCGTCCGCTCGCTCGCGTCATCGGGCGCGGCGTCGAGCTCGGACGCCAGAGCCGCGAACACACCGTCGCCCGCGGAAGCACGTCGCACGTCGGCCCCGACCTCGATCACGGGCGCCACCAGCAGCTCGTCACCGGCCTGCCAGACCGCGAGGGCACCCACCGAGAGCGGCACCGCGTCGAGGAACGTCGCGTTCGACGGCGCGGCGCCGCTCAGATGCGGCGCCGCCCACAGCCCGGGTCCGGCGGCTTCTATCGCGCATCGCAGGTCGGCGATCACGGGCGCGAGTGTACGGAGCGCCCACCTGGAGCCCTTTTCGTGACCGGAGGTCACGGGGGACCGTTCCCCAGGCCGCCGGGGCATGGCACCGTGCAGGTCGGCCGCACGTCGCGCGCCGCCCACACGACCTGCAGGAGCGAACATGTCCGAGCGCGAGATCCGCTACGTCCACCACCGTGAGAAGCCGGTCGACATCCTGCCCGAGGAGGCCGTCGCCGCGATCAAGGACGCGACCGCCGAGGTTCTGTGGCGCACCGGGATCCAGGTGCGGTCCGAGAGTCTCCTCAAGCAACTCGCGGCAGCCGGCGCCGAGATCGACACCGAGGACGAGCGCGCGCGCTTCCCGAAGGACGTCCAGGCAGGCGCGCTCGAGACCGTGCCGCACGACCTGCCGCTCCGCTCACGCGAGCCCGGCCTCGACCTCATCCTGGACGGCACGCGCGGCTATCTCGGCGTGGACGGCAACGCCGCGGAGGTCGTCGACCTCGACACCGACCTGCGGCGCGCATCGCGCAAAGAAGACGTCGCCGCGGGCACGCTGATCGGCGACGCGCTCCCCCAGATCGGCTACGTGTGGCAGCCGGCGGTGAGCCGCGAGATGCCGGTGCCGTCCGAGCCGCTACACAACCTCGAGGCGAACCTCAACAACACCGGCAAGCACATCGTGATGATGACGGCGGTCACGCCGGAGCAGGCTGCGGCGAGCGCCGAGATGGCGGCCGCCGCCGTCGGTGGCGAACAGGCGCTTCGCGACCAGCCGATCCTGTCGGCCTTCCAGTGCAGCGTCTCGCCCCTCGTCTACGACGGCGGGCCGCTCGCGGCCGCGGTCGAGTTCGCGAAAGCCGACGTGCCGAGCGGCTTCATGGTGATGCCGATCCTCGGCGCCACCGCGCCGATCACGCGCGCCGGCACGATGGTCGTCAACAACTCCGAGGTGATCGGCGGCGTGATCGCCCACCAGCTGCTTGCGCCCGGCGCGCGCACGTTCTACGCGAGCGCGGTCACGACGATGGATCTCTGGTCGGGCGCGGCCAACTGCGGCGGTCCCGAGGATCTCGTGTTCCAGATGGCGAACGCGCAGCTCGCCCGCGCCTACGGACTCAAGTCGATGGTCGGAACCTTCGCGACCGGCGCCAAGACGAGCGACTGGCAGGGCGGCGCCGAGAACGGCCTGTCGGGGTTCGCGAGCTGGATCAGCGGAGTGGACATGGCGAGCGGCGCCGGACTCCTGTACGCCGCGCGCGTGTTCAGCGCGGCGCAGCTCGTGCTCGATGCCGAGCTCTGGGACCTGATCTGCTCGACCTCCGAGGGGATCCGCAGCTGGGACGCCGAGTCGCTCGCGGTCGATGTGATCGATGCGGTCAAGCCGGGCGGCCACTTCCTGGACCAGGAGCACACCCTCACCCACATGCGCGAGGTGTGGATGTCGAAGGTATTCCACAGAAACAACTGGGAGGACTGGGAGGCCAACGGGCGTCCCGAGCCCAAGGCGAAGGCCATCGCGCAGGCCAAGGAGATCTTGGAGACCCACACCGCCTACCCGCTGCCCGACGGTGCGGCGGAGGAGATCCGGAGCATCGTGGAGCGGTTCGAGAAGGAGCACGTGGAGGCCGCCTGAGCCGGCCGACTACCCCCTTGACCAGCAAGGGGCTATATTGAACGGCGATTCAAACTTTGCGGACTCCGGTCGATACCTCCGGAGACCCCGCACCGACCGAGAGGAACGCGAGATGTCCGAAGAGCAGATGGAGAAGCTCCGCCAGGCCCTGATCGGTGCGAAGAAGGAAGAGGGCCTCGAGGCGACCCAAGCGCTCCTGGACGAGAACATCGACCCGGTGATCATCCTGCAGGACGCCATGGCGACCGCGATGTTCACCCTCGGCGCGATGTGGACCCGCGGTGAGGTCTTCCTTCCGGAGGTCGTGGCCTCGGCGACGTTGTTCAAGATGTGCAACGAAATGGTCGAGCCGGCGCTGCTCGCATCCGGCGGCGAGAAGATCGTGGCCGGCCGCGTGATCCTCTGCACGGTGAAGGGCGACCTCCACGACCTCGGCAAGAACATGGTCGGCGCGATGCTGAAGACCGCCGGGTTCGAGGTCACCGACCTGGGCAAGGACACCCCGCTCGACAAGATCCTCACCGCTGTGCGCGAGATGTCCCCGGACATCCTCGGGATGTCCGCGCTTCTGACGACGACGGTCCCCCAGCAGAAGGTCGTGATCGAGGCCCTCAAGAAGGAAGGCCTGTTCGACTCGATCAAGGTGATGGTCGGGGGGGCGCCGGTCACCCAGGAATGGGCAGACGAGATCGGTGCCGATGGGTTCGCGCCCGACGCGCCTGAGGCAGTCAGCCGGGCGCAGGCGCTCCTCGGCATCGAGGTCGCGGCCTAGCCTCTTGTGACCGGTCCTGGCCTCTTCGGGCAACCCGGCGCTAGCATCCCCGGATGGTCGCCCGGGTCAGCATCCGAGACGTCGCCCGCGAGGCGGGCGTTTCGGTCACGACGGTCTCCCACGCGCTCAACGGCAAAGGCCGGCTGAACCCCGAGACACGCGAGCGCGTCCGGGAGGTCGCCGACCGGCTCGGCTACCGCCCGAACCCCGCCGCGCGCTCGCTCGTGTCGGGGCGCACCGGATTGATCGCCGCGATGCCGTCGTTGCCGGCCGGCCTGAAGATCGAGTTCAACGAGTTCGCGTTCTTCTCCGAGTTGATCGCCGCGGCGACCGGAGTCGCCGTCGGCCGCGATAACGCATTGGTGGTCTCGCCGCCGGCGGCGGACTGGTTCGTCTGGGACCGCGTGCCGCTCGACGGCGTGATCGTGATCGAGCCGGTGACCGGCGAGCCCGCCCTGCCCGATCTGCGCCGCCGCGGGCTCCCGTTCGTCACGGTGTCGGCCGACCCCGCCGGTGGCGAGCGGGACGCGGTCGTTCGCTCCGACGATCTCGGCGGCGTGACGCGGATGCTGGACCATCTGGTCGACGCCGGCGGCGACACGGTCGCCATGCTGGCGCCGCCCCCGATCAACGGGTTCGCTCGCGATTGCGTCGAGGCCTACCGGCGATGGTCGGCCTCGACCGGACGCCCCTCGGCGCTCGAGGTGCTCGACGATGCCGATCTGATCAACGATCCGAACGCTGCCTACGACGAGGGGCTCGATCGGATCTTGGCGCGACGGCCCCGGCCCGACGCGCTGTTCGTGCCGATCGAGCTCGCAGGCGTGTCCGCACTCGAGCAACTCAAAGATCGCGGACTGCGCGTGCCCGGTGACATCCTGCTCGCCACCACGCGGGACGCAGGGCGCATCACCACCACGGAACCTCCCGTCACGACCCTCGAGTGGAACTACCCCGAGATCGGCCGGCGTGCGGCGCAGATGCTCCTGGACCTCATCGACGGCGCGCGCGCCGCGCCGTGTGAAGAGGTGATCGGGACGACCGTCGTGCCTCGAGCGAGCACCGCCCGATGAAACGGCGCCTCGGCGCGGTGATCGCGCTCGCTCTCACCGCGGTCGCATGCGGCGGTTCGGCCACGTCCGACACGTCATCCGCGATCGCGGACGTGTCGGACGTCCACATCTTCGCGGCGAGCGTCGAGGCGCCATCGGGCGTCAGCGGCATCGCACAGGTGGTCGCGGACCTGCACAACGCGTCGGACGCCAAGGATGCGCTCGTGTCGGTCTCGTGCAGCTGCGGCGGGACGGCGACGTTGTTCGAGCCCGGAGCCACGAAGCCGGCGACATCGATCGCGATGCCATCGCAGAAGGTCGTACTGTTCGGACCACGGGGCGCACGCATCGAGCTGTCGCACCTTCCGCAGCCGCTCACTGTGGGCTCGACGGTGAACCTGACGTTCTCGTTCCAAACCGCGAGCCCGGCCTCGGCGACCGCGGCGGTCCAGCAACCGGGGAGCCTTTCGCCCGCAACGTGATGCCTGTTGCTCACTGCTGCGTCCAGCCGGTCCGTAGGATGCGTGCCGGACGCCGGCGCCCGGGGATCGCCGATGGGGAGGGCTGATCGATGCGGCGCATGCGAGCGCTGGCCGTGATGCTCGTCGCGCCCGCAACGATCGCGTCAGACGAGCGTCGCTCCTCCAGGCGTCACCCAGAAGTCCTGGTGCATCCCCGCGGCGTAGTGCCCGTTCAGGTTGCACACGATCGCGTAGTGGCCTTGGGCCATGTCGATCGTGAGCATCATCGAGGTGCCGGGCTTCATCGCCGGATCCCCGGTCTCCCCG
>DASYOY010000178.1:0-18427 GCA_036007245.1 Actinomycetota bacterium | reverse complement strand
CGCCACCGACGGCGAAGGACTCGCGGCTGCCCTGCGAGCGGTGGAGGCCCAAGCCGGGCGCGCCGCCGAAGGCGGCGCGCGCTTCGTCGGCGAGACGGCGATCTCCGAGATCATCACCGACCGCGGGACCGTCCGCGGGGTGCGAACGACCACCGGCGATGTGATCGACGCCGACGTCGTGGTCTGTTGCGCGGGCGTCTGGGGACCCGCGATCGCCGAGACCGTCGGGCTGACGCTGCCGATGATGCCGACCGAACACCAATACGCGGTGACGTCGCCGATCGACGAGCTCGCCGACGCCGCCGGACAGGAAGCGACGCGGCCGATCATCCGGCATCACGACATCGGCATCTACTACCGCGACCACGGTGACCGGGTCGGCGTCGGGTCGTTCCACCATCGCGTGCTCCCGGTGCCGTCCACGACGCTCGACGTGCACGCGCGGAACGAGCATCAAAGTCTGGCGTTCGGGTTCACGCCGGAGGACTTCGCCGAGGCATGGGAGCTGACGTGCGCGTTCATGCCCGCGCTCCGCGGGGCGCGGTTCGAGCGCCGGTTCAACGGCGTCTTCGGGTTCACGCCGGACGGCTACCCACTGATCGGCGAACACCCCGGCCTGCGCGGCTTCTGGGTCGCGGAGTCGGTCTGGGTGACGCACTCCGTCGGCGTTGCGCAGATCGTCGCGGACCTGCTGTGTGAGCGAGACCCCGCGATCGACGTCACGCCTGCTGATCTGGGCCGGTTCGACGAGCCCGAGCTCGAGCCCGCGTTCTTCGAGGCTCGCGCATCGGATCAATACACGGACGTCTACCTCGCGCACCATCCCGGGGAGCCACACGCGTCGGCACGCGGCCTGCGCTTCAGTGTGGTGGCCGATCGGCAGCGAGCGCTCGAGGCCGCATTCGTCGACATCGCGACGTGGGAGCGGCCGCAGTGGTACGGGGCCAACGCGCGCCTGGTGAACGGCGTACCGAAGCGCGATCCCTGGTCCGCACGCCACTGGTCGCCGATCGCCGTCGCCGAGCACCTCGCGGTCCGTGACCGCGCCGGCTTGTTCGACATGACGCCGCTCACACGCATCGAGATCCGCGGCGCCGGCGCGGAGGGTCTCATGCGCCGGGTCGTTGCCGGCCGCGTCGACCGGCCGACGGGGGCCGTCGCGTACTCCGTCATGCTCGATGAGCACGGCGGGATCGTGTCCGACGTGACGGTCAGTCGGTTCGACGACGAGCGGTTCGTGCTGGCGGGGAACTCGCCGCGCGACCTCGCGTGGCTCCGCCGGCATGCGAAGCCCGACGTCGAGATCACCCCGGTCACCGACGCACGTGCGAACCTCGCGCTCTCCGGCCCCGCCGCCCGCGACATCCTGCAACCGATCACCGACGCCGACCTCTCGAACGAGGCGTTCCCGTATCTCACGGCGCGTGCGATCAGCGTCGCCGGCCTCGACGTCGACTCGGTCCGGATCTCCTACGCGGGCGAGCTCGGATGGGAGCTCGCGTGCGATGCGTCCAACGGCCCGGTGCTCTGGGACGCCCTGTGGAACGCCGGAGCCGCGCACGGTCTCGTCGCAGCGGGCCGCGCCGCGCTCGGAACCCTTCGGCTCGAGAAGGGATACCGCGCCTGGGGCACCGACATCACGCGCGGCGACGCACCCGAGGAGTCCGGCGTCGCCTTCACCCTGCGGACAACCGACAGAGACTTCATCGGCGCCGGCGCGCTCGAGGCACGACCACCCGCCGCGCGAACCCTCCGGACGATCGCACTCGACGACGAGCAGGTGGCGATGGGCGCCGAACCGGTCGAGGTCGACGGCGAGTCGGTCGGGTTCGTCACGAGCGCAGGCTGGGGACCGACGGTCGAGCGGAGCATCGCCTACGCTTGGCTCCCCCGCGGCCTCCCGGAAGGCACGGAGGTCGACGTCCGGTACTTCGATCGGACGCTTCACGGCCGGATCGCGCCGACGACACTGTTCGATCCCGATGGAGAGCGAGTGAGGAGCTAGAGCGATGCGTTCGATAGATGCCGTGATCGTCGGAGCGGGTCACGCAGGACTCTCGATGAGCCGAGCGCTGACCAACCGCGGGATCGAGCACGCGGTGCTCGAGCGCGATCAGGTCGCGGCCAGCTGGCGCGCGCGGTGGGAGAGCTTCTGCCTGGTCACGCCGAACTTCCTGACGAACCTCACGGATCAGGGGTACGAGGGCGACGATCCCGAGGGCTTCCTGCTGCGCGACGAGATCGTCGACTTCCTCGAGCGGTACGCCGAAGGCGCACCCATTCGCGCCGGTGTCGACGTGACGAGCATCGCGAAGGAAGACGACGGCTTCGTGCTCCAAACATCGGACGGACCGGTCGCGACCAAGGTGATCGTCGCCGCGACCGGCGCGTTCCAGCGCCCGTATGCGCCCGCGCGGCTGATGTCGCTCGCCGACGCGCTCGAGGTCCGCACCGTTGCTACCTACCGGTCGCCCGCCGAACTGCCGGACGGAGGCGTGCTGATCATCGGAAGCGGCCAGACCGGGGCGCAGCTTGCGGAGGAACTCCGTGAAGCCGGCCGCGACGTCGTGCTCGCGTGCGGCAAGTCACCAACGGTGGTCCGCCGGTTCGGTGGGCACGACTCGCTGTGGTGGCTCGCCGAGATCGGCTTCCACGAGCAGACGCTGGAGATGGCCGGCGGTCCGCCCGCGCGCCTCGGCGCGAATCCGATCGCGACCGGCCGCGGCGGCGGGCACGACCTCGGCTACCGCACGCTCCAGGCGCAAGGCGTCGAGTTGGTCGGACACTTCGAAGGAGCGGAGCACGGCGAGATCCGCTTCGCTGACGATCTCGCCGCGAGCGTCGCGTGGGGCGACGAACGGTTCGGCATGATGATGGGCGCGATCGGGAAGCTGATCGCCGACCGTGGGCTCGATGTCGAGCTGCCCACGCTCGAGCCGTTCGTCTGCGATCCGGCGACGAGCATCCCGGTGGATCGGTTCACGTCCGTTCTGTGCACCGGCGGGTTCCGGCCGAACTACACCGCGTGGATGCCGTGGACCGATGCGTTCGACGAGATGGGGTTCCCGATCCAAACCGACGGTGAGAGCGCGGTCGTGGACGGGCTGTTCTTCATGGGGGTGCACTTCCTGCGGAAGCGGAAGTCCTCGACCCTGTGGGGCGCCGGCGAAGACTCGAACGTCGTCGCTGACCGAGTTGCGGCGCGGTTGGGCGCGCCCGCGAACTAGCCGCGGACGCGCCCGTCGCGCTGGCTACATCGCCTCGAACGTCTCGTAGACGGAGACCGAGGCGCCGCCCTGCAGTACGGGGCACCCCTTCGCGAGGTCCGTCGCCGCTGCCAGCGAGTCTGCCTCGATGATCGAGTAGCCGGTCACGTCGCCCGCGCCCGAGGTGATCGAGCCGTCGGCCGAGACCTTGTTCGAGCCCGAGGTCGGATTGCCGCCGTCGACGACGCCCTTCCCGATCTCCCCGAACCAGCCGTCCCAGGCCTTCATGACCGCCTCACGCTCGGCATCGCTCTCGGGCATGCCGCCCCCGGCGTACAGCAAGAGGTACTTGGCCATCCGTGCCTCCCTTCGCGTGGCCCGGCCTGTTCCGGACCATCCGCCAAGTGAGACGAAGGGTCTGACGCGGTTCCGACAGATCCGGCACGGGTTGCTCCGACATATGCTGCCTGCTCACCCGTGGCCGGGTAGTAGGAGCGGCGATGTTGGAACGAGGTCGCGCTCATGCGCGCGCTGCGACCTGCGCATCCGTGCTGCTGGTCGCCGTGTTCGGGTCTCTGACGACCGCGTGCATCGGGTCCCCCTCTGAGGCAATACAGACCGAGGCGTCGCCGCACGCCACGAATGCGATTGCCCCGAGCTCGCCTCCCCCGGTCCGCTCTCCGACGCCCAAGCCGACCCCGAAGCCGAAACGCAGCCCGACACCGATCGTGGATCCGGGCAACCCCGTCGCGCCGGGCTTCGTTCCCGAATCGGTTGCGTTCTGGAACGAAGACGACGGCCTCCTCGCCGGGTGGGTCTATCGGTACAAGAACAGCGGCCAGTCAGATGGCGCCATCGCGGTGACGCATGACGGTGGGTCGTCTTGGCATGTGTCGCTGAAGGTTCCGTCACCTGCCAGAGAGGTCTCCGTGGCTCCGGACGGAGCGGCGTTCGCGACGGTGGGCGCCCGATCCCCGAAGATCGTCGTGTCACGCGACCAAGGTGCGTCCTGGGCCGTGCTCCCAGGCTCGAAAGGGCTGTCCCAGCCGGCGTTCATCACAGCGACGGACGGTTGGGCCGTGAAAGGCGGCGGCGAACAGCTGGTGCGACTCTCCGCCGCCGGAGTCCGTCGAGTGCCGGATCCCTGCGAACCCTCGGTGGTCGACATCTCCTTCCCGGCGAACGGCGGCGGACGAGGCTGGCTCGCGTGCGCGGGAGAACCCGGCGCCGGCAACCAGCCGAAGGAGATCTACGAGACGAACGACGGTGGCGCTTCCTGGGAGGTACGTGCGCGATGTCGACCCGACAAGGACCCATCGAAGGAGTGCACCGGTGGCCTCGGTGCGAACGGGTATCTCACCGGGATCTCGTTCCTGCCAGACGGATCGGGCTGGTTGACCGAATACCGCGGGACGTTCTACGAGACGAGCGACGGAGGGCTGAGCTGGATCCCACGACTTGGCTTTCAAGCGCCTGAGGTTGCGTTCGGCTCGGGTCCGTGGCGCGTGGACGACGAGCTCGGGTTCGTGATCGAAGCCCGCCCGTTCGGTGAGGTCCTCAACCGGACCCAAGACGGCGGCGAGAGCTGGTCCCGCCTCGCGACCTTCCCGCATCTCTGAGAGGTCGGCGCTCCACGACCGAGCGCGCTTCGGCCGCCTCGACCGCATCGAAGAAGAAGGTGGTTCCCCCGAGGCCCGGCAGCTCGGACATCGTGGTCTGCATGTCATCGAGGGTGCGCCGGCCGTCGGCGCCACCGAACAGATAGGTGGCCACGTGGTCCGTCTCGGACTGCGGACGAACCCCGGTTCCGACGGGCGCCCAGAGATGCTTCATCGACCACCGGGTGATCCTGCGGGCGGTCGCGGTCTGGAGCCGCAGCCTTGCTTGGGCTCGGTAGAAGGCGAAATGCCGCCGTTCGTCCTTGATGATCGCCTGCATCATCTGGACCAGCTGCGGGTGCTCCGTCTTCGCGATCAACCGGTGGTAGGCGGACAGCGTGGTTAGCTCATTCGCGGCACCCCAGGTCATGTGGATCGCGACGAAGTCCTTGAACAGCGCCGATCCCACCAGCGTGGCGACATGCGACGCGTAGCCTTTACGCCCCATCGCGCGCCGGATCAACTCGTTCCGCGCCTGCCGCGTCGGATACGCGTCGTCGGCACGCACAGCCTCATGGTCGGGCCCGAGCTTGTATCCCGCTTCACCGAGGAACCGACTGAACGCCTCGCCGTGCCATACCTCTTCATAGGCCCAGCACGACAGGAACGCCGTCACGTCGGGGTCGAACCCAGCGCGGGTCGCGAGCAGATCTCGGAGGAACACCGCGGTATGGGTCTCGATGTCCATCATGTAGGTCAGGCACCGAGCGTCGTCCTCGGCCAAGGGTGTCTTGTGGATCAGGCCCAACTCAACGTTCGACAGATCGACCCGCTTCGACACGCGCAGATACCGGTCGAGATCGAATCCCTCCACCGCGGCGACCACTGCCATCGGCCCCGGTTCGCAGCAGATGCCGGGGCGGATCTCGGATCCCGAGCGTGTAGGGTCGGGACGGTCATCAGGAGGATCGCATGGGCATCATCACGGTGAGGGTCCGTGGGCGCGCCAGACGCGCGCCGGCGCGCGAGCAGGGAGCCTGCTCGCGGACAACATCTCCTTCGTAGCGACGCGATCGCTTCGGAGCTCGTCGGCCAGGCCGGCATCCGCACCGACGAGCTCGTGCTCGAGATCGGACCAGGGCTCGGCCGTCTGACGGCTCCGCTCGCTCGCCGCGCTGGACACGTCGTTGCGGTCGAGATCGAGGAGCGATTCGCCGCCCAGCTGGGAGCTCGGTTCCGTTCGACCGCGAACGTTGAGGTCCTGGTCGGTGACGCCCTTCGGGTCGCGCTCCCGTCGGCGCCGTTCCGCGTTGTCGGCAACGTGCCGTTCGGCTCGACGACGCCGATCCTGCGGCGGCTCCTCGACGATCGAGCGCTCGAGCTCACCGCCGTGGACGTGCTCGTTGAGTGGAACGTCGCTCGCAAGCGATCGTCGCCTCGTCCGACCAACCTCGTCTCGCTCGGCTGGCAGCCGTGGTGGACGTTCAACCTGATCAGGCATCTGCCCGCTTCGGCGTTCGACCCGCGGCCGTCCGTCGACGCCGGGTTCCTCGCGGTCCGCCCGCGGCTCCAACCACTCCTTCGTGTGGATCAACGATCGGTGTATCGGGCGCTCCTCGGGCGTTCATTCCGGAAGGCGAACCTCCCCGTTGCACGATCACTCACCGAGGCGGTGCCGGCGCGCGCCGTCACCAGATGCCTGCGTGACCGGGGGTTGTCGCCGGGTGCGCGCCCGACTGACCTCGACGTCTTCGATTGGGTCGCGCTGTTCCAGGCGACTCAAGCTGCAGGCGCGCAGAAGAACTCGAGGGCGATACCGTCCGGGTCGCGGAAGCTCAAGTCCGAGCCGTAGCTCGCGTCCTCGATCTCACCGTGCTCGATGCCGAGCTCGTCGAGCCGGCTCGCCCACTTCTCGAGCTCGCTGCGATCGGCGACGCCGAACGAGATGTGGTCGAGCCCGGGCCGGAACTCGCTGAAGCCGCCCTCCGGCGCCGGCGTCGTGTGCTGGTGCAGCCCGAAGAGCTGACCCTCGTCACCGACGAGATACACGGTGTGATGGAAGCCAGGATCGGTGTCCTCGTCGAGCGCCGGCTTCGCGTCGAGCAGCGCCTCGTACCACGGCACGCTGACCGACAAGTCGCGAACCGTGATCGCCACATGCTGGATGCCCGGGAACGATGCCATCGATGTCCCTCCCTTTCGACGAACGCTCCGGATGAGCGTTCGACCGTGTTCTACGCGCCGAGCTACCGACCAGTTCGCCAGATGTGCTCAACGACACAAAGACGGATGTGCTCAACGACACAAAGAAGTATCGGCGGGGCTCGGTCCTCCCCGCCGACACTGATCGCGTGTGCCCGTTCTGTCACCCCCCGTTGTCAGAGGTGGGTCGCATCTCGATCCGGTGGATCGTCGTTGCCGGTTGCGTATGCCCCGGCGCGACCGACACGGCGGCGAAGGCCGGCGTCGTCGTCGTCGCGGGCTCGGCCGCTGTCGCCCGGCCCACCGCGATCCCGCCCGCAAGGGCCAGCGCGGCGATGAGGGCGACCAACCAGCGCCGCGACGGCGAGACGTAGCTACCCGGCACCTGCGTGACCTGCGTGGTGTCCATCTCCGCTCCTTCCGTCTGGGGCGCTCCCTGCGCCCGACCACCGGAGAGTGCGCCCAGGCCCTCAACGGCCCCTCCTGAGCGCTCAAGGAACGCTCAAAGGGGCCGCGGCGACCGCGCCGACGACCACCCGTGCTAGCGTCCGAACGGTTCCAGGGGAGAGCGGATGGAGTTCAAGATCCTCGGGCCCCTCGAGGTCGTCGAGGGTGATCGGCAGATCTCGCTCGGCGGGCGGAAGCCTCGGGCGCTCCTCGCCGTGCTCATCCTGCGACGCCGCCAGATCGTGGCGATCGACGAGCTGATCGAGGCCGTTTGGGGAAACGACCCGCCGAAGACGGCCGACCACAGCGTGCAGGTGTACGTCTCGGACCTGCGGAAGGCGCTGGGTGCCACCGACGGCTCGGCGATCGTCGTTCGAAGAGACCCGGGCTACTCGCTCGACGTCCCCGAAACCATGGTTGACCTGCATCGTTTCGAAGGGCTGCGGGGTCGTGGACGCGCCGCCCTCGACCAGGACGAGCCGACGCGCGCGTCGGCGCTTCTCACGGAGGCGCTCGACGTGTGGCGCGGCACCGCTCTAGCCGATTTCACCTACGACGACTTCGCGCGCGGCGAGATCGAGCGCCTCGAAGAGCTCCGTCTCGCCACGATCGAGGACCGACTCGATGCGGACCTCGTCCTCGGACGCCACGCAGAGCTCGTGGCCGAGCTCCGAGCGCTGGTCGACGAGCACCCGGCCCGCGAACGGCTCCGCGCCGACCTGATGCTCGCGTTGTATCGCAGCGGCCGCCAGCCGGAGGCCGTGGAGGTGTTCCATGACGGACGGACGCTGCTCGGTGAGGAGTACGGCCTCGACCCCGGCGCCCGGCTCGTCGAGCTCGCGAGTGCGATCCTCGCATCAGACGCGTCGCTCGACCTCACACCCGATGTCACCACCCGTGCGGGATCCCCGCCCGAGTCGCCGGCACCGAGTGAACCGACGCGCAAGATCGTGAGCGTTCTCGCCGTCGACCTGTCGATCGGCCGCGCAGACGGTTCCTCCGCCGACCCCGAGGCGATCGCGGCGACGGCTCCGAAGGTGACGGAGCGCGTGCGTGCGGCGCTCGCCGCCCGAGGCGCGACGGTGCTCGCCCTCGATGACGCGGATGTCGTCGCCGTGTTCGGACACCCGACGGTGCACGAAGATGACGCGGTCCGCGCGACCACGGCGGCCGACGATCTCGTCGCACAACCGCCGGGTGTCGACGGTTTCGATGTCCAGCTCGGCGTCGGCGTGCATACAGGAGAGATCGTGTCGGCGCCGACCGAAGAGATCCCGGCTGATGTCGCACGCGACGCGAGGCGGCTCGCCGCCGCCGCGGGCAGATCGGGCGTTGTCATCGATGGCGCCACGCTTGCCCTGGTTCGGGACGCGGTCGAGACGTCGGCCATCGACGAAAGAGCCTTCAAGGTGACCCGCGTCGAACACGGGGTCCGCGGGGTTGCGCGGCATCTCGATTCCGAGCTCGTCGGACGTGACATCGAGCTTGCGGACCTCGTTCGTGCTTTCGACCAGGCACGAGACGAGCGTGCGTGCCGGCTCGTCACGGTTTCCGGCGAAGCCGGCATCGGCAAGACCAGACTTGCCGATGAGTTCGTGCGAACGGTCGGCGCGAACGGACACATCTTGATCGGCCGATGCCTTTCCTTCGGTGAAGGCATCACGTATTGGCCGATCGCGGAGGCCGTCCGCGCCGAGGCAAGGATCGCAGACGACGCAGCGCCGGCAACCGCGAAGGCGGCGCTGCGCGCTCTCGTCGAAGGAGCCGGCGACGGTGACCGGATCGTGGACGCCCTCGCGGACATCCTGGGCGTGGGCAGCGCGACTCTCGCCGAGGGCGAAGCGTTCTGGTCGGTTCGGCGGCTTCTGGAGGAGATGGCCGCGGAACAGCCGACCGTCTTGCTCGTCGAGGACGTGCACTGGGCCGAACCCACACTGCTCGACCTCCTGGACGGACTCGTGGACTGGTTGCGCGATTCGCCGCTGCTGATCGTGTGCACCACTCGGCCCGACATCTACGAGCGGCGCGAAGGCTGGGGCGGGCGGCCGGGCGCCACGACGCTGTCGCTCCGCCCGCTCGCCAGAGCAGATGTCGACGTGCTGATCGAGAACCTCATCAACCACCCGACGCTCGATGACGACGCCAAGCAGCGGATCGCCGCGGCGGCGGAAGGCAATCCTCTGTTCGTCGAGCAGTTGCTCGCGATGCTGATCGATGAGGGCCTCCTCCGGCGCGCCGGCGACACCTGGTCGCTCGTCGGCGACCTTGGCGGTGTCGCCCTCCCGACGTCGGTGCACGCGCTGCTCGCAGCGCGCCTCGATCGCCTTCCCCCGAACCAACGCAGCGTGATCGGCGTCGCATCCGTCATCGGCAGGACCTTCGACCCCGCCGAGGTTGCCGGCCTGCTCCACGAAGACGAGTCGCAGGTCGACCGCGTTCTTCGAGAACTCGTGCGCAAGGACCTCGTGCGTCCGGAACGAACACCCGACGGCGAGGTGTTCCGCTTCCGGCACGTGCTGATCCTGCAGGCCGCATACGAGATGTTGCCGAAAGGGCGGCGGGCGGAGCTCCACGAAGCTGTGGCGGAACGGCTCGGGTCCGCGGCCACATTCGACGAGCTCGCCGGCGACCACCTGGCTCGCGCGGCACGCGCGCTCGCCGACATCGGCGAGGACCCCGATCGGGTGGTCGCGCTCCGCCGAGAGGCCGCGTCGCGATTGGCGGCCGGCGGGAGCCGCGCGGTGGCTCGTGGCGACATGCCGGCCGCCGCAAGTCTGTACGGCATGGCAACGGACCTGACCTCCTCAGACGACCCCGATCGCCTCTCGATGCTGCCCGAGTTCGGGAACGCCCTGATGGAGATCGGTCGAGCCGACGAAGCCATCCGTGTGTACGAGGAGGCGATCGATCGAGCCACGGAACGTGGCGAGCTCGGCGTGGTTGGGGACGTCCTGCTCTTCCGATTCGAGACGGAGGCATGGTCGGGACGGACCGAGGAGGCCAAGCGATCGATCGAGCGCGCCAAGCAGCTGATCCCCGAAGCTGAAGCTGCTGGGAACCTGATCGCGCAGCAGCGGGCCTGGAGCATCCTCGGCATCTGGGGCTCGACGTACGCGGAGCAACACGACTTCACGCAGCGAGCGTTCGACCTGGCGGTGCGGGCGGGCGACCAGAAGGGCTTGGACGAAAACATCCAGATGCTCTGCGGGCTTCTGGTCACGGGACCTCCTGCCGTCAAAGACGGTATGGACACTGTCGCGGACTTCCACCGCCGGACCGCTGGTGATCGGGTCATGTCAGCCGCCATCGGGGTGAACGCCGAGGGTCAACTTCTCTCGATGAGCGGCCGGATCGAGGAGGGCCGTGAGGTTTACCAACGCGCGCGGGCAACGTTCCGCGAGCTCGGTCTGTCGTTGTGGCTCGGAGCGAGCGGCACCGTCGGTCCGACCACGGCGGAACTCATCGGTGGTGACCCGCGGATCGCCGAAGCCCTCCTCGAGGAAGGCATCGAGATCCTGGAGCGGATCAGCCCGAACGGACACTGGTTGATCGAAGACCTCCGATTGTTGGTCGAGGCGCAGGTCGAGCAGGGACATGCGGAGGAAGCCGCCTCGACGGTCGAGCGCCTGCGAGCCATGGGCGCGCTCGACGAGCCGTGGTTCCAGTTCTGGCCGGGCGAGGTTCTTCGAGCGCAGGGGCGACACACGGAAGCCGCGGAGCTCCTGCGTTCAACGCTGGCAAGCGTCGATGAGGGATGGGTGTTCTACCGAAGTCGGATCGCGCTGTCCCTCGCGCGGGCGTTGCTCGGTGCGGACCGGCAACGGGAGGCGATCGACGCGGCGAACATCGCCCTCCGGCTCGTCGAGCCAAGAGGCGACATCGCCTCGACAAGGAAGGTTCGATCGTTCCTAGCCGCTAGCTCGTGAACGCGAGGTTGCCGTCGACGAGTTCGACTGTCACGGTCGAGCCGTCGCGCACACGGCCCGATAGAAGCTCGAGCGCGAGCGGGTCTTGGATCTCGCGTTGGAGCACGCGCTTGAGCGGCCGCGCGCCGAACTGTGGCTCGTAGCCCTTGTTCGCGATGTACTCACGCGCCGCGTCGGTGAGCTCGAGCGTCAGGTCGCGTTCCGCGAGCCGCTTGCGCAACAACTCGAGCTGGATCTCGACGATCGCGCCGATCTCGTCGCGGCCGAGCGGTTCGAACACGACGATCTCGTCGATCCGGTTCACGAACTCCGGCCGGAAGTACGCACGCACTTCGTCGAGCACGGCGTCCTTCTGCTTCTGGCGGTCGAGCGACGGGTCGGCGAACACGCTGGACCCGAGGTTCGAGGTCATGATCACGATCGTGTTCCGGAAGTCGACCGTGCGGCCTTGCCCGTCGGTGAGCCGGCCGTCGTCCAGCAGTTGCAACAGGATGTTGAACACGTCGCCGTGCGCCTTCTCCATCTCGTCGAGCAGCACGACGCTGTACGGGCGGCGGCGGATCGCCTCGGTGAGCTGCCCGCCCTCCTCGTAGCCGACGTAGCCGGGCGGCGCCCCGACCAGCCGCGAGACGGCGTGCCGCTCCTGGTACTCGCTCATGTCGACGCGGACAACCGCGCGCTCGTCGTCGAACAGGTAGTCGGCGAGCGCGCGTGCGAGCTCGGTCTTGCCGACGCCGGTCGGCCCGAGGAACAGGAACGAGCCGATCGGTCGGTTCGGGTCGGATAGGCCGGCCCGCGACCGGCGGATCGCGTTGGCGACCGCCTCGACGGCCTCCATCTGGTCCACCACCCGCTCGTGCAGCGCGTCCTCGAGGTGGACGAGCTTCTGCATCTCGCCCTCCATCAACCTGCTGACCGGGATGCCGGTCCAGCGCGCCACGACCTCGGCGACGTCTTCCTCGGTGACCTCCTCGTTGAGGAACTTGCGATCGCGCTGCAGCTCCCCGAGCGCGGCGTTCTCGGTTTCGAGCTCCTTGTCGAGGTCGATCAGGGTTCCGTACCGGAGCTCGGCGGCGCGCTGCAGGTCGGCGTCGCGCTCGGCGCGGTCCGCCTCGGCGCGCGCCTCCTCGATCCGCATCTTCAGGTCTCGGATCTTGTCGATGCGCTCCTTCTCTTGTTGCCAGTGCGCCGTCATCGACGAGCGATCTTCTTCGAGGTTGGCGAGCTCTTCCTCGATGCGCGCGAGGCGGTCCTTCGACGCCGCGTCGGTCTCCTTCGAGAGCGCCGCCTTCTCGATCTCGAGCTGGCGGATCCGCCGGTCGACCTCGTCGATCTCGACCGGCATCGAGTCGATCTCGATCCGCAGGCGCGACGCCGACTCGTCGATCAGGTCGATCGCCTTGTCGGGCAAGAATCGGCCGGTGACGTAGCGGTCGGACAGGACGGCGGCGGCAACCAGCGCCGGATCTTGGATCCGCACACCGTGGTGCACCTCGTAGCGCTCCTTCAGACCGCGCAGGATCGCGATCGTGTCCTCGACGCTCGGCTCTTCGACGAGCACCGGCTGGAACCGCCGCTCGAGCGCGGGGTCCTTCTCGATGTGTTGGCGGTACTCGTCGAGCGTCGTCGCGCCGATCGCGCGGAGCTCGCCGCGCGCGAGCATCGGCTTGAGCATGTTGCCGGCGTCCATCGCGCCCTCCGCTGCACCGGCACCGACGATCGTGTGCAGCTCGTCGATGAACGTGATGATCTCGCCCTCGCTGTCGGCGATCTCCTTCAGCACGGCCTTGAGGCGCTCCTCGAACTCACCGCGGTACTTCGCGCCGGCGAGCATCGCGCCGAGATCCAGCGCGATCAGCCGCTTGTCCATCAACGAGGTCGGCACGTCTCCGTCGACGATCCGCTGCGCGAGCCCTTCGACGATCGCGGTCTTGCCAACGCCGGGCTCCCCGATCAACACGGGGTTGTTCTTCGTCCGCCTGGACAGCACCTGGATCGAACGGCGGATCTCCTCGTCGCGGCCGATCACCGGGTCGAGCTTGCCCGCGCGCGCGGTGGCGGTCAGATCGCGGCCGTACTTCTCCAGACTCTGGAACGTCTCCTCCGGGTTCTCGTTCGTGACGCGCTGGCTGCCGCGGACCTGCGCGAGCGCTTGCAGAAGCGTGTCGCGCGAGATGCCGGCCTCCTGCAGGATGCGCGCGGCCGGATCGTCCCCGCCAGCCGCGATCGCGAGCAGCAGGTGTTCGGTCGAGATGTACTCGTCCGTGAGCGACTCGGCCTCGGTGCCGGCGGCGGTCAGCATCCGCGTCGCGACCGGTGAGAACCGCGGCTCGACGCCTTGCGCGTAGACCTTCGGGATGCGATCGAGCTCGGCGTCGGCGCGGTCGCGGGTCGTCTTCGGCTGCACGCCGAGCGCGTGAAGCACCGGATAGACGATGCCCTCGGGGTCGCCGAGAAGCGAGAAGAGCACGTGGACCGGCTCGATCTGCTGATGGTTGCGGGCGACGGCCTGCTGGTGGGCGCCTTCCAAAGCGCCTCGCGCCCGCACCGTGAGGCGGTTCAGATCCATGGCTCAATCATGATCGATCGGCGTCGCACCGACGAACTGAGACCGTTGCTAGCTCGAGCTCCAGTCGCGCTTGGCCGCGTTCCGCCCGTTCGCCCCGATGTCGAGGAAGACCGCGAGACCGAGCCAGAGGAAGTCGAAGCCCGACACGCCGTTCGTCGCGACCAGTACCCACACGATCGTCGTGATCGGCAGGAAGAGGATGCCGAGCACCGGCCAGAGCCACGAGCCGCTGAACGCACGGTCCCAGAGCCCGGGCCGCCAGATCCAATACAGGACCGCTGCCAGCCTGGGCGCGAAGCCGGTCATCAAGATCAGCAGGCACCCCATCGAGGGCATCCTTCCAGAAGTCGTGGGACGGGGCCAAGACGCGATCTAGAGGCGACCGAGGGTCACCCGGGCCGCGGACGGGCTCGCATACACTCCGTCGCGCCCGTTCTCCCTGCTCGAAGGCGGTTCCCGCGTGAAAGATCGGTACGAGATCGTCGTGATCGGCGGCGGCATCGTCGGCTGCGCCGTCCTGTACCACCTCGCGCTCCGTGGCAAGACCGACACCCTCCTGCTCGAGCGTGAAGAGCTCACCGCGGGCTCGACCTGGCACGCAGCCGGCGGCTTCCACGCGATCAACGCCGACACGCGCGTCGCCGCGCTGCAGCTCTACACGATCTCGATGTACCCCAAGATCCAGGAAGAGAGTGGCGTCGACGTCGGCCTCAAGATGTCGGGGGGGCTCGAGCTCGCCGGCTCCCCCGAGCGGTGGGAATGGCTGCAGCAAGAGCTCGCGTGGCTGTACGCGCAGGGACACGACGACGCGTACATCGTGTCCGCCGAGCAGGCGGCCGAGATGGTGCCGATCATCGACCCCGAAGGGATCTACGGCGCGCTGTTCGACCCGGACGAGGGCAACCTCGATCCGAACGGCGCGACGCGCGCCTACGCGGCCGCCTCGCGGAAGCGCGGCGCCGACCTCGTCGAACACAACCGCGTGCTCGGGCTCGAACGCTTGCCGTCGGGCGCGTGGCGGGTCGACACGGAGCAAGGCCAGGTCGAATGCGAGCACGTGATCAACGCCGGCGGCCTGTGGGCGCGCCGGATCGGCCGGATGGTCGGCGTCGATCATCCGCTGGTGCCGATGCCGCACCACTATCTGGTGACCGACGACGTTCCCGAGGTCGCGGCGATCGACGGGCTGATGGCCGCGGTCACCGACCTCGAGGGGTTCACCTACCTCCAGCGCGAAGGCAACGGGGTGCTGCTCGGCGTCTACGAGCAGAACCCGCGTCACTGGGAGGTCGAAGGTGCGCCGTGGGATTTCGGTCGAACGCTCTTCCCCGAGGAACTCGACCGGATCATGCCGGAGCTCTCGATCGGGTTCCGCCGCTTCCCGGTGCTGCAGGAGACGGGGATCAAGCGCTGGGTGAACGGCGCGTTCACGTTCACGCCCGACGGCAACCCGCTCGTCGGTCCCGTTGACGGCATCCCCGGGTATTGGGCGGCGTGCGGGATCATGGCCGGCTTCTCGCAAGGTGCGGGCGTCGGGCTCGCGCTCGCCAACTGGATCGTCGACGGCGACCCCGGCGTGGATGCGTTCGGGATGGATGTCGCGCGGTTCGGTGACTTCGCGAGCGAGGACGCCTATCTCCGGGCGACGACCGCGCAGTTCTACGCGCGGCGGTTCGTGATGGCGTTCCCGAACGAGGAGCTCTCCGCGGGTCGGCCGTTGAAGACGACGCCCTGCTACGAGGACTTCCTCGCGGCGAACGCGTGGTTCACCGTGAACTTCGGGCTCGAGGTGCCGTTGTACTTCGCGCCCAGCGCCGACTTCGCCGAGAACGAGACGCTCGACCGGTCGAACGCCGAGCCGATCGTCGCGGAGGAGGTCGCCGCCGTGCGCGAGGCCGCGGGCGCGTACGAGATCGCGCAGTACGCCCGATACGAGGTGCGCGGGCCGGGCGCCCAGGCATGGCTCGATCGCCTGGTCGCCGGCCGCATCCCGTCGGTCGGGCGGATCCGGCTGACCCCGATGCTCAACCCGGCGGGACGGTTGATGGGCGACCTCACCGTCGCGCGGATCGACGATGATCGCTTCTGGCTGACCGGCTCCTACTACCTGCAGCCATGGCACATGCGGTGGTTCCACCAGCACGCGCCGGGCGACGGCGTGACGATCGAGAACATCACCGAGGACCACATGGGGTTCTCGGTGTCGGGTCCAGCCGCTCGGGAGATCGTCGCAAAGCTGACGCGCGAGGATCTCGCAACCGAGGCGTTCCCGTTCCTCGGGGTGCGCGAGATGGAGGTCGGACGCGCGCGCGCGGTGGTCGGGCGGATCTCGCTCACCGGGGAACTCGGGTACGAGATCGTCGTGCGTCGGGACGCGCACCGCACGCTGTGGTCGGAGCTGCAGGACGCCGGCGCGAGCGCGAGCCTGCGTCCGATCGGGGACCGCGCCGTCGACTCGCTCCGCCTGGAGAAGGGCTACGGCATCTGGTCGGCCGAGTTCCGGCAAGAGAACACGCCACGCGAGGCGGGCCTCGAGCGGTTCGTCGCCTTCGACAAGGGCGACTTCGTCGGTCGCGAGGCGGCGCTGCGCGATCGGGAGGCGGCCTCAGCGCGACGCCTCGTCCTGCTCAGCGTCGACGCGGAGAAGGCCGACGCCGCCCAGGACGACGGCGTGTGGGTCGGCGACCGGCTGGTCGGGCTCGTGACGTCGGGCGCCTTCGGGCATCACGTCGGGATGAGCTTGGCGCTCGCGTACGTCGACGCCGACGTGCTCGACGCCGGTGACGACCTGACGGTCTACGTGGTCGGGATCGCGCGCGGTGCGCGGGTCCTACCCGAGATCCCCTACGACCCAGCCGGCGCGAAGCTGCGCGTGTAGGGATACGGAGCGAGCACCTCCGCCCCCTCTTCGGTCACGAGCACCACGTCGCCGAGCTTCACGCCGTGGTCGGCGCCGACCTCCCCCATGTAGGTCTCGACCACGAGCACCATGCCCGGCTGGATCACGCGGTCGGGGTTGCTCTGTACGTCCTGCGGATGGCAGACGCTCGGGCTCTCTTCTTCCAGTCCCACGCTGTGGACCATGACCTCGTACCGCTGCGCCCGATACCGCTCCGGCACGACCGGCGCGGCCGCCGCGAGCTCCGCGCACGTCACACCCGGCCGAACGAGTGCGGTCATCCCCTGCACCCACTCGAACGCCGCGTCGTAGGTCGCGCGCTGCGGCGGCGTCGGCGCGCCATCGCCGCACACGAAGGTTCGCGACACGCAGAAGAAGCACCCGCCGAGACCCACCGTGTCGGTGTCGATGTAGACGAGATCACCTTCGACGAGCACACGGTCGGTCGCCTCGGCACGCCACGGGTTGGTGTTCGGCCCGGAGCAGACGGTGTTGGTCGCGAGATACTCCGCGCCTCGCTTCAGCACCCCTCCCGCGTACACCGCGAACAGCTCCCGCTCACGCACACCGGACGCAAGCGCCGCTTCGAACTCCCCGAGCGCCTCGACCACCAGCGGCCCGTTCAGGCGGAACAGCGCGAGCTCCTGCGGGGTCTTCACCTCGCGCGCTTCCTGCGTCGTGGGCGACGAATCGACCAACGTCAGCCCCGCCCGCTGAAGCGCCAGGAATCCTGGTGTGCCCAGCCGGTCGACGGCGACCGGTCCCTCACGGACGCCGAGCTCGCGCAACGCGGCAGCGGCCTCGCCGGCGAACCGATCGGCGTGCGACACCGCGTCGTCGTAGAACTCCCATGCATGCATCGGCCGCACGTCGACGCCCTCGACGCGGTGCACCGAGTTCGGATGCTCGAACAGGACCGGCGCACCCTCGGCGGGCACGACGGCACACCGCGTGAACGTGCTCATCGACCAGATCGGCATCGTGATCGCGCCGGTCGCGTAGCGCACGTTCGGTTCGCTGAACAACAGGCACGCCTCGAGGCCGTGCGCGCCCATCGCCGCCTGCAGACGGGCGAGGCGCTCGTCGCGCAATGCACCCTCGTCGATCCCCGGGTCGATCACGACCCGCAGGGTACTCAGCCCGACTCGACCAGATGCTTGAGGTTGGTCAGCGAGGTCATCGCGTCCTTGTTGATGGCGGGGCCGGCGAGCACCCGGACCACCGGATTGATGCTGCCGTCCGTCTCCTTCTCCACGAGCGTGCCGGCCCCCTGTGGCGTCAGCGTGTAGACGTGCTGGTACCAGGCGTCCTTCTTGCCCTCCTGGTGCTGGATCAGCCGGATCGTGAACGCGGTCGACGGCTGGTAGGCCGTGATCGTCAGATCGGCCGAGACCCGCGACTTGGTGAAGATGCCCGTCGAGCGGTACTTCGCGTCTAAGCCGGGCCCGTCGCCGGCCACCTGCTCCATGGTCATGTCAGCCTTCGGATTGGCCCAGGCTGGATGGCGCTCCACATGGGCGAGCTCGTTGAAGACCGCCTCGGGCGGCGCGTCGATCGTGATCGAGGAGTGGAACATCGGT
>DASYOY010000177.1:0-3091 GCA_036007245.1 Actinomycetota bacterium | reverse complement strand
GCCCGTCGCGGGATCGAACGAGTAGCGCCACGGATTGCGCAGGCCGTATGCCCAGATCTCGGGCCGCGCGCCGGCGTCGCCGACGAACGGGTTGTCCGCGGGTACTCGGTACGGCCGCGGTCCCAGCGGCGTCGGATCGATACGGAGCATCTTGCCGAGCAGCGTGCCGAGCGACTGGCCGTTGCCCTGCGGATCCCCGCCGCTGCCCCCATCGCCGAGACCGACGTACAGATCGCCGTCGGGACCGAACACGAGGTCGCCACCGTTGTGGTTGTCATATGGCTGGTCGACGAACAACAGCTGTCGACGTGCGTTCGGCACGACGCGGCTGCCGTGCATCGCGTACCCGACGATCCGCGTGTCGCCGTTGACGTCGGTGTAGTTGACGTACACGGATCGCCCGTTGGGCGAGAACGCCAGGCCGAGCAAGCCCTGTTCGCCGCCGAGCGAAACCTGGTCCGAAAGATCGAGCACCGGCCGTGCGACGACGTGGCCGTTCCGGATGGCGACCACGCGCCCGGTCCTTTCCGCGACGTACAACGCCGGATCGCCCGTGCGGATCGCGATCGCGAGCGGCTGCTCGACGGTCGCGATCCGCTGCAGCGACACCTGAACGCCAGCGGACGCTTCGGACACAGACGGTGCCGGCTGACCGCCGCCCGTGGTGCACGCCGCGGCCGCGACGAGCGCCACGGCGACGATCCGACGGCCGAGGGCTCCCGATCGCGCGTGCACCCGGCCGATGCTACGGAGCGCTCGGCGCCGGCGCGGCGCGCTCCGCACGGCGGCGCTCGAGCGCGATGAACGCCGCCACACCGACGACGAAGGCGGCGAGCGCGGCCAGCTCCCACGGAGGCAGCCAGCCGGAGGTCGTCATCGGCGCGGCGACCGGCACCGGCACCGCGGCGGTGACGCCTGAGGACGCGACGCGTGCGGTCGCGCCCGGGCCGATCGGCACGACGGGGCCTGCGGCAGTCACCGTCGCGACCGCCTCGCCGTGACCGGCGCCGCCACCCACCACGACCGCGCCGACCATCCCGGGATGGAACGTGCACACGTAGGGGTACACGCCCGGCCGCGTGAAGCGGTAGCGCGCGTCGTGGTGGGCGCGGAGCTGGGAGAACGAACCCCACACACCGTTGGCGCCGAGCACCACGTGCGCGAACCCGTCGTGGTTGGCGAAGACCACGGTCTGGCCGGGCCGGATCCGCAGGATCGTCGGAAGGAAGCAGAAGTTGTGGATGCGGACGGTGGAGCCGCGGGCGTCGGAAACGGCTCGGCCGCAGCCGCCCCCGCCGCTCGCCTCGGCCGCGATCGGCACGGCACCGATCAGTGCCAACGCCGCAACCGCCACCACCGCGCTCACGACCACCCGACGCAGACGCATGGCGCCACCTCCCTCGCTCCAGGCCACGCTGGCCTTGTTCCGACCGACCCCCGAGGGGTGATCGAAGTTCCGCCTCGCACAGGGGAACCTTCGGGCCGGCCCGGCGGTCCGTTGGGGAAGGCTCGGCGGCGGGGACCGGGCTACGCTGTCGCGACCAAGGAGGCGAGGGGTCACCCCGATGCGCGACCCGGATCCACGGACGGTGCAACAGGCGCGGGCCGGCGATCTCCGCGCGTTCGAGGAGCTCGTCCGCCTCTATCAGGCCGAGGTCTTCCGGTTCGCCTGGCATCTGACGCGTGACCGCACGCTCGCCGAGGACGTCACGCAGGACACGTTCCTGCGCGCGTTCCGGTTCATCCACGGGTACCGCGGCGGGCAACGGTTCGGCTCGTGGCTGTTCGCGATCGCGCGGAACTGCTCGATGGACGCTCTGCGCAAGCGCGGCACGGTTGCCGAGCACGATGCACGCGAGACGCGCGTCACGCCCGACGCGTCGACGCGCGCCGAGCTCGATGCGGCACTCGCCGCGGTGTCGGCCGAGCACCGCGACGCGTTCCTGCTCGTCGAGGTCTTCGGCCTCAGCTATCAGGAGGCCGCCGACGTCCTCGGCGTCGCGGTCGGGACCGTCAAGAGCCGGATGTTCCGTGCGCGCCGGGCGCTCTGCGCCGCGATCGCCGTCGACGACGAGCAGGCGCAGTGAACTGCCGCCGGGTGCAGCCGCTCATGTCGGCCGCGATGGACGGCGCGCACCTGTCATCGGCCGAGCGAGGCGCGGTCGACGCTCACCTCGCGACGTGCGCCGACTGCGCGGCGTTCGAACGCCGTGCCGTGCAGGTGCGCGCCGCGGTGCGGATCCGCGCGGCAGAGGACGTCCCGGACCTGACCGACCGGATCATGGAAGCGGTCGGATCGGCACGGCCCGTCCGACTGCCCAGGCGACCGCGGCGCCCGATCCGGCCGCGGGCGTTGATGCCGGCGGTCGCGGCAGCGATCGCCGGCCTCCTGGTGGGAAGCCTGGTGGTGGGTGGGCCGTGGCACGCGCATCCGCGAACCGCCTGGGCGAGCGAGATCGAACTCGGCGTGCGGAGCGCCGCACCGTCGGTCGAGGCGTTCCAGGGCTCGTACACGATCACCGAGCGCGGACTCGCGCCCGACGTGCCGGAGCGGACGCTGTCGATGGACGTCGCCTTCCTCGCGCCGCAGCGGTTCCGTCTCGACGTGCACGACGACACGGTCTATCCGTCGAACGCGTGGACACCGACGAACCTCACCTACGTCGAGAACATGCCAGCGACGTACCTCTCGGGCCCGACCGGGTGCATCGGCACGCTCCAGCCGATCGACTGCTCGTCGACGACGACGATCACCAAGGCGCGCTACTCAGCGGCGGCGCCGGTTCCGGCCGACCTCGTCGTCCCGCTCGCGACGCTCGGCTCCGTGGACGGCGTGCAGGTGCTGGGCGAAGAGAACGTCGGCGGACACGACACCGTGCGCGTACAGATGCCGTTCTCCCGCGCGGGACCGCTGTTCCCGTTCCTGCAGCTGGGAGGAACCTGGCGTCCATTCTTCGCCGACGACGTCGTGACGGTGTGGCTCGACACGACCGGCTGGTATCCGGTGCGTTCGCAGATCACGCCGTCGCCCGATCCCGCGCGCCGCGACTGGGAGATGCGGTTCGGGCTCCCGCACGAGTCGCCGGACACG
>DASYOY010000176.1:0-19661 GCA_036007245.1 Actinomycetota bacterium | reverse complement strand
CGTGATCCGGCCGTCCGCGGTCATCGCGCCGGAGGCGATCCGCGTCCCGTCGGGTGCGTAGCTGCCGGCGCCGGTTTCCGACAAGATGACGGTGCCCGTCCCGTTGGGTTCGATCGACTTCAGGATGCAGTCGTCGCAATCCTTCGTGTCCTGGACGAACAGGATCCGACCGTTCGGGCCCGGGGTCTGGGCGGCCGCCGGACCGCTTCCGAGACCGCTGAGCGCCGCGACCGTGAGCACGCCCACGGTGAGCACGAGCCATCGCCGCATGGAGCACCTCCCTTTGGGCCGGCGCTCGATGGGCCGGCGTACGAGGTGACACGCGCGAGGAGGGTGCGAGGTTCAGTTGGCGCGGAGGCGCGACCTGCCGTCTCGACAACGTCGGCGGCACCCGACTACGTTGGGCACGTGGCTTCCCCAACCACCCGGCCTCCGTTGTCGCCGCCATCCACGATCGATCCACGCCTGCTCGAGCCCCGGCGTCATCATTGGCGCGGCTGGCTGACCACGCTGGCCGTCGTGGCGACCGTCGCCGTGATCGCCGGGGTGGTGTTCAACTTCTTGGGCATGCTCCCGTGGCGCGGGCCGCTGTCAACCGGCGACGCGCGGTCCAACGGGGTGAGCACGTCGTTCGAGGTCGAGGCCGGAAGCCCGGTGGCGTATCCGCTCCTGTTCCTGTCGAACCCGTCGCGGGTCGGCGTCGTGCTCGACTCGGTCCAACCGGTAGACGCGACGCCGGGCGTGCACGTCAAGGACGCCTGGCTGTTCGTCGACACGCCTCGCTGCCACCGGCTCGCGCCGGCCTTCCCCAACGATGTGCCGCAGGAGTGCCGCACGCCGATGGCGGGCTACAGATTGCCGGGCCACCAGTACAACGGCGCCGGCACGCGGGTGGTCGTGGTGCTCGAGCCGATGCAGCCGGGCACCTATCGCACGAGCGGGTTCGACGTGCACTACCACGTCGGGCCGATCCACTACACGACGACGTTCGCGGCCGGCTACCTGATCCAGGCGACGCCACCGCCTCCGAAGAAGCACTCGAACGGCTAGCAGGCCGGCGCGCTGACCCCGCAGAGCGTCTCGTCCGTCTCCTGGTCGACCAGCGCCACCAGCGTGCTGCGGTCGATCGTCGTCAGCCCGCCGTTCGGGGTGAACGCCGGCACGCCGAGCTGGTTGCCCACGGGTTCGCCGGTGAGTGTGATGCAGCCACCGTCGATCGGGATCTGCTTGTCGCCTGTGACCGGCGCCGGGCAGGCTGCCGTCAGCGTTACCACGATCGGCGGCGTGGTCCCGTCGCCGACGTTGACCTGGAACCACGCCTTGTCGTTCACGACCTGGGCGACCGGCGTGTTCCAGCCGACCGGCAGCGTCGTCGCACACGGGATCTTGGTGGCGCTCGGCACCGCCTGTGCGAACGTGATCATCGTCCGCTCGGCGTCGCAGTTGGCGGGGAGCACGGCGCCACGCGTCGGGAAGAACAGCGGGATCGCGAACGACAGGGAGAGCGACACCACCGCGATCGCTGCGACGATCAGGAAGACCCGCCGGAAGCTCCAGCGCTGGATCGCGATCGGCTGCCGATCGGGCGCCAGCTCTCGGAAGCGTGCCAACAGGTCTCGGCCGTCCTGCTTCATCGAATTCCGCAGCTGTGTCGGGCTGGCGACGCCCCGCGTGGCGGCGAACGCCTCGGCCAGGTCGTCGGGCGTGAAGTACTCCAGCGCCTTCTCATAGACGTGGTCGGCGTCGCTGCGGAGCGCCAAGACCAGCATCATGTTCCCGAGGTCGACGGCCTGGCGCCATGCCGACGGGCGCACCTGCACGAAGAAGACGTCGATCAGCTTCAGGTGGCCGTCCTGCACCATCAGGTTGGCCGGCTTGATGTCGCGGTGCGCGAGCCCGATGTCCCACATGTCGCGGATCAGCTGGAGTCCTTCGTCGATGATCGTGTCGTCGACCTCGGCGTCTCCGATCTCGACGGCGTCCTCGAAGAACTCCATCGCGATCATGTACTCGCGCTCGGGCGTGATCTCGACGATGCCGAGCGCCTTGGGCGTTTGGAACCCGTACTCGCCGAGCAGGCGCAGCGTGTAGTCCTCGTACTCGACGAACCGCCGGACCGTCGAGAACGGCGTCTCGTCCTCGAGGCGGCCGTAGAGCATCGTCCGGCCGAGCTTGTACCACCGATCAGCGCGCACGTGGCTCTTCGCATAGAGCTTCGCGAACAACGCGACGTGGTTGCCGCTCTCGTCGGTCGCGGTGATCCGCAGCGGCGTCGACCCGCCGGACGCCTCGAGACCGACCGGCTTGATGTTCGTGATGGTGAGGCCGAGCTGTTCCTTCATGGCGGCCTTGATCGCCTCGCCGCGAGACCCGGTCACGTCGAGGTGTGCCGACTTTCCGCGCTTGCCGTACCGGATCGGGAAGACCTCGTTGGGTGCGAACATCCGGTACGCGGCGACGAGGATCGAGACGCTGATCATCGCGCCGAAGAGGTCGTCGGTGGCGTGGTCCAGGCCGAGATAGACCCGCCCGAGGCTGGAGATGACGAGCCCAGCGGCCAGGATCCATTTCGCGTAGTACCGCTGTCGGCCCGGCACCACCAGCATGTAGATCGCGCTGGTACCGACGGCGGCGAGTCCGGCGATCGGCATCGAGGGCGACGAGAACCCCTCCCAGCCGGCGATCGGGACGACCCCGAACGGACGTGGCCTGGACGCCAGGAGGTAGAACCCGCCCGCCGCGAGCTCGACCGTCGCGATGCCGATCAAGCAGATGATGACGTGGCGCCACCGCTGGAACCACATCGAGGCGAGGATCACGCCGGCGGCGAGGATGGCGACGCCGCCTGTCGACGCCGTTGTGTTGACGAATCGTGTGGTGCCGTCGAGCCACCCCATCCGCAGGTCCACCACGACATCGGTGATGAATCCGTCGACCCAGTGCAGGGCGCTCAGCGAGAAATGCAGCCATAGGCTCGCGAGCCCGACCACGATGAACGTGACGAGCAGCCACAGCCAGCCCGTGAACCCGATCGATCTCGGCAGGGGCGGCGCCGCGCCTGTCGGGCGCCGAGTGGCCCTGAACCCCAGCCTGCTGTGCTCCCGCTGTTCCACCCGCCCTCCTTCCGGGGATCCTTGCCCGATCGATCAGACGGGTGCGACGGGGTCGGCCTCCACTTCAGAACCCTTGCCCGCCAGGTGCAAGATCTCGCTGATCAGCGCCGTGGCGCCGAGCGCGATGCCCGTTCCGAGTAACACGCCGGCAACGGTGTCCGAGAACCAGTGCGCGTTCAGGTAGACGCGTGACAAGGCCATCACGAATGCCGCGGCCGCGGCGAGGAGCTCGTACTTCCGCCGCTCCGGGCCGGCGTGCATGAGCGCCAGGACGAGCGCGACGGCGATCGAGGCGGTCGCGACCGCATGGCCCGACGGGAACGAGAAGCCGCTCGTCACGACGATCGGGTTCGGCGGCCGCGTCCGCTGGAAGAAGTCCTTCGCCACCTGGAGCGTGATCTCGGCGGCGGCCCAGGTGAGCACCCACGCGGCGAAGTAGCGCCACCGACGGCGGAACGCGAGGTAGAGCGCGACGATGATCCGCAGCGGGATCGTGACGATGCCACTGCCGAGGAAGTTGAGCACCTTGCAGACGTTGGTCACGAACGAGTATCGGTGGTTCTGGACCCAGTCGTAGACATGGGCGTCGAACCTCCCGATCCAGGCCCACGTCGTGGTCGTCCCGGGCAGGCCGGGATGCTTGCCGACCCCGATGAAGATCAAGACCATCCCGAGGAGCAACAAGAAGGAGTAGACCAACGCCCGCCGGTGGTTCGTCAGCGGGTCGAGTCGCTCCGTGGGCGCCGTTCGCATCGGTGGATGCTCTCAGACCTCGGCCGTCGCCGCTTCCGCGGTGGCCGTCGTTTCCTCCTCGGGAACCCCGAGGAGCAGGTTGGTGAGACCGCCGAGCATCAAGCCAAGCCCGAAGCCGCCCACCACGTCCAGCGGCGCGTGCGCGCCCAGGTACACGCGGGCGAAGATCACGAGCGCGACTACGAGCCACGGGGCATAGCGCCAGGCCCCGTTGAGGTAGGGCTCCGACACCATGGCGAGTCCGACCAGAAGGACGACGTGGCCCGACACGAACGAGAGACCGGTGGTGGCGGTGTCGCCGCGGATGATGGCATCGGGGATCGTGATGCCGGGTCTCTCCCGTTGCACGAACTTCCAAACCAGGCGTTCACCGAAGAGCTTGGCCGCGGTGATGATGACGGCGGCAAGAGCCAGGCGCCACCGGCGGAAGATCGCCGCGACGACCGCGACCATCGGGCCGATCGCGAGGATGCCGAGCAGCTGGGCCTTGGTCATGACGGGCGAGAGCCAGCCGGGCAGGCCGTTGATCGCGTGGAAAACGCGCGCTTCGACCGAGCCCACCGTGCCGTTGCGCGCGAGGAGCATGCAGATCGCCAGGATCGCCGCGCCGACGATGGCCGCCGCGATGTCGTCCCTGCGTCGTACGTAGTGCCGTGGTGCCGCCGCCACGGGGTCAACCCTAGTCCTGCGTGGTGAGGCCTGCTCCGGCTAGGCCTTCGACGCCTTCCACGTGCCGGCGGTGCCCGCGCCGAGCCCGTACGTGCCGGACATCTGATCGCCGTTGATGGTGCCCTTGTAGTCGACGGAGCACTGACCCTGCACCGACCCGAACTGGATCGAGTTGCCGGTCACCTTGCCGGTGACCTTGGCCCCGTTCAGACACGACACGGCGATCGAGAGCGTTCCGTCCAACGACGATCCGGACTGGGTGAACGTCACCGAGAAGTCGCCGGAGCCGCCACCGTTCGGCGAGTACGACCCGTTCCATTTGCCGTCCACGGTCGATGAGGTGCTTCCGCCCCCACCGGAGGGCTGTGATGAGCTTGGCGGCGGCGTACTCGTGCTCGACGTCTCCGTCGCGGCGGGCGGGGTGCTGGTCGTGGTGCTTGATGAGCTTGAGCACGCGGCAAGGAGCACGCCGCACACGATGATCGCCCCACTGATCCGCAAGCTGGCCGCACGCTTCATCCCGAGCTCCCTCCGTCCGTTCCCTGGATGCTCGTACGAGACGCGTGTTCGCGCAATGGGCTCGCGCGGTCCCGGTCTCGAGCGCGTGGCAGACTGACGCGATGGATGCCCTGACGAAGCAGGCGCCCGGCCCGGGGCTCACGCTCACCCAGGTGCCCGAGCCGCAGATCGGCATCAACGACGTGCTGATCCGCGTCGATCGGACAGGGATCTGTGGCACCGACCTGCACATCTTCGACTGGAACGAGTGGGCGCAGGGCGCCGTCACGCCGCCCCTCGTGATCGGCCATGAGTTCGTCGGCGAGGTGGTCTCGGTCGGCTCGAACGTGAGTGATTTCCATCCCGGCGAGCTCGTGAGCGGGGAGGGACACGTCGTCTGCGGCCGCTGCAGGAACTGCCTGGCAGGCCGGCGCCACTTGTGCGCCAATACGTCGAGCGTCGGGGTGGACCGGCCCGGGGCGTTCGCCGAGCTGATCGCGCTGCCGATGACCAACGTCTGGCACCACGACCCGGCGATCGACCGCGACGTCGCGGCGATCTTCGACCCGTTCGGCAACGCCGTGCATTCGACGCTGACGTTCCCGGTGCTCGGCGAGGACGTGCTGATCACCGGCGCGGGGCCGATCGGGCTCATGGCCTGCGCGGTCGCACAGCACGCCGGCGCGCGCTATGTGGTCGTGACCGATGTCAACCCGTTCCGGTTGGAGCTCGCGAAGCGGCTCGGGGCGACGCTCGCCGTCGACGTGCGTTCGAGCAGCGTAGCCGACGTCCAGCGCGAGCTCGATATGAAGGAAGGGTTCGACGTCGGTCTAGAGATGAGCGGGAACCCGGACGCGCTGCACGACATGATCGCGAACATGTGTCACGGCGGGAAGATCGCGCTCCTCGGGCTGCCCGACGCCGACTTCGCGATCGATTGGAACGCGGTGATCCACGAACAGCTGACCATCACCGGTGTGTTCGGCCGGGAGATGTACGAGACCTGGTACATGATGACCGTGATGCTGCAGGGCGGCCTCGACGTGTCGCCGGTGATCACGCACCGGTTCCATTACACGGCCTACCAGGAGGCGTTCGAAGCGATGCGGTCGGGCAACGCCGGCAAGGTGCTCTTGTACTGGCGGGAGGAACCGTGATCGGCGACGTGCGCGGTCAGCTCGACGCCGAGCTGGATGCGATCCGCGAAGCGGGAACGTTCAAGTCCGAGCGCGCGATCACGTCGGCGCAGGGTCCGCATGTCACGATCGAGGGCCGCCCCGGCCAGGTCATCAATCTCTGCGCGAACGACTACCTCGGCCTCGCGAACCATCCCTCGGTGGTCGAGGCGGCGCATGAGGCGCTCGACCGGTGGGGGTTCGGCGTTGCGTCGGTGCGATTCATCTGCGGCACCCTCGAGCTGCACAAGCAGCTTGAAGACGCGTTGACGGCGTTCCTGGGAACCGAGGAGACGATCCTGTATCCGTCGTGCTTCGACGCGAACGGCGGGCTGTTCGAGACGCTGCTCACCGACGAGGACGCGGTGATCTCCGACGCGCTGAACCACGCGAGCATCATCGACGGGATCCGGCTGTGCAAAGCGAAGCGTCTCCGCTACGCGAACAACGACATGCACGAGCTCGAGCTCCGGTTGAAGGAGGCCGAGGGGTCGCGACGGATCGTGATCGCGACCGACGGCGTGTTCTCGATGGACGGCTACATCGCCGACCTGCCGGCGGTCTGCGACCTGGCCGAGCGCTTCGGCGCGATGGTGATGGTCGATGACTCACACGCCGTCGGTGTACTGGGCGCGCACGGCCGCGGCTCACACGAGCACCACGGCGTGACCGAGCGCATCGACATCATCACGGGGACGCTCGGCAAGGCGCTCGGAGGCGGTGGCGGGGGATACACGAGCGGCAGGCGCGAGATCGTCGAGCTGCTCCGGCAGCGGTCGCGGCCCTACCTGTTCTCGAACAGCATCACGCCGGTGGTCGCGGCGGGGTCATTGCGCTCCCTCGAGCTGCTGACGGCATCGACCGAGCTGGTCGACCGGCTGCGGTCCAACACGCGACTCTTCCGCTCACTGATGGCCGGGACCCCGGTCGAGGTCTTGCCGGGTGAGGGCCCGATCGTCCCGGTGATGATCGGCGACGAACAGCGGCTGGCGCCGATCACGGCGGCCGCGTTCGACGAGGGCCTCCATGTGGTCGGCTTCTCATACCCGGTCGTTCCGCTCGGCACGGCCAGGATCCGCACGCAGGTTTCCGCCGCGCACAGCGAAGAAGATCTCCGGTTCGCCGCCGACGTGTTCTCGCGTGTGGCCGGAGGTGGAACCCCCTCGTAGGGAGCTCCACCTCCGACGCGCTCGCGATCAGAAGTCCGTTCGGGCCTCCATCAACTGTTCGTCGTGGCCCGTTCGGCCGGCGAACGTCGTGTCATTGCGCAGGTCGGTCCAGTACGACCGAACCGTCGTACCCGACACGGCGATCTCGGTGTAGTCACCGATGAAGGTGGTTGGGTACGGGAAGTTCGGGAAGATCTGCCCGCCCGTGAACCAGCGGTTGTCCTTCGTCGGATCGGACAGCGCCCCCGAAACATTCTGCGTCGACCACCCGGTCGTGGTCTGGATCGACAACGAGTACGCGAAGGCGTGGTTCGCCGGATCGTATGAACGGTCGTTCATGCCTACCACCAGGCGGCCGTCGGACAGGAACGCGACCGACGGGAACCACTGGTCGTTGCGCGGGTTGGCGCCGACGACCTCGGGCGAGGACCACGTGTGGCCGCCGTCCGACGACTCGGACACCATGACGTCGGCGTTCGTCACCGTGCTGTACGGCTGTTGGTTCGTGCCCGCGTCGACCGATGGACTGTTGCGCATGTCGGTCCACACGACCGCGAGGTGATCTGAGTTGGTCGGGTCGGCCGCGAGCGCTCCTTGGCCACCGAGCCGGAACTGGCTGTCCTGGAGAGTCTGGTCGCCGGCCCAGCTCTTCGGGAAATCGGCCGACCCGTCCTGCACCGTTGACACGAGCCAGGGACCTGCCACGAGATGCCCGGTCTGGGAGCTGACCTGGACGACCTCGGCCTGGTCGTCACCGTCTGGTGAGTTCGGGTTCGTCGACATGAACGTCACGAACGTACGGCCGTCGGCGGTGTGTACCGGCCAGGAGTACTGGGAGTTGTTGCATGCATCCGCGGGTCCTGGGCCGGTTCCCTGGCAGAACGGGGCCGCGCCGCTGATCTCGGCGGGCGTGGACCATGTGTTGCCGCCGTCGTGCGTGATCGATGCGTAGATCGGCGACTGGATGTAGGCACCGTGCTTGCCCAGGAGATATCGGGTCCAGGTCACGAGCGCGTTGCCGTGCCCCCAGGCCGTGATCATGTCCTTGTCCTGCGACGGCCCGGGCGTCATCCAGGAGCCGGGTCCGACCGCGACGACCGACGGCTTGGACCAATGCGATCCGCCGTCGTCGGAGTGCGACACGAGGACGTCCGGGTTCCGGAACGCGGAGCCACCGTTCGAGAAGCCGAACCCGAGCGTGCCGATGTAGGCACGCCCGTCCGCGTCGAAGGCAACGGCCGGGTCACCGGTCGCGTGGTACTGCTTGTACGGGATCGGGTGTGTCACCCAGGTGTGGCCGCCATCGGTCGAGAGCATCGCACGCGTGAAGAGGGTTTCCCCGCCCAAACCGCCACCCGGGATCGCGGCGAGCTGATAGTCGTTCGCCGCTCCGAGGATGCGATTGGGATCCGATGGGTCGATCGCGATCGACGTCTCGTTGTCCGGCGCGTTGCCTTCACAGTCGGTGCGGTACACGTTTCCCTGATGCCACGTCTGTGTGCAGATCGGGTTGCTCGGGTTGACGTACTGACCCATGCCGGCCTGCGACGCGGTCTTGGCGCCGACCGATGCCAACGCGGTCAGCGGGTTGCGCTCCGATCGAGCGATCGGACGCGGGACATCCTCGGCGAACGCGGGCAGCGCGAGCGCCAACGCTGCGAGGACGATGAGCGAACGGACGAACCAGCGGACTCGCATCCAGGGGCTCCTCTCTACGGGGGTAGGGGTCCGGTCGACGCCAGCCGTACCCACCGTACTCCGAACCATGCATCCGTGCAGGCCGATCAAGCCGATGCGGTCTTCGTAGAGCTGATCCCACTCGTTGCCGCCCAGACGATCGCGATCGCGACGGTTAGGCCGACCGCCGAACCGACGAACAGCTGCGACGGACCGACGTGCTGATACACGTACCCGCCGATCACACTGCCGATGATCGGCGCGAGCGCTGCCGTGCACATCTGCGCCAGGGTCTGCCCGGTGTTCCGCAAGCGGTCGGGGACGAGGGTGCCGGTCATCACGACAACGCTGACATAGACGAGACCGAACCCGACGCCGACCCCGATGCGGATCGCCGTCACCGCGGCGGGCGCCGAGACGACCGACCACCCCAGTGAGGCAAGGACGTACACTGCGCCGCCGGCTACGAAGAGCCTGCGGGTCCCGAACCGGTTGATCAGCGACCCGCTCGATCGCATGAACGGGATCTCGAGGAACGCGGAGACACCGGCGGCGACGCCGACGAGCAACGGGCCGCCTCCGCCCGATTCGATCCGCAGCGGCACGAAGTCCCATGCCGCGTGCTGCGCGGCGCCGAACAGCAGCAGCCCGAGTAAGTAGAGCGGCAGGTGCGGCACATGCGCGAGCGCGTCGCCGAACGACCCAAGTCGGGACGTCGTCTCATGTGGTGTGGGTCGTTCCTTCGGGAACCGGCCGACGTAGACCGCACATGCGCCCAGGCCGAGCGCGTAGACGGGGATCATCCACTCCAGGCCGCTCCACTGGAACAGTGCACCGAGCGCGATCGCGCCGACGCCCCAGCCGACGCTCGCCCACAATCGGTACGCGCCGTAGGTGTGCAGGCGCTCGGGACCGAGTAACTCGACGGCGAGCGCGTCGGTCAGCGGCGTGACCGCCGACGTCGATGCCGACAGCAGAGCGACCGCTGCCATCACGGCGGCGAGCACTGACCCGGTCACCGCGAGGATCAGCGTGGTCAGCGTCGCCGCGACAAGCGCCCACTGGAGCGCGCGCGTCGTCCCAACGCGACGGTCTGCCGCGTGGCTCCAGAACGGCGCTGCGGCGATCGACGCCAGCGCGCTCGCGCCGAGGATCAGGCCGATCTCGGTGGGGGAGAATCCGCGCCCGTTCAGCCACAGGACGAAGAACGGGATGAACCCCGACGCGACGAACCACGCCAGCGCGTAGAGGCGTCGCAGACGAAGGTCGACGAGCGCGGCGGCATCGGGCGCAGGTTCCATCCGCGCCGCATCCTAGGCGCGGCGCGCTGCCTACGCGGAGGCCGACGCCTTCGGGTTGATCTCGTAGATCGCGACCTCGCGGCTGACACCCTTGAGCTCGACCTTCGGCAACGGCCTCGCATCGACGATGTCGCCGACCGCTTCGAGCGTGGGCTCCGTCACCAGGATCTGCCCGGCGGTGGCGTGATCCGACAGCCGCGAGGCGACGTTCACCTCGTTCCCGAGCACGGTGTAGTCGCTGCGCGCCTCCGACCCGATATCGCCGACCGTGACCCAGCCCGTCGTGATGCCGACGCCGACCTGGAAGGCCTCGTTGTAGCGCGTGACCCATTCGTCCTGCATCGTGCGCATCCGCTCGCGCATCTCGAACGCCATGCGGACCGCGCGCGCCGCGTGGTCGTCCTGCCAGACCGGATCGCCGAAGAACACCATCACCGCGTCGCCGACGTACTTGTCGAGCGTTCCGCCGTGGCGGAACACGATGTCGGTCATCTCCGAGAGGTAGTCGTTCAGCTGCGCGATCAGCTCGTCGGGCTCCATCCGCTCCGACGCGGTCGTGAACCCGCGCACATCGGAGAAGAACGTCGTGAGGTATTTGCGGCGAGAGCCGAGGTCGAGGTCGCCGTCACCCTCGACGATCGACGCCGCGAGCTGCGGCGACAGGTACCGCTTGAGGCGCGACATCCGTTCGAGTTCGGCGACCTTGGTGTCGATCGTCTCCTGCAGGTTGGTGTTGAGCGTCTCGAGGTCGCGATAGGCGCCGGCGAGCCGTCCCGCGGTCAGATTGAGGTTGGTGGCGAGCGAGCCGAACTCGTCGCGGTTCGGCACGCTCACCCGCACGGCGAAGTCCCCGCCCGCGATCCGCGCGAGCGCGCCGTCGACCTGGCGCACCGGCCGGATCAGCGACCACGACAGGATCGCGCCGAGCGCGAGGGCCGCGAGCAGGCTGAGCCCGGAGATCGCCGCCACCACGCCGGTGAGGATCCGGCGGTTCGTCGCGAACGACGCCGTCTCGGCCGCGAACTGTGCCTGCGACTGCGCGATCAGCTCGTTCAGCTGGGCCTCGAGCACGTGTGACTGCGTGTGCTCCTTGTCGATGTGCACCTTGATCGCCTGCTGGATCTGGTCGTCGTCGTAGAGCTGCGTGACCTCTTCGCTGTCGGTCCGGTAGATCTCGTTCGCACTTTGGATCTGATCGAAGAACTCGGGCTGGGCCGGGATCGCGTACGTCCGGATCTGGGCGAGGTCGGCGTCGAACTCGTCCTTCGCGAGGGAGATCTTGTCTGTCCAGGACGGGTCGATCGTCAGCAGCGCCATCGCGCGGTAGTGGCTCTGCGCGGTGACCTCGTAGATCATCTCCCGCGCCTGGCTGACCTGGTCGCTGAGCGCCGTGAGCCGCACGACCTGGCCGTCGATCTGCTCGAGGACGATGACGCACACCACGCCCATCGAGAGCAGCAGCAACGCGATCAACAGGAAGCCGGCGAGCAGCTTGCGGTGCACGGTGGTCCTGACCCGCGCGACGGCGTCGATGAACGGTCCGAGGAACCGCGGCAGCGGTCCAAGATCCTCAGGATCCGGGGTCGACAGCTCGCGATCGGCGGTGGTCGACATGTGGGGCCCCCTCCCAACGGGTCGACTGCGCTGAGCCGCTCAATCTAGCGGCGCGCGTGGTGCTGCGCCACCGGAGGCCGCAGCGTGATCGTACGAACGTCCGTGCGCGATGGGCGCGAGGCGTGCGGCCTCACCGTGTCCAGATGTTGGAACTCAGTTCCGCTCCGTGGACATCAGTGGATCAACCGACGCCGGGGCAAGGCCACCGCCGATGGGCAAGCGCCACCGGCGGGAACCGGATATGCCGACGCCCCCGCATCGATCGGCGCAAAGGGCGTCGGATCACCCGTTCCAGCTGGAAGGCCGGGCGTCTCTGCTCGGGGCGGCACTCAGGTGTCGACCTGCGAAATCGTAAGGGTCGGTCAGCCGAGCAGCGCCTTGCCCATCTCCTTGCGATAGCGCTCGTTGAAGTCGTAGAGGAACCGGTCCTGCCTCGGGTAGACGCCGGCGGTGAACGCTCGCGAGCCGACACCGGTCTGCGCGCGCTGGCAGACCTCCCAGTCCTGCTTCGAGATCAGGTCCCACAACTCGACCACCGGCTCGGGCTTGAACACCGCCGGGTCCGCGATCGTCTCGGGTCGGAACAGGTATTCAGACACGACGGTCGTATGCTTCGGCCCCTTCGGGAACCCGATGTAGTACATGACGCAGTCCGGGTGCAGGTTGATCATCAGGTTCGGGAACTGGTACGCGCCGAAGTACATCGAGTAGTCCTCAGGCTCGAGGTCGGGGAGCTTCGGCAGGGACGACTCGCCGCTCTGCGTGAAGCTCGTCGCGCCCTCGCGCATCCAGTTGCCGTCGTCGCGCGTCACCTCGTCCCACACCTCGCCGAACCGGAACAGCGGCACCACCTGCACGAGCTCCGGGTGCACGGTGGGGCAGTGGAGACATTCGTTGTAGTTCTCGACGACGATCTTCCAGTTGGCCTCGACCTCGTAGACGATCCGCACGCCGATGCGCAGCTCGTCCAGCTTGAATCGGTCGAACATCGACAGTGACTCGGCGCCCTCGTTCATCTGTTCGAGCAGCGGCCGCGGCGTGTCGCGCGTCAGGTTCACGAAGATGAAGCCGCCGAACGTCTCGACCGGGAACCCGTGCAGCGGGTAGTCGCGACGCTCGAAGCGCTCGTTCTCCTTGACGTTTGGAGTGCCGATCAGCGACCCATCGAGGCCGTAGACCCAGCCGTGATACGGGCACGTGAAGGCCTTCCGGACATGGCCGTTGGCCGGCTCGTCGTCGAGGAACTTCGTGCCGCGGTGGCTGCACACGTTGTAGAAGCCGTAGAGCGCGCCGCCCTCGTCGCGCGTGATGAAGACCGACTCGCCGGTGAGATCGCGGACGATGTAGTCGCCAGGGTTCGGAAGCTCTTCCTCACGGCCGACGCAGACCCAGTCGCCCCACCAGATGCGTTCGCGTTCTTCGTCGTAGACCCCGTCGCTCGTGTACTCGGCGCCGGACAGCGTCGGGCGGGGTTGCCAATCCTGCTCGTCGTAGCGCAGTGCGGTCTGGCTGACCATCGGTGTAGCTCCTTGGAGGTCGGGTCGACCCGTTCAGGATAGGCGGTCGGCCGACCGCACGGGTATCCGGGCCTTCGGCGCCGGTACGCGCCGTGCGATACTCCGGCGATGTTCAACATCGGCCTGTTCTGGATCTTCTCCTTGGTCGTTTCGTTCCTGTTCGTGTACTTCGCCGTGCGGCTCGGTGTGCACCACGGGATGCGGGACTTCACTCGGGACGAAGCCGCCCGTCGCCAACAGCGTCCGTGAACCGCTAGATCCGGAGGGGCGGGAACCGCGTGCGCAGGCCTTCGGCCTGGACCTGATAGAGCGCCTCGGCCTTCGCGAGCCCCGCGAGCTTGTGATCGCCAAGGCTTCGGTAGCGAACGCCGGGCGGCGCGACACCGTCGAGCGCGTGTGACGACACGACGATCTGGCCACCGTGCGCGACGGAGCAGATCCGCGCGACCGTGTGGACCGAGATGCCGACGTACCCGGTGTCGGTGAGCGTCGGCCGGCCGCCGTGGATGCCGGCGCGCACGAGCACCTCGACCCCGCCGGGCCAAGCCCAGTCGTGCAACTGCGCGAACAGATCGATCGCCGCCTGCACGGCCGCGTCGGGGCGTTCGAACACCGCGAAGAACTCGTCGCCGTGCGTGTCCACCGGCTGGCCGCCGGCGTCGGCGACCGCCTTCTTGGTACACGCACGTACATCGCGGAGCAGCCCGGCGTAGTCGTCGCCGAGCTGCCGAAGCAACGCGGTGGAACCCTCGATGTCGGTGAGCAGGAACGTGACGGTGCCGGTGGGCAGCGCGGGGCGTCGCGACCCGGACGAGCCGAGCTGCCGGTTGATGAAGCCGACCGGCATGATGCCGAACCGCTTGGCCGCGTTGAGCAGCCGTTGCCGCGCGCGGTCGCGGGCGTCGTCGTCCTCCCACGCGACTCGGTCGAACCGCGCGAGCGCGTTGCGCACGTGCGCCTCGTCGTTGATCGGCAGGCGCCGCGCGCCGGTGGAATCGATGTAGGCGAACGCTCGATCAGGGAGCTCCGCCCGTTCGCGGGCGCTGAGCTTGGCCATCGGCCGACGATACCCCCAGGTGCGGACACCGGGCCGGGCGGTTCGCGCCGTCGCCCGCGATCACGCCATGGCCGGCGCGCCGGAGCTGAGGTCGATCGTCCGGCTGAGGACGATCCGGGTTCCGGGGTCGAGGCGCTCGATCTCGACATCGTCCATCAACGTGCGCATCAGCGGCAGGCCGCGGCCGCGCGCGGGGTCGGGATGGCCGGCGCGCCAGTCGCCGTGGTCGACGATGGAGATCCGCAGTTCGCCCCCGACCACGTCGCCCGCCACCTCGACCGGGCCGCGAGCATCGTGGTACCCGTGTTCGATCGCGTTGGCCGCGGCCTCGTTCACTGCGAGGACGACCGCGTCGGCATCGTCGGGCGTGCATCCGCGGAGGTCGAGCCATGCGTGCAGCCGGTGGCGCATCGGGCGGAGTCCCTCGGGTGTGTCGTCGAGCGTCATCGCGAACGGGATCGGCTCGCCGGTCCGCAGCACGAGCAGCGCGGCGTCGTCGGTGCGCTCCCGATCTCCCAGCACCGCATCGATCAGGGTGTCGACCAGAGCCGCCGGCTCGAGGTCGGTGCCGCGTTCGATCGCCTTGCGCAGGCGGTCGACGCCGCGTGGGAACGGCTCGTCGCGTCGCTCGATCAGGCCGTCGGTGTACAGCACCAGCGTCGAGTCGGGCGGCAGGACGACGGAGGCCTCGGCGCGCGGCCCGTCGTATCCGGCCGCCAGGAGCGGCGACCGCCCCTCCTCGAACACAACGGCGCGTCCCGCGATGCAGCCCACGGGCGGCGGGTGCCCGGCACACGCATAGACGAAGACGCCGGTCATCGCGTCGTACTCGGCGTAGGCGACCGTCGCGAGCTCGGTCCCCGAAGTGCGGGTCGCGAACCTGTTCAGCGCCTCGAGCGTGGCGGCCGGCCCCCGCATCTCGAGGGCGACGCCGCGCAGGGCGCTGCGGAGCTGGCCCATCGCCGCGGCGGCGCGGAGCCCGCGCCCGACGACGTCGCCGATCGACACACCGAGCCGTCCGTTCGGCAGCTCGATCGCGTCGTACCAGTCGCCGCCGACGTCGAGGTGCTCGGTCCCCGCCGAGTACCAAGACGTGACGCGGGCACCGTTCCACGAGGCGGTCGGCTCCTCGGGCAGGAGGCTCTGCTGCAAGATCCGGGAGATCTCGCGCTCGCGCCGGCGGACGCGCGCCCGAGCGATCGCTTGCGCGGCCTCGGAGGCAACCGCCGCGAGCAGGTCGATCTGCTCGAGGTCGAACCGCTGCGGCGAGGCGAAGCTGACGATCAATGCGCCGAGCGTCGCGCCGCCGGTGAGCAACGGCAGCTCCGCCACCGCTGCGCCGAGCTCGTCCGCGAGCGCCGGGTAGCGGTCGCGGACCCCGTCTTGCGTGCGCGCGAGCGAGGGGCGGCCGGTGCCGAGCGCCGCATGACCGGGCGCCCCCTCGTCGTCGGCGATCGCGTCGAGGACGGCGGTCGAAAGCCCGGCGGCGGCGACCACCTCCGCGTTCGCGTCCGCGTCCTCGTCGAGGAGGACCACCGCCGCGCCCTGTGCACCGAGCACCTGCATCGCAGTGGATGTCAAGACCGCGGCGATCCCAGCGGCGTCGGTGCTTCCGGCGAGCTCGGCGATCAGGTGCTGGATCTGCTCGGTCCGGCGGCTCCGCGCCATCTCGCGCTCGTACAGCTGCGATCGCTCGAGCGCAACGGCGGCCTGATAGCCGATCGTGCGCGCCAAGCGCCGCTCGGGTCGGTCCAGCACGCTTTCATCGGTGAAGACCAGCGTCATCACCCCGAGGACGCGGCCCTCGAGGCTGAACGGGATCGCGATGGTGGACCGTGCGACGCCCTCGAACATCGAGGCGCCGAACGCGTATCGCTGCTTCCACTCTCGGTACGTGGGGATCCAGTTCACGGTGCCGCTCGCGAACGAGGCGCACATCGCCATGTCGGCGTCGATCGACACGGTGTCGAGGCGGTCCCCGACCGCGGACCGGAAGTTCCCTTCGGCGGCGGTCAGACGCAGGACGGAGCCCTCGGCGATATAGGCGGCCCCGCCGAAGGCGCCGAGCGCCTCCATCGACGCAGACAACGCGCTCGCGGCGACCTCCTCGACCGGGACCGCCTGGCTGATCGCGTCCGACACCGTCTGCAGCCGGGACAGACGCGACAGGGCCCGCTCCAGCTGATGTCGGGTGCGGCGTTCGGTCTCCAACAGGCGCGCCCGATAGATCGCGGCCCCGACGCGCTCGGCGAACGCCTCGAGGGTGTCCTGGGTGAGCTGGTCGGGCGGTGCGCCCGCGCGCCCCATCCCAAGGACGCCGAGCACGGCGCCGCCGCTGATCAGTGGTGCCACGCCGACCGACCCGATGCCGACGGACGCGAGGTCGGCCGCGAGCTCCGGGTCGCCCGTTCGAAGTTCGTCGATCGTCCTCCATTGGCCACGGCGGCTCTCGATCGCGTGGTCGACGACCGTGATCGCGTCGATCGGCACGGTGCCCCAGCGCTCCAACAAGGCGGGCGGGACACCGATCTGCTGCGCGACGTTCAGCCGTCGGCTCTCGGGATCGGCGAGGAGGAGGGCAGCGATCTCCCCGTCGACGAGGTCGAGCCCGAACGACACCGCTGAGTCGACCGCTTCGCCGATCGTCGTGGCCTCGGCGATCGCGAGGGTGGCGACCTGCAGCGCCGATGCTCGCTCCGTTGCCATGCGCGTCTCGTGGTACAGGATCGCGCGCTGGAGCGCCTGGCCGCATTGTCCGGCGATCCCCTCGAGGAGGGCGAGGGCATCGTCGTCGAACCGTCCCTCGCTCGCGCTGCTTGCGATCAGGATCCCGGTCACGGCGCCGGACGTGCCGACGGGCACGAAGGCTCGAGAGACGAAGGGCATCGCGGCCACCAGCTCGCTGAGCGAGGGATACGCATCGATCAACGCCGCGACGGTGTCGAACACGAGGCTCTTCCCGCCGGCTAGGACGTCGGCGACCGGTGAGGTCGCCGGATCCAAGGATGTCGGCAGCATCTGCCGCAGGTCGGAGGGGTAGGCATCGGTTTCCGCGTAGGTCAGGACGGAGGACACCGGGTCGACGAGCGCGAGGAGGCAGGCATCGGCGCCGACCGCTGCGCACGCCGATCGCGTGGTGACGAGCTGCACCTCTTCGACCGTCATCGCCGCCCCGAGATCCGCGGTCACCGCCTGGAGCGCCCGCGTCTGCTCCTCCGAGCGGTGAGCCGCGTCGAACAGGCGCGCTCGCTCGAGCGCCTGCGCGATGCGGTCCGCGACCGCACGGAAGTACGCGCGCCGGTCGGCGTCGAACGACTGCGGCTCGGTGAAGGCCGCATAGAGGACGCCGAGGATCTCCTCGCCGCTGCACAGCGGCAGCACCGCACGCCCTTCGTAGTCGAGCAGTTGCCCGCGGAGGTGCGGCATCGCCTCGAGCAGCTCCTGCGTCGAGCTGTAGAAGGCGGTGGTGCGCGTTCGGGCGGCCCGTGTGATCGGCGAATCCTCCTCATCGATCGCGACCGACCGCCACGCGATCCGCTTGGTCTCGAAACCACTGAGTCGGGTGATCTCGATCGTGCGGCCGTCTGGCTGGACCAGACCGAGTGCGCCGAACTTCGTCTCGAGGGCGTCGAGCGCGTCGACGAAGACGGCGTCGGCGACCTCCTGAACCGATGTGGACGAGCTGAGCGCCTGCGTGACGCGATCCAGCCGCTCGGCCCGGGCCCGGCGTCCGCGCTCGGCCGAGATGTCGGTCCCGACCACGATCACGCCTTCGATCGCGTCATGGGGCCCACGGAGCGGGCTCTTTGTCGTCAGGAACGTCGCGTCGTCGTGCGAGTCCTCGGCGCCGACGTCGACCCCGCCGAGCACGGCGCGGTCCTGGTCGTCGCGGCGCGCCCAGTCGGCGACGCCGAGGTCGCGATCGGTGCGTCCGATGGCCTCGCCCGATCCGACGCCGAGCAGATCGCTCATCGCGTCGTTCGCGATCAGGTATCTGCCGGCGCGGTCCTTCACGCCGAGGGCGACGCCCATGCCGTCGGCGACCGCGGCGAGCAACGCGTCGCTCGCCCGGACGAGCGCCTCCGCCTTCCGCTGTGCGGTGACCTCCAGTGCGGCGCCGAGGAATTGCCCAGCACCCGACTCGAGCGGATAACCCTGATCGTTGACGGTGGCGTAGCTGCCGTCGGCGCACCGAAGCCGGTACTCCGCGGCGAACCGCTCGTTGCGGCGCATCGCCAGCCGGCATGCCGCGAACGCCCGCTCGTCGTCGGGGTGCACGCTCCGGTTCCAGCCCTCATCCCAGGCGTCCGACGCGGGTCGGCCGGTGATCCGGGTCCACGCGCTGCTCACGTAGGTGCACCCTGCCTCGGGATCCCACAGCCACACGATCGCCGGCGCGCTCTCCAAGACGTCGGAGAGCCGCTCGGACGGGAACGCTTCGGATGGGGTGGCGCCGTTGCTCATGGGTGCTCCGGCATCGTGACCTGCCCATCCTCTCGCGCCCCGTGCGTCGAGCCAACCCGTACCCAGGGACACTGCCTCGCATACACACGGGCGTCACGAACGCCGGGTAGCCTCATCGCGTGCCGCTGCCGCTCGAGGACTACGCGCTGATCGGCGACACCCACACGGCCGCATTGGTCGGCCGCGACGGGTCGATCGACTGGCTCTGCCTGCCGCGGTTCGACTCAGGCGCCTGCTTCGCGGCCCTGCTGGGCGACCCCTCGCACGGCCGCTGGGTGATCGCGCCCACGGAACATTTCCGGACACGGCGCCGGTACCGGCCCGACACGCTGGTGCTCGACACCGAACACGAGACCGCGAGCGGAGCCGTTCGGGTGACCGATTTCATGACCCCGCGCCGCGCACAGGCGCGGGTGGTGCGGATCATCGAAGGGCTGCGCGGGGTCGTCCCGATGCGGAGCGAACTCTTGCTCCGGTTCGATTACGGCCTCGCGATCCCGTGGCTCCGCGAGGTGCCGCAGGGTGTGCGCGCGGTCGCGGGTCCCGACGCCGTGCATCTGCGCACCGAGGCGCCGATCGACGTCACCACCGGCACGATGGCCTCGGACCTCACCATCCGCGCCGGCCAGCGCGCCTCGTTCGTCTTGACGTGGC
>DASYOY010000175.1:0-18510 GCA_036007245.1 Actinomycetota bacterium | reverse complement strand
GCCTCTCATGCCGCAGCAGGCGTGGAGCGACAAGCGCGAGCGTCAGTACGAGCACATCAAGGAGGGCCTGAAGAAGGAAGGCCGTCCGAACGACCTCGCGGAAGAGATCGCGGCGCGCACCGTGAACAAGGAGCGGGCGCGCCACGGTGAGGCGAAGGAGTCGAGCCGCACCTCGACCGAGGACATCTCGTCCAGTCGTCGCGGCGGACTCCGGTCGCACACCGGTCCCGGCGGCCGCACCCGCGACCAGCTCTACGAGGAGGCCAAGCGGAAGAACATCCGTGGCCGCTCGAAGATGAGCAAGGCCGAGCTGAAGCGAGCCGTCGACAAGTAGATCTGGTCGAGGCGACGCGCAACGGGGGCCCCCGCCTTCGGCGGGGCCCCCCTTTGCGTGTGGTTCCGAACCCGTCTTACGTCTGCCGGTTCACCCAGATGTCGCCGGTGATCTGTGACGAGTCCCCCTCGCCGCTCACGGCAACCGTCTTGTTCGCGGAGCTCAGCGCCACCATGTCGTAATCGCCGTACGGCAACCCGACCCGGCCGCCGTCTTGTACGGCGCTCCGGTGGTGGCATCCGAGACCTTCGCGTCGGCGGAGATCCTCCCTGGTCGAGCGCACCCGTTCCCGGTCCGGGGGACGAAAAAGGCCGCGCCGCTGATGCGCCGCGACCTCCAGTCCCTCTGGTCAGTGCTCGTCTTCGGTTGTGGTTCGACCCTACCGAGCCCCTCCGCGATGGGTCAACGGCATCCGCCTGGATGCGACAACTTCGTCATGCGACGGTCACTCGGTCTTGGAGAACCGGACGATCGCGATCCCGAGCAGCGTGAGCGCGACCACGCCGACGATCGCGAGGGCGAGGCCCCCCGGCAGCCGCCACCCGTCCCACGTCACGCCGGTGTTCAAACGTGCGGCGACGTCCGGCGGGATCGCCACGTGCGAGAACACGGCGTTCCGCATCGGTGTGATCACGTATGCGAGCGGATCGATCTTCGTCAGGGCGGCCAGCCAGAACGGAAGCCCGGTCAGCGGGAAGATCGCCCCCGCCAGGAAGAACATCGGAAGCACGAACAGCTGCATCACGACCTGGAACGACTCGACCTGCTTGATCCGGCTCGCGAGCATGAGGCCGAGCGAGGTGAGCATGAACGCCGCCAGCGCCATCTCGCCGAGCAGCGTGAGCATCAGCACCGGCGAGTAGGGCACGTGCACCACGCCGGCGAGCGCCAGGATGATCACGCCCTGCATCGTCGCCACGGTCGAGCCACCGGCCGCCTTCCCCACCATGATCGCCCACCGCCGCGAGGGTGCGACCAACATCTCGCGCAGGAACCCGAACTCGCGGTCCCACACGATCGAGACCGCCGAGAAGATCGCGGTGAACAGGATCGTCATCGAGATCACGCCGGGGAACATGAACGTCCGGAAGTCGAACCCCGACCCGCCCGGGATCAGGTGCGATAGCCCGGTCCCGAGCACGAACAGGAACAGGATCGGCTGCGCGAGCGAGGTCACGATGCGCGGCTTGTTCCGCCGGAACCGGATGAGCTCGCGTTTCCACACGACCTTGACCGCGCGCCAGTCGTCGGCGAGCGACCCGCGGGCGACGCGAACCGGTGCGACCGCGACCGTGCTCATCGGCGCGCCCCGGTCCGCCGGCGGATGAACGGGTTCGCGGCCATGCGCTCGGACGCCGTCGCCTCGGCGTCGCGGATCGTCCGGCCCGTGTACGACATGAACACGTCGTCCAAGGTCGGCTGCGCCACGGAAACCGAGAGGATCGGTACGGTGAGCTCGGCGAACAGACGCGGGATGAAGCGATCGCCACCCGCCACGTAGAACCGGACGGCGCCTTCCGATGTGGTGGGCTCGAGGTCGAAGATGTCGCGGAGCTGCTGCATCGTCGTCTCGTCGTCGGCGGTCTTGAGCTCGACGCGGTCTTGGCCAACGCTCGCCTTGAGCGCCTCAGGGGAGTCGATCGCCACGATGTTCCCGTGGTCGATGATGGCGATGCGGTCGCAGTGCTCGGCCTCGTCCATGTAGTGCGTCGTCAGGAAGATCGTGATCGCCTCGCGCTTCCGAAGTTCTTCGATGTAGCTCCAGATGTGCGCGCGGGTCTGGGGATCCAAGCCAACCGTCGGCTCGTCGAGGAACAGGACGCGCGGCGAGTGCAACAGCCCGCGCGCGATCTCGAGGCGCCGGCGCATCCCACCCGAGAACGTGTTGACGATGCTCTTGCGGCGCTCCCACAGCTCGACCATCTCGAGCACCTCCTTGAGTCGTTGCTCGCTCGTCTCTTGGGGCACGCCGTACAGCTCCGCGTGGAACCGGAGGTTCTCCTCGGCGGTGAGGTACTCGTCGAGCGTGGGGTCCTGGAACACCAAACCGATGTGGCGGCGGACGTCGTGCGGGCGCGTGGCAACGTCGAAGCCCGCCACCGACGCGCTGCCGCTGGTCGGACGCAGCAGCGTGCAGAGGATGTTGATCGTCGTCGACTTGCCGGCGCCGTTGGGTCCGAGGAACCCGAAGGACTCCCCCGGCGCGACGTCGAACGTCACGCCATCGACCGCGACGAGATCGTCGAACGACTTGTGCAGGTCGTCGACGATGACCGCAGGCTCGCCGCTCATCACGACCTCCCTTCGGTGGTCAACGCGTCGTTCAGGGCTCGAAGACCCGAGAGCAGCTGACGGGCGTCGTCACCCGATAGGGATCCGACGGCATCGGCTGCGATCGAGCGGTACGTCGCACGCCAATGCTCGAGCTCGCGGGCGCCGGCGGCGCTCAGCTTCAGCCGGACGAGCCGTTGATCCGCCGGATCGCGGCCCTTCCGGACGAGGCCGTCCTCCGCGAGGTCCGCGACGATGATCGAGACCAAGCTCTTGGGCATGTATCGACGCCTGCCCACCTCGTTGACGGTGATGCCGGGCTCGTTCCCGATCGCACGCAAGACCGAAAGTGTTGCCAACGAACGCTTCCGGCCGGATGCGGCCAGCATCAGTCGCTCTCGCAAGGTCCGGTTCACGGAGCGAAGCAACTCGACGATCTCTTCGTCTCGGCTCGTTGCCCTCGCCGGTCTGTTCAGAACTGAACGTTTCATACTGAACGAGTGTACCGCGGTCCGGCCGAACGTCCCCTACGCGGTCTGCCAGCCGTCCGGCATGAACGGAACGGGCCATGCGGGATCGATCGACACCGACGACCACGCGTCGTCGTCGAACGGAGCCTCACGACGCTCGAGGCGATCGATCGCGGCCTCGCCGTTGCGCCTGATCTGAGCGGATTGGTCCTCTGTATAGGCGCCCCGCTCGACCATCCACGCGAGGTCGTCGGCGTCCTTCCACTCCCAGGACGAGCGGTCATCCGCAACGACGACGTCGAGGACGTGATCCTCGGTGTCGAAGCCGAGCGGGAACCGGGTCCACGGCGAGGCGAGGTTGATGTACCAGTCGGTGAATCGGCCGGCGTCCCATCCTCTGATCACCCAGAACGGATCGCCCGCACGGTACATGTGCACGGTCGTGCGCTTCGCGGGCGCATCACGATGCGTACCGTCCCACTCCAACAGGTACCGGCCGTCCGGCCCGCCCCGCGTGCCACCACGCCGCTTACAGACCGTGCCGACCGGCTGGAACAGCACGGTCATCGACGCGTCATCCGCGACGACGGTCGCGGGGAAGCAGTACCCACTCACGCCACCGGGACGGCTCCGAACCACAACGACACGACCGCGCGACCACGCCATCAGGCACCGACCATAGCGGCCATCTGTCGCGACCCATCCCCTGCGACGCATACCTCGACCGCAACGCGGGAATAGCCTCGATCGATGGCGCGCCTGCGATCCCTCCTCGTCGTGGTCGTGATCGCGGCAAGCGCGCTGACCGCGATCGGCGCACCGGACGCCGGCGCCTCCTTCTCCTCGTCGCTGCGCCGGTACCCCTACCTCACCGACCTGGTCAAACGCGATGTGACCGTCAACTGGGCGACCACGACGTCGATCGGGTCGGGCACCGTTCGGTGGGGACGTGTGGGCACGGACTGCGCGACGAGCCAAGCGACCGCGAGCAGGACGTCGATCACCGTCGGCTCGACCGCCGAGTACCAGTGGAAGGCCCACCTCACCGGCCTCAAGCGAGGCAAGCGCTACTGCTACCGGGTCCTCGGTGGCTCGACCGACCTCTTCGGCTCTGATGCTTCCCCGGTGTTCCGAGCACAGATCCCGAAGCGATCGAAGCGCTTTTCGTTCGCCGTCTTCGGCGACTGGGGCCAGGTGGACGGCGGCGGGAACAACGCGCAGCAGAGCGACGTGATGCGCGAGATCGCCTTCAGTGGCGCCGACTTCGCCCTCACGACCGGTGACACCGCGTACCCCTCCGGCTCACAGACGAACTACGGCGACCTGGTGCAGCACGGGGCCGACACCAGCGCGGTCTTCGGGCCGTCGTTCTGGACCCAGGCCGGCGACCACATCCCGTTGTTCAACGCGCAGGGCAACCACGGCATGAACACCACTCCGCTCGTGAACTGGCCGCAAGACCGCGCCGTCGCGAGCTCCGGCGGCAGGTATCGGATGGATACATATTGCTGCGCGAACGGCACGAACTCGGCGAGTTACCCGAGCGCGTGGTACGCGTTCAACGCCGGTCCCGCACGCTTCTACGTGCTCGACGCGTCGTGGGCGAACAGCAACGTCGGCGACGCCGACCTGTACGAGAACGACTACGACGCGCATTGGATAGCATCGCGGGCCGAGTACCAGTGGCTCCAGCACGACCTCCAAACCCACCCGCGGCCGCTCGCATTCGCGTTCTTCCACTTCCCGCTCTACTCGGACAACGCGACCGAGGGCTCCGATCCGTTCCTGCACGGCGACGGCCATCTCGAGGAGTTGCTCGGCGAGCACGGCGTCGACATCGTCTTCAACGGGCACGCGCACATCTACGAACGCAACCGTCCGTCCGACGACGGCATGCCGGTGTCCTACGTTACGGGCGGCGGCGGTGGGAACCTCGAACCGGTGAGCGGCTGCTCTCCGATCGACGCGTACGCGATCGGGTGGTCGTACTCCTCGAGCACGCACGGGAGCGCGTGCGGCGCCGCGTCACGTCCGACGTCGACCAGCCAGGTCTTCCATTTCCTGTTGGTCAGCGTCGACGGAACCACCGTGACCGTCACGCCGACGAACGCCGACGGGCATACCTTCGACGTGCAGACCTACCACTTCGGCTGAGCTCAGACCGGCGGCAGGAGCGGGATCCCTTCCGACCCGAGGGAATCCCAGAGCGAGCGCAACCGCTCGGTGTCGTCGCTACTCGCGCCGGGAACCTTGGACGGGATGTGGATGGCGAGCGGCTTCGGCGTCAGATTCGCCTGGATCTCGGCCGCAAGCGCGTCCCACCCGCCAGTCATCGGGGTCGAGATCGAAACGTGAAGGGCAGATCCGACGCGCTCGACGGACCAGGTCATCGATGAAGCACGCTCCCTCGGGTTTCGTCTGCGTAGCAACCAGAGAACCACCGCGGGACCGATGAACCTGCTCGGCGCAGAGCCCCTCTCGCCCCACGACGACCTTACCCAGCGGTCGTTGGGCGTGAAAGTCGCCCTTCGAGCAAACGGGCCGGGTCGAAGCGGACCTCGGCGGAGCCGTCTTCCTCGAGCCGTCGCGTGCCGAGCTCGGTCGCGTCCCGCAGCGCCATCTCGGGGAAGCGAGGCATCGTCAACGTCTTGGGCAGCATGAACGCCAAGCCACGACCGCGGCTGGATAGGAACGATGAACGCATCATGACGATCGCGTGGCGGATCGGATGCGGTGCGGCGCCGAAGGTCCCGGGGCGGCGGGAAGCCGCCCCGAGACCTTCTTGCGGCGTCAGCCCTGCGCTTGGATCGAGCCGAACAGCCCGTGGCTCTCGCCGTCGGGCCCCGCGGTGAAGAACAGCGTGTTCATCGGCCCCGCTGCGGCGCCGTTGCCGAACTGCAGCGCCCACAGCCCCGGGATCACGATCGGGTTGCCGTTCAGCCGGTGCAGGTTGCCTTCGTGCATGAACTCGCCGTTGGACTCCGGCTCGAAGACGTTGATCATGCCGTCGCCGAAGTTGCCGATCAGCAGGTGACCGCTCGCGCTGCCGAAGTCACTCGGCGCCCACGCGATGCCCCACGGCGCGTCCAGCGACCCCTTCGACGCGACCCGCTGAAGGAGTTTGCCCGACCGGCTGTACATGTCGACGAAGCCAAAGCCGGCTCCCGCCACGTCGTCCTCAGCGGCGGCATCCTGCTTGGCGTACGTCACGAAGATGCGGTTGCCGATCGTCTGGATGCCGAACGGCGCGTAGCCGCTGGGGATGTTCGGGTCCACGAAGGCGCCCGGCCTGGTCACCAGGTGGAAACGCTGGTTGAACACGTCAACCTTGCCATTGTGGAAGTCCGTTGCGTACAAGTGCGCGCCCTCCGCGGTCGACGCGATCGCCAGTCCCTTGAAGATCGCGTGCTCGCTCCGCATATCGACCACACGGAACGCCGTGGTCGACGGCGCCGGCGGCGGCACGTTCGGGTTCCACGCTCGGATCACGCCGCTCTCCGTGTCGAACAGGAACAAGGCCGGCGCGGTCGCGCCGTTCTTCGAGACCTGGAAGCCGGTGCCGCCGTTGAACACGGCGCCGGTCGGCGCGCCGGTCACCTTGACGACCAACGGGACCGCGTTGCCGCTCCCGTCGTACAGCGTCGAGGTATTGGAGTGGTTGTTCGCCACCCACCACGGCGTGCTCGGTCCCGCGACCAATCCCCACGCGTTCACCAGGTTCGGGTCCTGATGCACGGCCTTGTTGGCCTGATCGGAGACCAGTTTGGTCACCTTGTAGCTGTTGCTACCGGCCGATGCCGGCATGAGCCAGGCGCCGAGGGCCACCATGGCCATGACGCACACGAGTACCACTGATCTCTTCCGCACGTTCGCCCTCCCATCGTCGAACGATGCACGCTGCGGCTCCAGCCCCGCATACCGAAGCCACCGGTCTAGAGGGCTTACGGGCGGGACCGCGGTGCGGTTCAACCAGGGATCGAGCGCAACGCCGAGAGCGCTTCGCCGGCGCGTGCAACGTCTTCGGGCGGTGAACCCGGCGGCATGTTGAACAGCACGCCTTGCAATCCCGCGTCGAGGAAGGCAGCCGCCTGCTCGGCGACCTCGGTCCGATCGCCCCACGTCAGGCGCATCGCGAGGCCGGCGTCGTCCACGTGGTTGGCGGCCTGCCACTCGCGCCTACGGCGGTCCGCGTCCTCGTGCGTGTCCGCGACGATCAGCGTGCCCAGTCGCGTCGCGACGATCTCGGACCGGTCGCGCCCTTCGTTCGCGCAGTGCTCCGCCAGCACGTCGAGCTTGTGGCGGATCATCGAGAGATCGCCGAACCCGTTCCACATATCTGCGTACCGGGCGGTCAGCCGCAAGGTCTTCTTCTCGCCGCCACCGCCCACCAAGATCGGCGGGCCTCCGGGACGGATCGGCTGCGGCACGTTGTTGGCGCCGTCGACGTGATGGATCGTCCCGTCGATGGTCGACGTCTCCTGCGTGAACATCGACCGGCAGATCCGGAGCGCGTCCTCGAGCCGTTCGAAGCGCTCGGTCGCCGTCGGCCACGGGTACCCGAACGCCCGCGACTCCGTCTCGTTCCACGCCGCGCCGATCCCGAGGATCGCGCGACCGGACGAGATCACGTCGAGCCCCGTCACAACCTTCGCGAGGAACGCCGGGTTCCGATACGTCACGCCGGTGACCATCGCGCCGAGCTGGACGCGCGATGTGCGCGCGGCAACCGCGCTGAGCAGCGTGTACGCCTCGAACATCGGGTCGGTCGGCGGCCCGACATTGCCGATCTGGTGGTAGTGGTCCATAACCCAGAACGAGTCGAAGCCGGACCCTTCCGCGGCCAGCGCGATCTCGGCGACGCGCTCGAACAGCCGGTCGTCGGGCACGTCCGGGAACGTGAAGCTCGGCAGCTGGAGCCCCAGGTGCACCATCACTGCTTCACCCGATACGCCAGGTAGACGGCGCCATCCGGGAACCCGTGCTCGTCGAGCAGCTCGAGATCCAGGCGAAGACCATCGGGGAGGAACGCTGTGCCACCGCCCACGACGGCCGGCACCACGATCCGTCCGATGTGGTCGACGAGCCCCGCGCGGAGCGCGGATGCGGCCAGTCCAGGACCGCCGATGCTCAGCTCACGTTCGTTCTCTTCCTTCATCGCGCGGACGGTATCGGGATCGAACGACGGCTCCAGCTTCGTCCGAGCGGTCGAGACGTTGTCGAGCGTCGTGGAGTAGACGATCTTGTCGGTGGCCTGCCAGATCCGGGCGTAATCGGCGAGATACGGAGGCTGACCGTCATCGGTTGGGGCCGTCTCCCAGTACTGCATGACCTCGTACATCCGGCGCCCATACAGATAGGTGCCGATGTCTCGCTCGAGGTCGTTCACGAACGAGTGAACCGCCTCGTCGGGCGCGGCCCATTCGAACGAACCCTGCGCGTCCGCCGTGTACCCGTCGAGCGATGTGATCGCCGTATAGCGGAGCTTCCCCACGACACCTCCCGAGAACCGACCACAGTCACTGTAGGGGAGGCTCGGTGGAGCGACTCGGTATCACGTCCCGCGCAGGCTGCCCTACGCTCCTCAGGACGTGTCCGTCGGACCGGCCAACGAACCAGGAGGAACCCACATGAGCGCCGTCGACGAAGTCATCGAACGGAACCGCGATTACGCGGCCGAGTTCACGCACGGAGACGCGCCGATCTCCCCGAATCTGCCGCTCGTCGTGTTGACCTGCATCGACGGGCGTGTGCAGCCCGCGCGGTTCTTGGGGCTCGGCGTCGGCGATGCGCACGTCATCCGCAACGCCGGCGGCCGTGCCACCGACGACGCGCTTCGGTCGATCATCATCTCGTCCCAGTTGCTCGGAACCCGTGAGTGCATGGTGGTGCACCACACCGACTGCGGGATGCAGACGTTCACGAACGACGAGGTCCGCGCCAAGCTCAAGGCTTCGACCGGTGCGAGCGCCGACGACATCGACTTCATGCCCTTCGCCGACGCCGGGGCGAGCGCCGAGGAGGACGTGCGCACCATCCGCGCGAACCCGCTGTTGCCGAAAGACTTCGACGTGACCGCATGGGTCTACGACGTGCACACGGGCAGGCTCGACGAGGTGAAGGTCCTCGACTAGCGGGCTCAGGTCAGCACGCGCTGCCGGAACCCGCGGATCCCGATCCACGCCAGCAGGATCGAGAACCCGATCAGCGCCACGTAGACCACCCACACCTGCATATGCGGCACGAGCTGCGGCGTGAGCGCGATGCGCATCGCCTCGCTCATGTACACGAGCGGGTTGATCAGCACGAGGATCTGCAGCCACAGGATCCCGTGCAGCAGCGCCCACGGGTAGTACGTCGCCCCGAGGAACGTCATCGGGATCACGACGATCCCGAACAAGAGCGGCACGCGGCGCGGATCGACCCGTGTGCCCATCACCAGGCCGAGCGCCGCGCCCGTGAACGCCGTCAGCGGCAGGAGCGTCAACAGCTCGAACCACTGGACGTCCAGATGCACGGCCGTCGCCGGGATGAACGCCGCCATCGGGAACACCACGACCGCCGCGAAGATGCCTTGCAGCGCGCCGGCAACGATCTTCTCCATCGCGACCCCGCTGATCGACAGCGGCGCCATCACGCGGTCCTCGATCTCGCGCGTGAACCCGAACTCGGTGACGAGCGGCAGCGCCACCGATTGCACGCCCTGGAACATGCAGGCGATCGCGACCACACCCGGGACCAGCAAGCTCGAGAACGTTGTCTCCCCGGCGCCCGAACCACCGACGCCGAACCCGATCTTCGGGAACACGTAGGTGAACACGAAGACGAACAGCAACGGCTGCATCACCGACCGGATGATGAACTCGACGATGTTCTTGCGAAGGACGGCGAAGTCTCGCAGCAACAGGGCGACGAAGGCGACGCTCGGCGTGCTGTGGAGCGCGGGACGGGTCTGCACGGCGGTCGTGGTCATTCGCGGAGCTCCTTGCCGGTCAGTTCGATGAAGACGGTCTCGAGGGTCGGCTCGCTCACCGAGACATCGTGGACGTGGAAGCCGCCCGCCTCGGACCGCTGGATCAGGCGCGGAAGCAGGCCGTCGGTCGTACTCGCGGCGACCATCACCTCGTCCTCGACGACGCTCACACGGCCGACGCCCGGCACCTCTTCGAGGAGCGCTCGAAGCGCGGCGGCGTCGCCGTCGGCCCGCAAGCGCATGATCGTCTCGGCGCCGATGGTCCGCTTGAGCTCGTCGGGCCGGTCGAGCGCGAGCAGCTTGCCGTGGTCCATGATCGCGACCCGCGAGCAGAGGCGATCGGCTTCCTCCATGTAGTGGGTGGTCAGCAGGATCGTCTGGCCCTCGCCGTGGATCTCGCCGAGGATCTCCCACAGCGCGAGCCGGCTCTGCGGATCGAGGCCGGACGTCGGCTCGTCCAGGAACAGGATCGACGGGTGATGCACGATGCTGCGGGCGACCATCAGCCGCTGCGCCATCCCGCCCGACAACGTGTTCACGTCGGCCGAGGCCCGGTCGGCGAGCCGGAACCGCTCGAGCAGCTGGTCGGCGCGGTTCCGCGCATCGTGGGTCGGCATCCCGAAGTACTTCCCGTGGTGGAACAGGTTCTCCCAGACGGTGAGGCTCCGGTCGAGCGTGTTCGTCTGTGAGACGACACCCATCACGCGCTTGGCGACGGTGGGATGCGCGACCACGTCGATCCCGGCGATCCAGGCCGACCCGCCGGTCGGGATCACGCGGGTGGTGAGCATCCCGACCGTGGTCGTCTTGCCGGCTCCGTTGGGGCCCAACAGGCCGAAGATCTCGCCGGCGTGTACCGACAGGTTCAACCCGTCGACCGCCTGCACGCCGGTGTCATAGGTCTTGGACAGGTTCTCGGTCCGGATCACCGCGTCGGAGTCAGGCACCCAGTCACTCTAGGCGCGCTTCGCTGGTAAGCCATCCGGCCCGGTTGCGGTGCTGTTCCTCCGCGCGAGAGGTTTGGGCCTCGATTCGCCGGGATACCTCGAGCGGTCTACGCTGTTCTGCGGAGACCGCACGCGCAACCTGGGGAGGGAACATGCGGAAGCTGCTCGGCATCACGACTGTCGCCTTGGTCACCCTCGCCGTCCCGTTCGCGGCCCCCGCCGCAGAGGCGAGCGGTGGGACCACCATGTGCAACGGGACGCTTGACCCCGGCACGTACCACCGGGTGGTCGTGCCCGAGAACGGCGTCTGTCTCGCCGGCGACGGACCGGTCCGGATCCTCGCGGGCTTGTGGGTGTCACCTGGCGCGACGTTTGAGCTCGGCAGCGACGAGAACCCGGCCCACAGCGGCACGATCAACGGCGGCGTCCACGCGACCAACCCGGCGGGCGTCCACATCCACCACGCGACGATCGACGGCGGCGTCCGGATCCACGGCGGCAGCGGTCCCTTCGGTCCCCCGTTCGACGTCACCTGGAACGCCATCGAAGAGGACTGGATCCACGGCGGCGTGACGATCACCGGCTACGACGGGTTCTGGATGGGGTTCCTCGAGAACCACGTGTCGGGCACGGTGACCCTGTCGAACAACACCCTCATCGACCCCGACGGCAACGAGTACGTCTCGAACACGATCCACGGCTCGATGCGGTGTTGGGGCAACGACCCAGCGCCCCAGCCCGGCGACTCCGGCGGGTCCCTGAACGTCGTGACCGGTCAGAAGACGGCTCAGTGCACAGCGGTGTAACGGGAGGGATCGAGGCAGGCCTACAGGTTTCCCGGCGATCGCGCCCCTAGCAGCAGAGCGACGAAGGGGGTGCGCAGATGCGCAGGGTAGTCATCGTACTGTCGGCCGCGATGGTCGCGGTCGCTGGCGTGTGGGCCGCACATGCGGCGACGAACGGCGGCACCACGCCGGCGAAGTGCATCGACACAGTGTGGCGGACCGACGCCGTCTCGACGTCGTCGACCACGTTCACCGACGTGTCGGGGATGAGCGACGGTCCGAGCTCGATCTTCCCGATCGTGGTGGACGCGAGCGCGGTGCTGACCGGCGCGCCCGTCGAGTTCCGGTTGAAGAGCACGAACGTGGGCGAGCAGGTCGACTACAGCAAGCCGGGCCGAGCGAGCTTCGTGCCCAACGGCGGCGGACCAGATTCCTTCTCGTTCACCTGGATCGAGAAGAACCAGAGCGCCGCGGTCCACGTGAACCAGCTGCAGCTCCAATGGCGGAGCCCGAGCGGCAGCCAGGTGACGATGCAGCGTGGCGACCTCGTCGTGACCTACGACGCGGACGCCTGCATCGGCCAGCCGTGAACGCTAGTGGTCGATGACCTCGGTCATCGACTCGACGGCGACGGTGATCGCCAGGACCAGGGCATCGTCCTGGTCCTCGGCGATCTCCACGCCGTACGTGTCACGCACACGGAACCACTTCTTCGAGATGTTCGCGATCTTCCCGTGGTCGCCCTTGATCTCGTACTCGTGATCCGTGAGGTTGCCCTTGATCTTGAACTCGCCGCCGCCCTCGAGGTCGACCTTCAGATGGTCGCGGAACCCGACCAATCGCTTGTGGACCTCGGCGATCTTCTTGCCGTCGCGCTCGATCGCCATCGTGTCGCGGATGTGGAGCTTCCGCTCCTGGATCTTCGCGACCTCGGCGCCGGACATGTCCTGCAGGATGAACGTGTCCCGCAAGCGCATGGCCTTACCGTCGACCTTGTAGACCTTGGTGCCGTGCTCGTCCTCGATCCACGAATCGTCGCCGATCGACGCGAGCTTCTCGCGCATCTGGTACTTCACGTCAGGTGCCGAGGATCTTCGCCTTCGCGGCCGCGAACTCCTCGTCGGTGAGGGCGCCGGAGTCGTGCAGCTTCGAGAGCTTCTCGATCTGCTCGAACGGATCCTCGCCCGCCGGCGCCGCGTCGGCCTGGGCGTAGCCCTCGTTGACCGCCGCCACCTGCTGCTGCGTGTACTGCGCGTCCTGGTCGGCGTAGCGGTTCGCCTGCCGGCGCGACACGCGCCCGCTCACCGCCGTCGCCGTGCCGGCGACCACCGCCGTCCGCGCCGCCATCCCGACCAGACCGGGGCCTCGTCGCATCATCGCTCGTTCACCGTTCCCTTCGTCGTTGGTCTAGTTCGACTCAGCGAAGTCGATCGCCGCCTGCACGACCTCGCCGGGTACCCGCTCGAGGTCCCACAGCTCGCCGCCTGCGTTCACGATCGCGTCGCGGAGCTTCGTGGCCCAGACGTCCTCCCAGACCAGGAGCGCCGCCGAGCTGTTGTTCTCGAGCTCGTCGGCCGCGGCCATGAGGTCGTCCTCGTTGAGCAGGCCGCCGCCCGCATTGCCGAGCAGGTTCGAAAGCGCCTTGCCGAAGTCGGAGCCGAGGTCACTGACCTCGAGCGCCTCCGCTTTGCCGTCCTCGTCCTTGACGACGAGGGCGAGGTCGATGATGCGGATCGTGTTCGTGTCCTGGAGACGAGCAAGCTCGGGCAGGATCTCGCCCTTGAACTCGTTGCCGGGGAACGCCACGATCATGTACTCCACCGGTCCGATACTCATCGTTCCTCCTGTCTCAGGGACCCAGGGCTGCACACTCTAGTTGGCAGCGGCGCGACTCGCCGCGTCAGTCCGGCGCCTGGCGATCACGTGGAACAGGTGCCAGTGCTTCGGGCCCGAGCAGGCCTCGCCGTCGTTCTCCTCTTCCTCGAAGCGCTCGACGTCCCAGCCGTCGAACAGGGCCTCGGCCTCGGCGCGGGTCATCGCGGTCCGTTCGGGCATCGCGGCCCAGGTGTCGTGGTCGCCGAGCAACTCTCCGGCGAACCGGCCGCCGGGGCGGACCGCGGCCTGGATCCTCGCCCAGACATCGGGGAAGCGAGCCGGCTCGCAGAAGAAGAGGCTGTAGCTCGCCCAGACGAGGTTTGCAGGCGGCAGATCCACGTCTTCCATCGGGGACAGCTGCGTCTCGAGTGCGGGGCGGTCGGCGGCGCGTCGGCGGACGCGCTCGATAGCCTCGGGCTCGGCGTCGATCGCGACTACCGTCCAACCGCGGTCGAGCATCGCGAGCGTGTCGATGCCGGCGCCGCATCCGAGATCCACCGCGTTCCCCGGCTCGGCGAACGTGGCGAGCACGTCGAGCAACTGGTCGCGCGGGGCTCGTCCCTCGTTCGCCTCGTAGTAATCGGACCAGGTGGCCTCGTCGGGCATACCGGCAACATAACGACACTCGTGGCCTGCCGACGGGGTGCCACGGGCCGTGTCCACATATGGGAACCCAGTTCCAGTATCTGGAACGCACTCAAGGGCCCCCGCTGAAGGTCCTCGCGATCGCCGCCGGCGAACTCGCCCAGCGGCCCGACATGACACGATACGCCCGATGGGTGAGGAGCATCTGCTGGCGCGGGCCGTCTTGCACGAGGCGTTCTCGGTCTTCGACGACAACGTGCGGAAGCTCACACTCGAGGAGTTCCTCGACGCACAGGGCGGCTACCGCTCCATCCTCGGCCTGACGAAGCACACCATCGGCTGGAGTATCGCGTACCACTCGTATGCGTTCGAGGAGCCGCCGCGGTGCTGGGAGGAGCTCGACTGGCCGCGCGGGTTGCGCGACACGATCGACCCGAGCGAGGACTACGTGCGCGAGATGCTCGTGTGGTTCGAGACCTCGCGCGACGCATGGCTCGGCGCGATCGAGCCGCCGGTGGATCTCGCGAGCGAACGCCGGCTGCACTGGGGCGACACGGCGCCGCTGCGCGACATCGTCGCGATGGCTGCGGGCCACATCACGTATCACGCGGGCGAGATCAACGAGATCCTCGCGATCCGACGCGGCGAGGCGAACGAGATCGGCGAAGAGGTCGAGGAGAACCACATCGACACCGAAGGGCACCGGGTCCGGCCGGTGTGGATGGACCGCGAGGCCTAGCGCGGATCCGGACGGTCCAGGTTCCAATGCCGAACCGCCGAGCAGTACCAGCCGTCGTCGTCGTAGGGCGTGACGACGAACAACGTGATCGACGGCTGGTCCCCTTGGTGGTCGGTGTAGAGCAGTTCGATCAGGAACTGCTCGCGAGCCTGCACCCGCGCGACCATGTCCGCGTACTCCGGATCGTCGTGGTCGCGGATGGCCGCTTGCCAGAACCCCACGTCACCGCCCGGGATGTAGAGGTCGCGCGTTTGCGCGCGGAACTGGTCGCGATCCGCATGGCCGAGCTCGGTCAAGAGCCGTTCGAGCCGCAGGTGCCAGCCGTGCAGCACCGCGATGCCAGAGCCGGCGTTGCGGACCGACAACGCCATGTAGAGGTTGTCGTCGACCAGTTCCACGTGTGCCCCCGACCCCTTGAGGACGGCGCGGTGGTCGTCGCCCCACCGGATCTTCTGCGGCGCGTCCTCCAATCGAGAGGGCATCAGCAGCGGCCGGATCCCGAGCTGCATCGTGCGCTCCGCCAGACGCGCCGACCGGTTCGACGACCGCACCGATGCGAAGGTGGCAACCGCGAGCACGAGCGTGCCGGCGGCCGTGGCGAGCGACGCCGCGGTGGTCGCGTCCATCGGCCGAACCTACCCGGTTGCCCGACAGGCGTCCCGACGTGCCACGGGCGTGATCGCGCTTGCGGGCAGCACGATCACGCCCGGGCGTTGCGGACGAGGGCCTGGAGCGAGATCCCTCGCGCGATCGATGGGACTACGGCCGGCGCGAGCGGGCGGTTCAGGCGCCGACGTCGTAGATCCGCCAGCGGACCCACGACTCGTCCTGCAGGCGCACGTCGAGGGTGTCGTAGCGCTCGAGCGTCCAGGCGGTGCCCAGCTCGATCGATCGCTCGAGCGCCGCGTCGGAGACGCGCCATGTCCACGATGGGCTCCGCCTGGCGATCTCGTCGAACGCCTGGGCGACGGTGTCGCGGTCCTCACGGACCATCTCCTCGACACCGCGAAGCGTGCCGCCGGCCGCGGTGAACGCGTCGTCCAGCGCCTCGACGCCGTCGCGCGCGACATCGAGCCCGACGGGTTCGGCCTCGGGGCCGAGTTCCATGGCATCCCACAGTTCGAGCCACGCCTCGGATGCGCCACCGCCGACGTCGACGAGCACGACGCCCTGGCCGACCACCCGGCAGAGCTCCGCGACCGCCGTCCGCCAGTCGGCGATCAAGTGAAGCACGTGACGGGCGTACGCGCCCGCGACCGAGCCATCGCGGACGGGGATGCGCGTGGCGTCGCCTTGCACGAGTGGGAGCGGCGCGTGACCCCCGGCCTTCGCGACGAGCCTGGACATCATCGCGGTCGAAACGTCCATCCCGACGAGGTCGACCCCGCGATCGGTGAGCGGCAGCGCGACCGCACCGGTGCCGACGCCGATCTCGAGGGCTCGGCCGCCCGAGCTGAACTCGCGGACCAGCAGGTCGACGGTCCATGTGACGATCTCATCGCCCGCGTCACGGGTGGCGTCGTAGAACTCGGCCGCCCGATCGAAGTTCACCGACTGCGGTTCGCTCACCGGCCGAGGGTACCGCCCGCTCGAGCGTGCGACGCGCGACACTGGTGCGATGGGGATCGACCGCGCCGGCCTCGAGCAGGCGCTGGCGCAGTCCGGCTGCATCTCGCCCGTCGAGGAGGCGGATGCGCTGCTCGCCACGTCGGGGGGTGACGCCGACGCGCTCGCGTCGATGCTTGCGCGACGGATCGACGGCGAGCCGTTGCCATGGATCACCGGCTCGATCGTCTTCTGCGGGCTCGAGGTTCGCGTCACTCCCGGCGTCTACGTGCCGCGGTGGCAGACGGAGCCGCTCGCGCGGCTTGCCGCGTCGTTGCTCCCTGCGGATGGCGTCGCCGTCGATCTGTGCACCGGGGCTGGGGCGGTCGCGATGGTGCTCGGGGCTGAAGCGCCCGGCGCGCGGGTGCTCGCGACAGACGTCGATCCGCTCGCGGTCGCGTGCGCGCGCACGAACGGCGTGGATGCGTCTAGGGGCGTGCTCGACGAGCCGTTGCCCGTCGCGATCGAAGGAGCCGTCGACGTGCTGACCGCGGTTCCGCCGTACGTTCCGACGGGCGAGCTCCGGTTCCTGCCTCGGGACGTGCAGGAGCATGAGCCTGTCGCCGCCCTGGACGGCGGCGCCGATGGCACCGAGGTGCTCGTCGAGATCGTTCGGCGGAGCCCACGGTGGTTGCGAACGGGCGGCGCCTTGGTCCTCGAGTTGGGCGGGGATCAAGCAGACCTCCTCGAACCGGAACTGCGCGCGGCCGGGTTCGATACGCCCGACGTGCTTCGAGACGCCGAAGACGACCCGCGCGGGATCGTTGCGCGTCTTGCCTCGCGTTGACGTTCTCGTTGAAGAACTCGCGTCCGTCCGGTGAACTTCCCGCAGCCACCGGCCGACCGCCGCCCGTCGCCGCCTAGGGTCGGAGGTCGCGTCGCCCATGCAGGGAGTGACGATGCATCCGGAACCCGAAGACCTCCAGCGCGTGCCGCTGTTCGCGGCGCTTACGGACGACGAACGTGCGCAGGTCGCCACGTGGTTCGAGATCCAGGAGCACGACGCCGGCGAGCGCATCGTCCACGAGGGCTCGCCCGGCTACGGCTTCTTCGTCCTTGATGACGGCGAGGTCCGCATCGAGCACGACGGTCACGAGGTCGGCCGGCTATCGCCCGGTGACGTGTTCGGCGAGCTCGCGCTGCTCGGCGACGGACGCCGGCACGCAGACGTCATCGCCGTCACCGACGTCCGCGTCCTGTCGCTGTTCGGGACGCACTTCCGCGAGATGCAGTCGACGATGCCGCGATCGAAGCCGGGCTCGAACGCCTCGGCGACCAACGCCTCGCGCTGCCGGCTCAGCCCGCGTAAGCGGCTTCGAGCGTCGGGATGTCGAACTTCTCCATCTTGAGGAACGCCTCGGTCACGCGCTGCACCTTCTCCTGATCCTCGTCGGTCAGGAACGTGTCCAAGATCGTCGGCACGATCTGCCACGTCACGCCGAACCGGTCGGTGATCCACCCGCACTGCTGGGGCTCGCCGCCGTCGAGCAACGCGTCCCAGAGCCGGTCGATCTCGGCCTGATCCTCGCAGTGCACGTAGAACGAGATCGCGGGGCTGAACCGGAACTCCGGGCCGCCGTTCAACGCCATGAACGCTTGCCCGCCGAGCTCGAATGCGAGTGACATCACGCTGCCGGGCGTGCCGATCGTCGAGTTCTGCGGGTAGCGCAGCGTCGTCGTGATGCGCGAGTCCTCGAACAACGACAGGTAGAACGTGACCGCCGCTTCGGCCTCACTGTCGAACCACAGGAACGGACTGATCTTCTGCATGGGGCCTCCCTCCGAGCGGGCCCTACCCCGCGTGTGGCGATGACATGCGCGGATCGCCATCGCGCACCCAGCCTATGCTCGACCGATGGGAACGCTTCCGGAGTCGGCGATCGCGCTGTTCCGCACGCCGCCGGACCGGTTCATCGCCGAGCGAGACGC
>DASYOY010000174.1:0-9864 GCA_036007245.1 Actinomycetota bacterium | reverse complement strand
CCCGGCGATGATCGGCGACACCAGCGACACGGTCACCCATGTGTGGGCGCCGTTGGTCGCGATGCTCGCGGGGTTCGTCTCGTTCGCCAGCCCCTGCGTACTGCCCCTCGTGCCGGGCTACCTGTCGTTCGTGACCGGCGAAGCGGTCACCGACGAGGGTCGCGGCCGGTGGCACCGGCTGGCGCCGATCCTGTTGTTCGTCGCGGGTTTCACCGTGATGTTCACGCTGTACGGGGCGTTCGCCTCGACGTTCGTCCACCTGGTCAAGGATCGGCGCGGACAGATCGTGGCGGGCGTCGTGATCGTCGTGCTGGGTGTGCTGCTGATCGGGTACGCGTTGGGCCGTGGGTCGATCCGCTTGTACGCCGAGCGTCGGCCGTTCCTCGAGCGGGTCCACCCCGGGACCGCCGGGGCGCTCCCGTTGGGGATGGCGTTCGCGGCCGGCTGGACGCCGTGCGTCGGCCCGGTCCTCGGCGCGATCTTGGGCCTGGCCGCGGTCGGAAGCTCGCGGTGGGGCGCGTTCCTGCTGCTCTGTTACTCGATCGGGCTGGGGATCCCGTTCATCGCGCTCGGCCTGGGGGTCGAATGGCTCACCGGCTCGGCCCGCTGGGTGCAGCGCCACTACCGGGCGATCGCCGTGGTCTCTGGCTCGCTGCTGGTGGTCGTCGGGGTGCTGGTGGCGACGGGGGAGTTCACCCGGCGGCTGGCCCCGCTGATCAAGTACGGGCCGTTGCTGTGACCCCGGGTATGCGGTCGAACCGCCGCAGGTAGCATCGGCACAGCGATGTCCGGTCCCGTCGCAGCTTCTCCGTGGTCTCTTCGGAAGTCGGTCGCGCTCGTCTGGCGGACGCTCCGCTCGATGCGGACGGCGATCGTCCTGCTCCTGATGCTTGCCGCGGCGGCCGTGGTCGGGTCGCTGATCCCGCAGATCCCGAATAGCCCGCAGCGCGTGGCGGCGTATCAGATCGACCATCCTTTGTGGGCCAAGCTTTGGCAGGCGGCCGGGTTCTTCGACGTGTTCGGGTCGTGGTGGTTCGCGCTGATCACGACCCTGCTGTTCGTGTCGCTCGTCGCGTGCTTGCTCCCCCGGTCGCGGGCGATGATCCGGGCCGCTCGGGCCAAGCCGATCCACGCCCGGGAGCTCGACTCCTTCCCTGCGTTCGCCGAGCGACGGGTCGCGATGGCTCCGGAGGCGGCCGCCGCCGGAGCCGCGGCCACGTTGCGCCACAAGCGTTATCGGGTGGAGCTCGACACCTCCGCCGGGTCGGTGGCCGCCGAGAAGGGGGCCCTGCGGGAGATCGGCAGCCTAGCCTTCCACTGGGCGTTCCTGCTGCTGCTGATCGCGGTGATCGTCGGCAAGGGGACCGGCTACGTCGGGCACGCCACGATCGTCGAGGGCTACGGATGGACCGACGCCCAGTTCAACTACGACGGCGACCTGCGGACCGGGCGGTTCTTCGGGGGCAACTTCTCGGGGACCCAGATCCAACTTCAGAACTTCCAGGACGACTTCCGGACCAGCGGGATCCCGATGGACTTCCAGTCACAGCTCACCCTGACCGCCCCCGGCGGGACCGCCGAGCAAGCGGACGTCCGGATCAACCACCCGGTGGTGTTCAACGGGATCCGGATCTATCAGTTCGGGTTCGGCTGGGCGCCGATCATCCAGGTCAAGCGCGGCGACACGACGTTGTTCGACGGACCGGTGGTGCTCGGGCAGACCACGCCGCCCGGCGGGAACCCGCTGGCCCAGCCGTGGACGGGGTTCGTCAAGCTCACGACGCTGCGGCCACAGATCGCGATCGCGGTCCGCCTGTATCCCGATGCGGGCGCCTATCTCCAGTCGCTCGCGACGGGGGTTCCGCAGCCGATGACCCAGGCCAACGCCCCCTTCATGGACTACGAGGTGTGGCAGGGGAAGCTCCTGGATAACTCCCTCACGACCCTGGACACCCGATTCATGCACCAGACGTCGTCCGGGTTGATAGGCAAGGGGTGGACCGTCGACGCGACGCGCGGCTGCGTGATCTCCGGGACCAGTGGTGCGATACCGGCATCGGTCGGCCATGTGACGTGCCCGAACAGTGGGGGGCCGGCCACGCTCACGATGGGGTTCCCCGACCTGCGCCAGTACACAACGCTGCAGATCTCGCATGACGCGACCGTCCCCTGGGTGTTGGCGGCCGCTATCCTCATCGTGCTCGGCCTGCTGCCGGCGCTGTACATCTCCCGGCGCAAGGTGTGGGTCCGGGCACGGCCCGACGGCACGGGATCGGTCCTGCAGGTGGGAGGGTTCGCGCTGCAACGGAAGGATCGCTTCGACGAGGAGTTCGCCTCGTTGGTCGAGGCCGTGACGACGGCCGCCGGCGGCGCGATCACCCGGGACTCGCAGCCAGATCCACAGGAGGTATCGCCGTGACCACCGAACAATGGGCCCGGCTGTCGTCCGACGCGTTCAACGTGGCGTTGTTCTCCTACATCGCCGCGATGATCTGTTCGTTCGCGTACCTCGCGTTCCGTAAGGAGCGGCTGCACACCGTGGCGACGGTGATCGGCGTGATCGGCCTGGTCGCGAACGGTGTGTCGATCGTGACGCGCGGGATCGCGGCCGACCGGACGCCGTGGGGCAACATGTACGAGTACTCGACGATGATCACGTTCCTCGTCGTGCTCGGGTACCTGTGGTTCATCGAGGCGCGCGCGAAGGTCCGCACCGTCGGTGGGTTCGTCTACGCGATGGCCGTGCTCTGGATGGCGATGGCCGTCTCGTTCTTCTACGTTGGCCCGACCGCGTTGATGCCGGCGCTCAACTCGTACTGGCGCCAGATCCATGTGACCGCGATGATCACCGCGTCCTCGCTGCTGGGGATCGGGTGTCTCCTGACGATCGTGTACCTGATCAAGGCCGCCAGCGAACGGCGCGAGCTCGACCGGCTCCGCACCGGGACGACCCCGCCGCCGATCATGGGCGGCGCCGGCGTCGACACGTCGGACCCGGACGCGCCCCCGGACTACGCGGGCGGCGCCGACGAGCCGGTCGGCAACGCGACGAGCTCGAAGAAGATCGGGCTGCCGCCGTCGGCGACGCTCGACGCGCTCGCCTACAAGTTCATCCGCTTCGGCTTCCCGGTGTGGACGTTCGGCGTGATCTGCGGCGCGATCTGGGCGCAGCAGACCTGGGGCCGTTACTGGGGCTGGGACCCGAAGGAGACCTGGTCGTTCATCACCTGGGTGATCTTCGCCGGGTATCTGCACGCGCGCGCGACCGCCGGATGGAAGGGGACGCGCGCGGCGATCGTCGCGTTGGTCGGCTTCGTGTCGCTGCTGATCACGTATTACGCCGTGAATCTATGGATCGCGGGATTGCACTCCTACGCGAAATGACCTGCTCGGATGCGACTGGGCTGATGTGATCCGGTGCAACGGAAGAGGGAGACAACCGGCGCGCAGAGGCTCGATGGTAATGTCCAGCCGGCTCGCCGCAGGCGACGCGATATGCGGACGATGAGGAGCAGGGTGCCGAGGAAGCTGCTGTGGGTCGTGGGTGGCCTCCTGCTCACGCTCCTGTTGGTTGGCTGTGGCAAGGACCTGCCGCAGAACACCTTCAACCCGGCGGGACCGACCGCGCAGTCCGAGAAGGACGTGCTGATCGTCCCGCTGATCATCGCGGGGATCGTCTTCGTCGGCGTCGAGGGCGGGATCCTGTTCCTCGCGCTCAAGTTCCGGCACCGCAAGGGCAAGGAGCGGATGCCGAGCCAGCTGCACGGCAACACGCGCCTGGAGCTCGGCTGGACCGTTGCGCCCGCCGTGCTGCTTGCTGTCGTGATGGTGCCGGCGATCTCGTTGATCTGGAAGCTCGCGCAGCGTCCGCCCGACGCGATGCAGATCACTGTCCAGGGCTATCAGTGGTGGTGGGGCTTCCAATACACCGACGCCGATATGGCGGTGAACTACGGCGACCACGGCCCGATCACGACCGCCGACGTGATGGTCATCCCCGCGGGGCGCACGATCGACCTCACGCTCCGGTCCGAGGGCGGCGGCGCGCATAGCACCGACGGCACGCCCGACCACCAGGTGATCCACTCGTTCTGGGCGCCCCGGCTGTTCGGGAAGCAGGATGTTGTCCCAGGCGCCGCCGGCGAGGGCAACCACATCGTGTTCTCCGCGTGGGACCCCGGCACCTACTGGGGCCAATGCGCGGAGTTCTGCGGGCTCCAGCACGGGATGATGAAGTTCCGGATCATCGCGTTGAACCCGACCGACTGGGCCAACTGGGTCCAGGCGCGCAAGCAACCCGCGCCGACACCGGCCCCGGGCAGCGATGCGGCGAAGGGTATGGACATCTTCTTCGGCACGCCCGGGACGGTCGGCGAGGGGATGGGGCAGTGCATCGCCTGCCACTCGATCGGTGGAACGTCGGCAGTGACCACGGCTGCCCCGAACCTGACGGCGTTCGCCAGCGAGCAGCACATCTGTTTCGCTGGGTGCGACTTCGACACCTTCGTGAACGGCCAACCGAACGAAGCAGCGTTGTCGGCGTGGCTCGAAGATCCGAACGCGGTCAAGCTCGGCGCGAAGATGCCGGACTACAACCTGACCCCGCAACAGATCCAATACCTGATGGCCTACCTCTATAGCCTCTCCTAGGAGCCCGTACCCGACCGATGGCAACCGTCACGCTGACGCCGCAGAAGGGGATCCTTCGTCGTCCGATGGCGACGACGGGTTTCTGGAGCTGGTTCACGACGGTGGACCACAAGAAGATCGGGATCATGTACGGGCTGTCGGCGTTCCTGTTCTTCGTGCTCGGCGGTTGCGAAGCGCTGCTGATCCGGTCGCAGTTGTCGAAGCCGAGCAACACGCTGCTGAACGCCGACCAGTACAACCAGATCTTCACCATGCACGGTTTGACGATGATCTTCCTGTTCGTCATGCCGATGTCGGCGGCGTTCTTCAACTACCTGATCCCGTTGATGATCGGCGCGCGCGACGTGGCGTTCCCGCGCCTGAACGCGCTGTCGTTCTGGGTGTTCTTGCTCGGCGCGCTGTTCTTGAACTCGAGCTGGTTCCTCGGCGGCGCGCCTGACGGCGGCTGGTTCGCGTACGCGCCCAACTCGACGACCGATCCCGGCAACGGGATGACCTTCTACGCGCTCGGCTTGCTGATCACCGGTATCGCGTCGACCGTCGGCGCGATCAACCTGGCGATCACCGTGATCAACATGCGCGCGCCCGGGATGTCGTTGTTCCGGATGCCCGTGTTCGTGTGGATGGGTCTCGTCGTGCAGTTCCTGTTGGCGTTCGCGCTCCCGATCATCACGGTCGCGTTGTTCCAGATGCTGTTCGACCGGCGCTGGGACACGGCGTTCTTCGACCCGACCCGCGGCGGGGAGCCGTTGTTGTGGCAACACATGTTCTGGTTGTTCGGCCATCCCGAGGTCTACATCCTGATCTTGCCTGCGTTCGGCATCTTCAGCGAGATCCTGCCGGTGTTCGCGCGGAAGCCGTTGTTCGGCTACCAGTTCGTGGTGTTCTCCGGGATCGCGATCGGGTTCATCGGCTTCGGCGTGTGGGTGCACCACATGTACGCGGCGGGTCTCGGGCCGGTGGCGAACACCGCGTTCGGGATCTCGACCGCGATCATCGCGGTGCCGACCGGCGTGAAGATCTTCAACTGGATGGGGACGCTGTACGGCGGCGACCTGCATCTGGAGTCACCGATGCTGTTCGCGATCGGCGGCATCGCCATGTTCGTGATCGGCGGGCTGTCGGGTGTGACGCACTCGATCGTGCCGTCGGACTACCAGCAGACCGACACGTACTACATCGTGGCGCACTTCCATTACGTGCTGTTCGGCGGCGCGATCTTCGCGATCTTCGGCGCGGCCTATTACTGGTGGCCGAAGGTGTTCGGACGATTGCTGAACGAGAAGTGGGGCAAGGTGCAGTTCTGGATCCTGCTGATCGGGTTCAACCTGACGTTCGCGCCGATGCACATCCTGGGCCTCGGCGGGATGATCCGTCGCGAGTACACCTATCCGGCGGCGCTGGGCCTCACGTTCTGGAACCAGATGTCGTCGGTGGGGGCGTTCACGATCGCGCTCAGCGTGCTGCTGTTCATCATCCTCGTGATCCGCAGCCTAACGAAGCCGGCCGGCCTGGAGAACGAGGACCCGTGGGACGCGCGGACACTCGAGTGGACGACGGCGTGCCCGCCGCCGGTCTACAACTTCGAGGAGATCCCGACGGTGCACTCGCTCGATGAGTTCTGGCATCGCAAGTACGCCGAGGACGAGAGCGGCCGGCTGGTGCGCGTGCCGGCGGGCGGGTCCGGCGAGGAGCACCACGGCGAGGGGCACGCGATCCATCTGCCGAGCCCGTCGTTCTGGCCGCTCGTCGTGTCGTTCGGGTTCCCGCTGCTGGGCTATGGCGTTCTGTACTCCTGGTGGCTGGTCGGGGCCGGCGCGCTCATCATCGTGGTCGGACTGACGGGGTGGGCCCTCGAGCCCTCGGTGGCGGAGTGAACGATGTCTGACATCCACGCGCCGATCGAGTACACGTCCACCGGCCTGCGGTCGACCAAGCTCGCGATGTGGCTGTTCCTGGCGTCGGAGTGCCTGCTGTTCGGCGGGCTGATCACCGCCTACGTGCTGTACCGCGGGCAAAGCACCACCGGCCCGTACCCGCAGGACGTGTTCGACATCGGCTACACGTCGGTGTCGTCGTTCGTGTTGCTCGCGAGTTCGCTCACGATGGTGCTGGCGCACAACGCGGCGCTCGCACGCGACTTCGCGCGGATGCGCCTGTGGCTGCTCGCGACGGCGATGCTCGGCCTGTGCTTCGTCGGCGGCCAGGTGTTCGAGTTCACGTCGTTCTTCCGCGAGGGCCTGACGCTGCACACGAACCTGTTCGGCTCGACGTTCTTCTTGCTCACCGGGTTCCACGGCGTGCACGTGACCGTCGGGATCTTGATGCTGCTGATCTTGATCGCGTTCTCGTTCCGCGGCTCGCTGTCGGACGATCCCGCGTTCCCGGTCGAGATGGTCGGGCTGTACTGGCACTTCGTCGACATCGTGTGGATCGTGATCTTCACGGTCGTCTACCTGATCCCGGCGCCGGCGCCGCACGGAGCCGTCTAGCGATGGAGAACGCCCCGATGAGCTCGACCGAACCCCGGATCGAACCCGACACCGCGGCGAAGCCGACCGACCCGCCCGAGCAGCACATCGCGTATCACCCGTCGGCTCGGGAGTACGTCCGCGTGGGGCTGCTGCTGATCGCGCTCACGTGCATCGAGGTCGCGCTCAGCTACTCGTCGCTCGCCGGGACCAAGCTTGTGGTGGCGCTGTTCACGTGCACCGTGATCAAGTTCGTGCTCGTGGTCGGCTACTTCATGCACCTCAAGTTCGATAACGGGCGGTTCTCGCGGGTCTTCGCTCTGGGCGCGATCGGCGCGTTCACCCTCTATTGCGTCGTCCTGTTGATGTTCCGCGTGTGGGCCTCCTGACGCCATGCCGCCATTCAACCCGCACGTCGACGTCGTCCTGATCCTCGGGTCGGTCGTCGCCGCGTACCTCATCGGGGCGCGCCGGCACGAGCGTGACACCGGTGAGGTCACCACGCTGCACGTCCGCAAGATCTTCCTGACCGGGATGGGCGTGCTGTTCGTCGGGTCGATGTGGCCGCTGCACGATCTCGCCGAGCACGTCTGGTACACGGCGCACATGGTCCAGCACCTGCTCTACACGCTGGTCGCAGCGCCGATGCTCGTTGCCGGGATCCCGGCGTGGATGTGGCGGAAGGTGCTCGCCCCGCGATGGGTGGCGCTCGCGTGGCAGAAGATGACGCGCCCGCTCGTGGCCACCTTGATCTTCAACGGGGTGCTCCTGATCACGCACTGGCCGGTCGTCGTGGACACGGCCGTCGTGCACGAGCCGCTGCACTTCTGCCTGCACGTCGTGCTCGTCTTCTCGGCGATCATCATGTGGTGGCCGATCATGTCGCCGCTGCCGGAGCTGCCGCCGCTGACGCCGCCGGTGCAGATGCTGTACCTGTTCATCCAGTCGCTGGTGCCGATGGTGCCCGCGGCGTTCCTGACGTTCTCGCACCAGCCGCTCTACCACGTGTACCAGACGTTCCCGCGGGTCTTCGGGATCTCGGCGCTGACCGACCAGCTCGTCGCCGGCCTGTCGATGAAGCTGATCGGCACGCTGATCTTCTGGGGATTCATCGCGACGATCTTCTTCCGCTGGGGGCACCGCGAGGACGTCGAGGGCTGGGACGCCCTGGCGCTGCGTGATGTCGAGGCAGATCTGCGAGCGGCGGGAGCGCACCGGTGACCGACGACCCGAAGGCGCCACGGCCACGGCAGAGCCTGCTCCTGCCGGTCCTGATTCCGCTGGTGTTGCTGGTCGGCATCGGGATCGTGCTGTGGGGGTTCTCGCGGCTGCTGTTACGGATGGAGCCGCACGCCGCGACGGCGACCGCGTTCATCACCGCCGCCGGCATCGTGACGGTGGTCGGGATCGTCGCCTCGCGGAAGCGCGTCAACACGGGCTCGCTGCTGACCGTCGGGATCGGCGTGATCGGCGTGGCGATGCTCGCGTCGGGCGCCGCGCTGCTGCTCGCCTCCAAGCAACCCGAGGGAGCGGGCGGACCCTCCGTCATCCTGACGATCACCGCGCCGTCCGGCGCCGCCGCGAGCGGGTTCCAGAACAACTCGCTGACCGCGCCTTCCGACACGCCGTTCACGATCACGTTCGACAACCAGGACCCGGGCGTCGAGCACCAAGTCACGGTCGCGTCGGCCGACCCGCAGAAAGACCCGAGCGCGACGACGTACGTCCAGGGCGCCGGCATCACCGGCGTGTCGACCGTCGACTACGCGTCGCCCGCGCTGCCCGCGGGGAAGTACTTCTTCTTCTGCAGCTTCCACCCGACGACGATGACGGGCACGCTCACGACCTCGCCGGGAGCGAGCACCGAAGGGCCCGGCGGCGGGGTGTCGTCGTCGATCACGGCGTCGGGCCTCCAGTTCAACACCGACAGCCTGACGTTCCAGGCGGGCCAGCCGACGCAGTTCACGTTCAACAACGACGACCCTGGCGTGCAACACAACCTGGCGATCTACACCGACTCCTCGGCCAAGCAGAACCTGTTCCGCGGCGAGATCGTCACGGGGGTCGGGACGGGCAACTACACGATCCCGGCGCTCAAGCCGGGCACCTACTTCTTCCGGTGCGACATCCACATCGACATGAACGGCACCGTCACCGTGACGCCGGCCGGTGGCGGCGGGAGCACGGGGCCGCCGACCAGTGGTCCGCCGCCGACGAGCGCGCCACCGCCGACATCAGCGCCACCGCCGACATCGGGGCCGCCGACAGGCGGGGATACCACAACCGTGACGGCCTCCGGGCTCGCCTTCGACACACAGACGATCACGCTCCCGGCGAACAAGCCGTACACGCTGACGTTCGACAACCAGGACTCGGGCGTGCCGCACGACATCGCGATCTTCCCCGACGCGTCGGCGACCAACCCGTTGTTCACCGGCGGCATCGTCATCGGCGTCCAGACGGTCCCGTATCACATCCCCGCGCTGAAGCCGGGTACGTACTACTTCCACTGTGACGTGCACCCGGATATGAACGGCTCCGTCACCGTCGGCTGATCCGCGGCCGTTGGGTACCGTGGTCCGTATGCGCCGTGTTCGCTGGATCGCCGTTCTCATCGCGGTGTTCGCGCTGGCGGCGTGCACCGGGACGACCGACCAGTCCTCGTCGGACGCGAGCACGACCGTCCGCACGATGGACAAGCCCTTGCCGACGCTGAGCGGTCCGTCGCTGGATGGCAACGACC
>DASYOY010000173.1:0-1501 GCA_036007245.1 Actinomycetota bacterium | reverse complement strand
CAGCGTGCTCGAGGGCGGAAACGCGGCGTGGATCGCCGCGGGCAAGCCCGTCGAGGGCGGCGTCGAGCGGGCGACCACGACGCGCGACGACGTCTGGTACAAGCCCTACGATCACGCAACCGATTACAAGCAGCATGCGCGCGACTATCTCGCCTGGGAGGTCGCGCTGGTGGATCAGGTGAAGCGCGATCCGACCATCCGGTTTCGCAGCTACTGAGCCGATTTCGTCGCCTGCGACGACGTGCGGTTGCAGATGGCCGACGGTCGGTCAAGAATCGTTAAATTTGACTCGCCGCTGACGTGGAAGTCGGGCGACACGGTGAGACTCCGGGATGGGAAGCTCGTGTCGGCATAGCCCGACCGCGCGTTCTGTGCTATTCATAGCAAGGTGGGAATAAGAACAAGAAAAGCCGCTTGACGCAGCGCTGGATCATTCAGGACGCGGTCAGGCGGATCCAGGATCTCGTCGCCGAAGCCATGGGCCGAAGCCTCCCCGGCGTGGACGGCGCGCGCCTGGAGCACATCGTCCAGAGCGTCGCCAACAGCGAGGTCTCCTCGGTGGGTGACGCCTATTCCTGGCGCGAAGTCTCGATCCTGCTCGCGGACCTGCGCGGGTTCGCCTCCATTGCCGAGTCCTATCCGGCGCGCGTGGTTCTCGACACGCTGAACCGCTGCTTCGCGACCCTGACCGACGTGATCGTCCAGCACTACGGCATCATCGACAAGTTCATGGGCGACGCGATCATGGTCGTGTTCCCGGGCGACCAGGCGGCCGCGCACGACCACGCCCGGCGCGCGATCCTCTGCGCGGTGCAGATGCAGATCGCGATGGACGGGCTGCGGCAGAAGCACCGCGCCGAGAACGTGCCCGAGATGTTTCTCGGCATCGGCGTGAACACCGGAAACGTGATGACCGGACTCATCGGCTCGGACCGCTACCGCGCCCACACCGTCATCGGCGACGAGGTGAACCTCGCCTCGCGCATCGAGGCTTTCAGCCTGCGCGGCCAGGTCCTCGTCAGCCAGTCGACCTACGAGTTGTGCCAGGACTTCGCCGACTGCGGCCCGCCGGTGCAGGTCTACATGAAGGGCAAGGCGGAGAGCGTCCACATCCGCGAGGTGAAGGGCATTCCGTCGCTCGGCAAGTTCGTCCCGCGCAGGGAGCTGCGCCGGTCGGCGCGCGTCGAGGTGCTGCTGCCCTTCGCCTACCAGATCGTGAGCCGCAAGACCGTGCTCGCGACCGTCGATACGGGCACCATCCACAACATCGGCTACGACGGCGTGCTGGTCGAGATCGAGCGGCCGCTGCCGCTTTACGCGGAGATCAAGCTCGCCGTGAACCTGGTCAGCCTGGGCTACCGCGCCGAGGACGTTTACGGAAGGATCGTCGACGTGCGCGAGGACAAGGGCCGCTGGTTCTGCGGCGTCGAATTCACCTCGGTCACGCGCCAGGCAAGCGAGAAGATCCGCCTCTTCGTGCAGATGCTCATACCGTCGTACG
>DASYOY010000172.1:0-13146 GCA_036007245.1 Actinomycetota bacterium | reverse complement strand
CGAAGACGTCGACCAGCCCGGACCACAGCGCACTGAACAGGCCGATCGTCACCACGAGCGATCCACCGATATAGACCGCCCACCACGCGCCGACGAGTGGGCTCACGGACCGCGGCGACCCGTCGGCCGTGCTCCGGCGATCGAGCTCCACCATCGCAACGCACGGCATGACGAAGTTCGCGAACGGGATGAACCACCAACCCACCGCCCAGCCCGGGCGGATGTGGAGGTCTCGATATCCGCGGGCCCAGAGGTTCGACGTGGCGTGGTGCTGCCAGATCAGCCAGACGACGATCGTGGCGAGCGACACAGGCTGCACGAGGATCCCGATGCTGCTGAGCTGTGATCCAGACAGATACGCGCGCTGCCCGAACGACCCTTGCGGCGGCATGTGCAGCACGAACGATCCGCTCCGCAGCTGCGACCAAAGCCAGATGTCGTTGATCGCGCCCAGGACGCCGATGACGGCAAGCAGGATCTGCAATCCCCGCCCCAGTTTCTCGACCGGCTGTTCGCGGAACTCGGGCATCAACCGATCCCGTCCTTCAGCCGGCGAAGGAACGTGTCCTCGTCGATCACCTCGACGCCGAGCGTCTCGGCCTTCGCGAGCTTGGTGCCGGGGTCCCTGCCGGCGACCACGAACGTCGTCTTGCCGGACACACTGGACGCCACCCGTGCCCCCGCCGCCTGCGCCATCGCGGTCGCCTCCTCGCGGCTCACCGTATCCAAGCCACCGGTCAACACGAGCGTGAAGCCCTCGAGCGTCTTCGGCGCGCGGTCGGGCGCCGTTCGCTCGTCCGCGAGACGGACGCCGGCAACGCGCAGCTTGTCGATCAGCTGCAGGTTCTCGTCCTCGTCGAACCACTCCCGCACGGTCGCCGCGATCTCCGGTCCGATCTCGGGGACCGTGTCGATCTCGTCCTCGGTCGCCGCGGCGATCGCGTCCACCGACCCGAACGCCTCCGCCAGCACCTGGGCGACATGCGCGCCGACGTGGCGGATGTTCAGGCCGACGAGCAGCCGCCAGATCGGGCGGTCCTTCGACTCCTCGACCTGCTCCAGCAGGTTCGTGATCGACTTGTCCTTGAACCCCGGGATCTGCGACAGCTTGTCGGCGTCGAGCGCGTAGATGTCGGCCGGGTCCTCGATCAGACCCTTCTCGAGCAGACGCATCACGGTCATGTAGCCGAGGTGCTCGATGTCCATCGCGCCGCGTCCGGAGAAGTGGAACAGCCACTCGATCCCCTGCGACGGGCAGCCACGCTTGTTCGGACACCGGTAGTCGGCCTCGCCCTCAGCCCGGACGAGGGGGGTTCCGCACGCGTTGCAGGTCTTCGGCATCGACCAGCGTCGCGCGCTCTTCTTGCGCTTCGCGGTGACCGGCCCGACGATCTCAGGGATCACATCCCCGGCCCGGCGCACGATCACCATGTCGCCTTGCCGGACGTCCTTGCGCCGCACCTCGTCCTCGTTGTGCAGGGTCGCGTACGTGATCGTGACGCCGCCGACCTGCACGGGGTCGAGCACCGCGAACGGCGTCACCTTGCCCGTACGGCCGGTGTGCACGTCGATCTTCTTGAGCAGCGCCGTGCGCTCCTCCGGTGGGAACTTGTAGGCGATCGCCCACCGGGGCGCGTGCGAGGTCGCGCCGAGCGTTCGCTGCTCCGCGGCCGCGTCGACCTTGATCACCGCGCCGTCGATCTCCCAGTCGACCGAGTGTCGGTTCGTCTCCCAGTGCCGGAGGAACGCATCGACCTCCCCGATCGATGCCGTGCGCTCGGTCGTCGGCGGTACCGGCAGCCCCGCGGCGTCGGCCCACGCCAGGAACGCGTGGTGCGAGTCGAACGAGATGCCCTCGGCGGCGCCGAACGAGTGCACCCACAGGCGGAGTGGTCGCGACGCGGTGACCTTGGGGTCCTTCTGGCGAAGGGACCCCGCCGCCGAGTTCCGTGGGTTGGCGAACGCCTTCTGGCCAGCCTCCTGCAACCGTTCGTTCAACGCCTCGAACGCCTTCACGGGCAGGTACATCTCGCCGCGGATCTCGACGACGCTCGGCGGATCGTCGAGCGCGAGCCGGTGCGGGACGCCCTCGACCGTGCGGACGTTCGCGGTGATGTCCTCTCCGACACGTCCGTCGCCGCGCGTCGCCGCGCGCGTGAGCCGGCCGTTCTCGTACGTGAGCGCGCACGCAACCCCATCGATCTTGAGCTCACACATGAACCCGTCGGCCTCGCCGCCGAGGCCGCGAGTGACGCGGTCACCCCAGGCGTCCAGCTCATCGAGCGAGAACGCGTTGTCCAGCGACAGCATCGGCGCCCGGTGCTCCACCGGGGCGAAGAGCGCGGTCACCGGCGCCGCGCCGACACCCTGGGTCGGCGAGTCCGGGGTGATCAGCTCGGGGAAGGCGTCCTCCAGCGAACGCAGTTCACGGATCAGCTCGTCGTACTCGGCGTCGCTGACCTCGGGATCGTCGAGCACGTGGTACCGGTACGAGTGATGGTTGATCTGCTCGCGAAGCTCCTCCACCCGGACCTTCGCCTCGGCGCGCTTCCGCTCATCCTGCATCGCCGGGCTCATCCCGCGATCTCCACGCCGCCTGCGACACCGATCCGTTCGCCGACCACCACCACCGCGCCCATCACGCCGGGCACCTTCTGGAGATAGTGAAGCGCCATGCCGAAGCCGTCGGGCTTGGGCAAGCACGCCTGCACACCGGCGGCGGCCGCGTCGGCGAGCATGCAGCTCCGCGCGACTACCGCGAGCCCGTCCGGTCCTGCGCCGCCCCGGCCCCGGCCGAGCGTCGTCGAGAGCCCGACCCCGCGCGCCGGCTCGAGCACGATCGTGATCGGGTCGCCGCCCCGGCGGTGCACACCGACCTTCATCCGCTTCTTGCCGCGGATGAAGTAGTCGCCGTCGCACGAGACCGTCACCTCGTTGGTGTGCTCGGCGAGGAACCTGCCGACCGAATCCACCACCGCGCCCCGGAACGAGAACATCGGGCCGACCCCCGCAGCCGTCGTCGCCGACACAACCTCTTGCACGATCGGCGGCGCGTCGCTCGCCACGCGCGTGAGCGCGCGCTTCGAGGTGCGGAAATCCGGGTCACGCGTACCGTAGGCCTCGAGCTGCTCCCAGAAGGAAAGGGCCGCCGCACGCGATTCCTCGGCGAAGTCCTCCGGCGCGGTGATGTGCAGCGTGAGGTCCTGGACCTGGATGTCGAAGGCCTTCGCGCGGCGCCGCAGCAGTTTCACGCGGGCAGTCTAGTGCCGGTCGCCGACGGCCTTGCCTCAGCGTGTGGCGACGATCCGGCCCCCGCCGAGCACCTCGTCGCCGCGATAGATCACGGCGCTCTGGCCGGGGGCGAGCGCACGCTGCGGCGAGCGGAACACGACCTCGATCGCGTCGCCGCCTCGAGGGGTCACCACTGCGGGGACGTCCGCGCCGTGAGACCGCACTCGCACCGTCGCCTCGAACGAACCCTCCGCCGGTGGACCGCCGGCGACCCACGACACACGGTCGGCGGCAAGCTCGCGGCGGGCGAGAAGCTCTCCCGGGCCGACGATCACCCGGTTCGTCGAGATGTCTGTCTCGAGCACATACACCGGCGCGCCGAGTGCGACCCCCAGCCCCCGCCGCTGTCCGACCGTGAAGGCGAACGTGCCGTCGTGTTCGCCGAGCACCCGGCCATCCGTATCGACCACCTCGCCCCCGGCGTGCACCAGTTGCGGCGCCGTGTTCCGCACGAACGCGCCGGCGTCGCCGGTCGGTGCGAAGCACAGCTCCTGCGAGTCCGGCTTCGTGGCGACCGGCAGTCCGAACCGCGCAGCGATCGCGCGCGTCTCGTGCTTCGGAAGGTCGCCGACCGGGAAGACGGAACGCGCCAGCTGGCTCTGGCCCACCATATGCAGCATGTAGCTCTGATCCTTCGCCTCGTCGGCGCCTCGCCGCAGATGCCAACCACCGTCGGCGTCGCGATCGCTGCGGACGTAGTGGCCGGTCGCCACGAGCTCGATCCCGAGCTCGTCCGCCCGCCGCAGGAACGCGCCGAACTTGATCTCGCCGTTGCACCGCGCGCACGGGTTCGGCGTCCGGCCCGCAGCGTGCTCATCGACGAAGTCGGCGATCACGGTCGAGGAGAACGGTCCGGTCAGATCGCAGATCTCGAACGGGAACCCCACGATCTCGGCGACCGCGGCCGCGTCGGACCGCGCCGCGGGTCCACAGCATCCGTGCTCCACATCGTCGAGATGCACCAACGACATGTGTGAGCCCACGACGTCGTAGCCCTGCTCCTGCAGGAGGCACGCGGCGACGGATGAATCGACGCCGCCGGACATCGCGACGAGCACGGACGGCATGGCGACCAGGCTACCCGTCTGCTCTTGGCCTGCCCTGCGAACGGGACCCCGCACGTATCGTGAGCCCGTGATCGAGGCCCGCTTCGACGATCTCACCGGCTCCGAGCCGAGCTTCCGCCTGGTGGGGCCGGCCGGCGTGCTGGAAGCACGCCGACCCGACGAGGTGCCCGGCGTGCTCGCGGCGGCCGAACAGGCCGCCGCGCGCAGCCTGTGGGTCGCGGGGTTCGTGACCTACGAGGCTGCACCGGGATCGGACCCCGCGTTGCGCGTCCACGCCCGCCCAGCAGATGGGCCGTTCGCCGACCTGCCGCTCGCGTGGTTCGCGATGTTCGAAGGACGCGAGGAGACCTCGCTTCCCGAGCCGCCCGAGCCGCCGACCGACATCGCGACGGCCTGGCGACCCGCGATGCGGCGAACCGACTACGACGTCGCGATCGCTCGGATCCACGAGGCCATCGCCGACGGCGACACCTATCAGGTGAACTTCACGCTTCCGCTCGAGGCGGAGGTCCGGGGCGACCCGCGAGGGCTCTATCGCGATCTGGCGTACGCGCAGCGAGGGAGCTACGCCTCCTACATCGACACCGGCTCGCACCGAGTGCTCTCAGCGTCCCCGGAGCTCTTCTTCCGGATCGACGACGATCGGATCACGTCGCGCCCGATGAAGGGCACGGCGCCGCGCGGCCGATGGCTCGGCGAAGACGAGGAGATGCGCCGAACCCTCGAGGGCTCGGTCAAGGACCGAGCCGAGAACGCCATGATCGTCGACCTGCTCCGCAACGACATCGGCAGGGTCGCACGCAGCGGTTCCGTTCGATGGACCGACCTGTTCGCCGCCGAACGCTACGAGACGGTCTGGCAGCTGACGTCGACCGTCGAGGCCGAGCTCCGGCCGAACGAGGGCATCGCGGACGTTTTCGCGGCGCTGTTCCCCTGCGGATCGGTCACGGGCGCGCCCAAGGTCTCGACGATGGGGATCATCGCCGACCTCGAGGTCGCGGCCCGCGGCGTCTACTGCGGGACCGTCGGGTTCCTGGCGCCATCCGGCGCCGCCGGCCCGAGCGCCCGCTTCAACGTGGCGATCCGCACCGTCGTGCAGGACGCGCGGAGCGGGGCAGCGGTCTACGGCGTCGGCGGCGGGATCACCTGGGACTCGCGCGCGGCGGCCGAGTACGACGAGGCGGTGGCCAAAGCGCGCGTGCTGACCGCCCGCAGGCCACCGGTTCGCCTGCTCGAGACGCTCGCCCACGAGCCCGGGTCCGGCTATCGGCGTCTCGACGAGCACCTCGCGCGATTGCGCGCCTCGGCGACATACCTCGGGATGGCGCTCGATGAAGACGCGGTGCGTGCCGCACTCGACCGAGAGGCTGGGCGGTTCGCCAAGCCATCGCGCGTACGGCTCGTGATCGACCGCCGAGGCCGCGTCGAGTCGGGCTCCGCGCCGCTGACAGAAACGGTCGAGCCCGTCCGCCTGGCGATCGATCGAACAGATCCCGTTGACCCGAGCGACCCGACGCTGTTCCACAAGACGACCGCACGCGCCCGGTACGACCGGGTGCGCGAGCGCTTCCCCGATGCGGACGACGTGGTCTTGCTCAACACCGCGGGGAACGTGACCGAGACGACGCGCGCCAACCTCGCGGTCCGGACCGACGGCAGGTGGGTGACGCCTCCGCTCAGCGACGGGCTGCTGCCCGGGTGCGAGCGAGCCGCGCTTCTTCAGGACGGCACGCTCGAAGAAGCGTCGGTGCGGATCGAGGATCTGGAGCATGCCGAGTCGGTGGTGTTCCTGAACTCGGTGCGTGGATGGCTGGAGGCCGTCCTGATCTAGCCGGGGTCCGGTTCCGTCGCACGCTCACCCGGAACCGCGAACGGCCGCATCGAGGCCGGCTCGAGCGGGCACGCGCACAGGGGGCAGCGAGGCGGCTCCTCGTACACGAGCACGGCGCGCTCGCAGTAGGGGCAATCACCCATGCGCATGGGTGGCGGGGGCTCAGAAAGATCGTTCGGCATCCGGTTGGCCCACTCGGGGGGAGCGGTCCCCCAACGCATCGGTGCAGGGTTGGGGGGCCTTGACCCGCCGTGCGGAGCAACCGACGAACGCCCGCGGGGAGGGGCCGACCGGCCTAGCCGCCATCCCCCGCAACGAGAACGGGCCCCTCGATCGAGGGGCCCGGGTCGTTCGGCGATCGGCGGCCGATCAAGCGGCAACCGAACGGCTCTTCCGCTTGCCGCGCGGCACGTACGAGTGGACCGGTTCGTGCTGCCAGCAGTACTTCCACTTGCTGTAGATGGAGAGTTTGGTCTCGCACCCAGGTTCCAGGCACACGCGGCCTGCCGCGTAGGTCTTGTTGGGTCGCGGCAGGTTACGGACGGATGCCCCCCTGAACCTCTCGTCCGACATGTGGCTCACATCCTTTCGGCGGGCCGGATGCGGGCTCCCGGCCCTCAGTACCCTCTTCGAACAGGATCCGGAACCGGTTCATTCCCACCCTGGCCCGATATCTCGACGTCGAGAGTGCGGTCAGTCACTCACGCTAATGACGGGGTGTGACAGGGATGTGGACCCGATGTGACGGGAGTTTGAACGGCGCTCAGCCACCGAACCGCGGCTCGCGCTTCTCCAGGAAGGCGGCCATGCCCTCGCGCTGATCGGGCGTTCCGAACAGCGAGAGGAACGCCTCGCGTTCCACCTGGATCCCCGGCGCACCCGGTGACGTGACAGCCGCCGCGATCGCCGCCTTGGCTGCCGCGAGCGCCTGGCGCGGCCCGTTGGCGAATCGGCGAGCGTCTGCGATGGCCGTCGCCAAAACGTCTTCGGCTGGCAGCACCCGCTCGACGATGCCGAGACCCAGCGCTTCGTCGGCGTCGACGATGCGCCCGCTGTACACGAGTTCGCGCGTCCTGCCCGGTCCGAGCAAACGAACGAGCCGCTGCGTGCCGCCAGCGCCCGGGATCACGCCGATCCCGACCTCGGGCTGGCCGAGCTTCGCGTCGGTGCCCGCGTACCGAAGGTCGCAGCCGAGCGCGAGCTCGAGGCCGCCCCCGAGCGCGTAGCCGTTGATCGCGGCGATCGAGATGGTGTCGATCGCCTCGAGCAGATCGCAGGCGCCACCGAGCGCGTCGACCGACGGACGTACCTCTTCCGGCCCCCACGTGGCCATCGGCTTGATGTCCGCGCCGGCGGCGAAGATCTTCGGGCCGCCGGTGAGCACCAATGCGCCGACCTCGGGGCGACCGCTGGCCTCCTTGATCACGGCCTGCAGCTCTTCGCCGAGCGCCCGGTCGATCGCGTTCGCGGGCGGCCGTTGGAGACGCACGACGGCGACCTGATCGTCGATCGCGAGGTCGACGAGGTTCCCCATGGCCGCGAAGCCTACCCGGCGTCGTCCGCGCCGGCGGCCGCGAGGGTCGCCCGCAGCCCGTCGAGCAATCCGGTCCGGCGCACGCCGAACGCTCCGGCGGCATCGGGCCGGTCCGATCTGCTCGGCATCCCGAAGAACGACGCGGTCACGGCGTCGATCGGGGTCTCGAGCAGGGTGGTGAGGGCTGCGGCGGCAGGCTGGCCGTCGGCATGGGTGGGCACGGCGTCGTCGGCCCGGAGGACCCCAACCAGCTCGTCGGCCGACACGACATCCGGCCCCTCGATCCCCCAGGTTCCCGAGAGCGGCTCGGCATGGTCGTCGATCGCCGCGACGACGGCCGCTACGTCGCCGGCGAACACCGGCGCGAGCGCTTGCAACCCCGGCCCGCAGACGAACGGCGGCGTCGCGGTCGCGCCCTGCACCGTCGCGGTGAACCACAGGCCGCCGAGTCCGTACGCATGGGTCGAGCGCAGGATGGCGTGCTCGATGCCGGCTTCGGCGACGGCCGTCTCGGCCATCCCCTTCGCACGGAGGAACGGGTGGGTCGCCTCGGGGTCTGCGCCGGGCACCGAGACAAGCACGAAGCGCCTCGTGCCGATCTGCTGCGCGGCCTCGAGCGCGACCTCGACCGACCCATGGTTCGCCCAGAAGAGCGCCTCGGCGTCGGGCTGATGCACGCCGCCGATGAGGTGGACGAGCGTGTGGCACCGCGGGAGCACCTCGGCCAGCTCGTCCACGCGGCGCGGGTCGAGCACCGCAACCTTGGCGCCGAGCGCCCGCAACGGCTCCGCGGCCGCTGGACGCCGAACCGTCGCCCGGACCTCGTCGCGGGCGAGTAACGCCGAGACGACCGCATGCCCAAGGACGCCGGAGGCCCCGGTCACCATCACCGTCATCACGCTCAGGCTAACGAGGTGGTACGAAGAGGCGCCATGGACGACACCGAGCGGATCGCCCTTGCGACGGGAAGAAGGCCCGCGGATCTCATGCCCGCGCCTGGCCACGGGGCTCCGTCGAACAGGCGATGGATCGCTCGATTCGAAGACGGGACCTCCGCATTCGCGAAGATCGCAGCATTCGGATACACCGCCGAGTGGCTGCGGGCGGAGATCATCAACTACAAGGCTCTCGATGGTTCTGAGTTCCTCCCGGATCTGCTGGGTTGGTACGACGACGGCGTTGCACCCGCCCTCGTTATAGAGGACTTATCGCGATACGACTGGCCTCCACCGTGGTCAAGCGCCCGCATCGACGCGGTCCTCGAGACGTTGAACGACCTTCGGGTTGCATCGCCGCCCGCTGCACTCGATGCGAGCCCGCAACGCGAGCTCTTCGACCCGATGGAAGGATGGGCCGCGATCCGAGCAGACCCTCCCGGTGCCGTCGCCCTCGGCGTGTTCGATCTGGATTGGTTACTGCGGAACGGCACGACCCTCGAGACCGCCGCCACCAACGCCACCTTGTCCGGAAACGCACTCGTGCACGGAGACGTTAGAAGTGACAACCTCTGCATCACCGGATCACGTGCGATCCTGGTCGACTGGAACCTCGCGTGCCGCGGGTCCGAGACATTCGATCTCGCGTCGTGGCTCCCGAGCCTCCATCACGAAGGCGGCCCCGAGCCGTGGGCGATCCTGCCGGGGGGCGGCCACGTCGCGGCGCTGCTGGCAGGGTTCTTCCTCGAACATGCTCGCCGCCCACTGATTCCGCAGGCTCCCCACGTTCGCAAGCTCCAGTTCGATCAGGGCGTCATCGCGCTCGCGTGGGCCTGCAGAGAGCTCGGCCTGCCGCCGCCCGCGTGAAATTGCACCTGCAACACACTGCTACAATCGCCCGCATGGCCGTCGCCCCCACCGAATACGCCGACGTGCTCGACCTGCTCCGCAGCAAGGGCTTGCGGATGACGCCGCAGCGCCGCGCCATCGTGTCCGAAGTGATGCGCACCAAGGGCCATATCTCGCCGGCTGCGATCGCCCGCACGATCGAGGGCGAGATGCCCGGCGTGAACCCATCGACCGTCTACCGGACGCTGTCTCTCCTTGAGGAGGTCGGCGTGCTCCAACACTCGCATCTCGAATCAGGCGCCGAGTACCACAAGGCCGAGGAGGCGCAGCACGTGCACCTGACGTGCCACCGCTGCGGGCGAGACGACGAACTCTCGATCACCGAGGCCGAGCGCCTCGGTCAACTGATCCACCGGCATCACGGGTTCCGGGCCGACCTGACGCACTTCGCGATCACCGGCCTGTGCGCGGACTGCGCCAAGAGCACCTGACGGAGGTCAGCCGCCGAAGAGTGCCGGCAGGACCCTTCCCTCCCCCGACAAGAACAACAGGCCGATCACGAGGCTGAACGTCCCCGTCAGGATCGCGACGGTCACGTAGATCTTCCAGTTCTTGGACGCGCGTAGGAAGCCGAACGTCGACCCAAGAGTGATCATCGTGTTCGACGTGAGGAGGCCGACCAGGAACGCGACGAGGACAGCCTCCCCTGCCGCTTTGCCACCCACGGTCACGGCCGTCAGGAAGATCACGATCTGGGTCGGTGTCTCCGCGCCGATCCCGTGCACCATGCCAACGACGAACGCCGTTCCGCGTCCGTATTCCATGAATGCGTCGGGCTCGGGATGCTTGTGGTGGTGGTGGCCCGGGCGACCGTGGTGACCGTGGTGCCACTCCGAAACCGGCAGATCGTCCGCGACGGCGACCGCCATCCCCTCGTTGTCGTGGAGATGGATCGGGTCGAGGTCTCCGTGCGCGTGCGCGGCATCCCCGCCGCTGGACCGCCCGACCGCGGAACGCGTCTTGCGATACGCGGTCCGGACTCCACTGAAGATCAGCATCCAGCGACTGCGCATCCGGAACTCGCGTCCATGTTTGATCAAGGACGCGAACACGAACACGCCAAGGATCACCAACGTGAAGCCGACGATCCGCTCCATGATCGGGTCGACGCCTTCGGGCAGCTTCGCTCCCAGCAAGATCGCCGCGGAGCCGATCAAGAACACCACAAGCGCATGCCCGAGTGCGTACAGAGTGCCGAACAGGATCGACGCGCGGTTGTTCTCTTGGGAGCTCGTGATGTCCGTGATCGCAGCGATGTGGTCCCAATCGATGCCGTGGCGGAACCCGAACAGGAACGCCGATACCAGGACGCCGAGGCCGAACGCCTCCCCTCCCTGCGCAAGGACGTGCATCCCTTCATCCAATCAGGCACTGCGAACTACGGCAACTGCAAGATATTGCGATAGGCCTGGGCCTAGAAGGCGGCCGCTTCCCGCCACGTCCCGAAGACGCCTTGCAGCGCCACAGTCACCTCTCCCCCGGTGCAGCCCGCGCGGGCGCAGTCGACCAGCGGCTCGATCAGGTTCACGTCCGTGTCGGCAGCGGCCACCAAGGCGTCGAGGGCGCCGGCTGCAGCCCGCGCGTCGCGGCTAGCCCGCATCCGTTCGACGGCCGCCACCTGAGCGGTCTCGGTCGCCATCGAGATCTCGAGGATCTCGAGCGCGTCGTCCCCCGGTTCCTCGAAGGCGTTGACGCCGACCTGGACGAGTTCGCCCGCCTCCATGCGGCGCTGCTCGTCGAACGAGGCGTCGGCGATCCGCTTGGTGAACCAGCCTGACTCGACTCCCCTGAGGACGCCCTCCAGCATCGAGCCGTCCCCCATCGCGTCGATCTCGGAGAAGATCGCATCGGCCTGCCGCTCGGTCTCGTCGGTCAGCGCCTCGACGAAGTACGAGCCGCCGAGCGGATCGGCCACCGCCGCCACCCCGGTCTCATAGGCGATGACCTGCTGGGTGCGGAGGGCGAGGGTCGCGGCTTCCTCAGTCGGCAGGGCGAGCACCTCGTCCAGCGCGTTGGTGTGGAGCGACTGCGTCCCGCCGAGGACCGCGGCGAGCGCCTCGACCGCGGTGCGCACGACGTTGTTCATCGGCTGTTGCGCGGTGAGCGAGACGCCCGCCGTCTGCGTGTGGAACCGGAGTCGCTGGGCTTCGGGCGTGCTGGCCCCGTACCGATCGCGCAGCCAACGCGCCCACAGCCGACGGGCCGCGCGGAACTTCGCGACCTCTTCGAACAGGTCGATGTGCGCGTCGAAGAAGAACGACAGGCGCGGCGCGAAGACGTCGACGTCCAGACCGCGTTGCCGCCCGAGCTCGACGTAGGCGAACCCGTCGGCGAGCGTGAACGCGAGCTCCTGCACCGCGGTCGAGCCCGCCTCGCGGATGTGATACCCCGACACGCTGATCGGGTGGTACCGCGGCGTCTCGGCTGCGCAGAACGCCATGAGGTCGCCGATCAGCCGCAGGTGCGGCCTCGGCGGGAACAGCCACTCCTTCTGCGCCGTGTACTCCTTGAAGATGTCGGTCTGGAGCGTGCCGCCGAGGTCCTTCCGCGCGACCCCTTGCCGCTCCGCCGCGGCAAGGTAGCAGGCGAAGATCCATGCCGCCGGTCCGTTGATCGTCATCGACACGGTGACCTCGTCGAGCGGGATGCCGTCGAACAGCGTGTCGGTGTCCTCGAGATCCGCGACGGCGACGCCGCACCGTCCGACCTCGCCGGCGCTTCGCGGGTCGTCGGGATCGAGGCCCATCAACGTCGGCATGTCGAACGCCACGGACAGGCCCGTCTGGCCGCGCTCGAGGAGCAGCCGGAACCGCTCGTTCGTCTCTGCCGGCGTGCCGTACCCGGCGAACTGCCGCATCGTCCAGAGCCGGCCGCGGTACATCGACTCGTAGGGACCGCGCGTGAACGGGAACGCGCCGGGCGGCGGCTCGGCGTCTCGCGGGTGCGGTTCGTACACGGCATCGACCGGGATCCCCGATCGCGTCGCGTGGGTTCGGCCGTCGGTGTCGACCATCGCTCCCCAGGCTACCCCGGGGCGAGTCGACGGATCAGGTCGTCGGCGGCGGCGTAGGGATCCATCGCGCGGTCGCGAAGCTTGGCCCGCAACCCGCCGTCGGCCGCGAGCTGCGCGGCGACCGATGTTGCCAAGCGCTCGCCGGCGAGCGCCCGCACCTCCTGGACGACCGCCGCCTCTCGATCCGCGGCGAGCGTTCCCGACGAGGTGAGCCAGGCTCGATGCCGCTCGATGTCGTTCCACAGCTCGCCGATACCAGCGCCATCGGCAGCCGCGGCCGCGCGCACGGGTGGCTCCCACGGCCGTGCGGCGCCGAGATGCAGCATCTGCTTCAGCTCCCGTTGGACCTCGGCAGCTCCGTCGCGGTCGGCCTTGTTGACGACGAACACGTCGGCGACCTCGAGGATGCCGGCCTTCGCCATCTGGATCGCATCACCCAGACCGGGTGCGAGCACCACGAGCGTCGTATCCGTGGCCGCGGCGACGTCGATCTCGGCCTGCCCCACCCCGACGGTCTCGACGATCACGAGGTCGAACCCGGCGGCGTCGAGGATCCGGACGGCCTC
>DASYOY010000171.1:0-19641 GCA_036007245.1 Actinomycetota bacterium | reverse complement strand
CCGGGCGCTGGTTGCCTCGATACCAGATGAACGCGACGGCCACCGCCAAGATCACGACCCCGATGATGATGCCCTTCGATGATTGGCTCATGCCCGAGATCCTCCAACCGGAAGTCTAGTCAGTCATCCGTCAGACACCGTTGATGCCAGCGTCGTTGACGAGGGATAACCAGTTGTCCGTGCAGACCCATCGATGCTCGAGGATAGAGAAGTGGTGGTAGCCCTACCCGAAGTCCTCATCGCAGTGCTGGCGATCCTTGCAACGCCCGGCGCGGTTGCGTACGACGGCCACGTGCGTGGTGGGCGCCCCTACCTTCGATCGCGTAGTTACACCGGGTGGGGAAGTTGGTCCGGGGTGGTCGCCCACAGTTTCGACCCCGCCGCGGCCGATACCTGGGGCATGGTCGAGACGGTCTGCGTGAACAACGCCCCCGGCATCACGGAAGGGGCTGCAGTGACGATCGCCCGCTCTCGTCTGCAGATCCGTGGGCTCGCACCCACGGAGGGCCTCCGTCCACACGTGGAACGGGTGGCGCTCGCCAACGAGGCCGTCACGTTCTGGCAGGTCTCGTTCCTCGTCGAGCGCTGATCCCGTTACGCGAGCAGCTCGGCGACCTCGGCCAACTCTTCTCCGGTCAATCGCCACGTCGACGCCTCGGCGTTGCTCTGGATCTGTTCCGGCTTCGTCGCACCGGTGATCACCGAGGCGACCGGGTCGAGCGACGCGAGCCACCCGATCGCCAGCTCCAGCAGCGAGCGGTCCTTCCGCGAAGCGAACGCGCTGAGCGCATCCACGCGGTCGAACTCGTCGTCGGATGGCGTCTCGTTGTAGGCGGCGAGCCTGGTGCCGGCCGCAGGCATCTCGCCACGCCGGTACTTCCCGGTCAGTACACCGCTGGCGAGCGGATAGAACGGGATGTACGCGAGTCCGAGCGCGGTGGCTCCCGCTAGGCCGTCGACCAGATCGCTGGTTTCGAGCAGGCTGAGCTCGTTCTGGACGCTGACGAAGCGGGCGGCGCCGTCGGCGACCGCGTTCGCTGCCTCGGTCTGCTGCTCTGCCGAGAAGTTGGAGCAGCCGATCTCGCGCACCAAGCCGTCACGGACGAGCTCGTCGAGCGTCGCGAGGGTGTCGGCGATCGGGACCTTCGGGTCTGGCTGGTGCAGTTGGTAGAGATCGATGTGGTCGGTCTGCAGACGCTCGAGACTGTCGCGCACCGCCTGGCGGATGTACGCCGGCGCGGCGCCGGTCTTGTCAGGGGCGACGTCCATCCCGAACTTCGTCGCGAGCACGATGCGGTCGCGACGCCCCCGCAGGATCCGTCCGAGGAAGGTCTCGGACAGCGTGCCGCCGTAGATGTCGGCCGTGTCGAACAGGGTGACGCCCGCATCGATCGCCGCGTCCACCACGCGTCGTATGCCGGCTTCGTCCACGCGCCGGCCGAAGTTGTTGCATCCAAGGCCGAGCACACTGACCTCGAGCGAGCCGATCTTGCGGGTTTCCATGGGAACCGATGCTATCTGCGAACGCGTTCAGGCGTGGTCGTGGATCGTGTTCTGGCAGGCGGTGGCGCCCCGGCCCTCGACGGCGTCGAGCCACCCTTGCAGGTAGGGATCGATGATCGACGCGAGCGTGCCCTGCTGTCCTGAGTCGGGGTGGATCCCGTCGCTCGAGAGCGCGTCGAGGGGAACGAGGTTGTTCCAATCCAAGACCGCGCCGTTGGACAACGGCCCCATCGCATCGAAGATCGCCTGGTTGACAGCCGGCACCTGCGGCTCGGGCCCGTGGGCGGTGAGCCAAACGAGCATCCGCGCGTCGCCCTGCGCGGCGATGATCCGCTGCGCGTTGGCGGCGGTATAGGAAGCGTCCGCGTCGTTCACGCCGATCTCGATGAGGACGACATCGGCCGCCGGAGAGGGGAGCGACTCGGCGACGCCGGCGGCTCCGTCGGACCCGCGGCCGATCAAGGCGTCGATCGAGACGGTCCAGTCGGGGAGGCCCGCAACGACCTCGGTCTGCCCGCCGTCCAGGATGGAGTCACCGATCATCTGCACGGTCGGCGGGCTGGAGAGCTTCGAACGGATGGGGAGCGCCAGCCATCGCTGCGTGACGCCGTCGGATCGCACCCACAGGAACGACGGATCGCTCGGATCGAGCAGCACCTCGCCGAACGGCGTGACGCCCTCGGACGCTGCGGATTGGGGCGGCGCGGCAACCTTGACCGCGTACTGGCCGCCGAGGAACCTGCGCGGCCCCTGCCCAACGTCGATCTCCGCGACCGCCGGCATCGCGGGATCGCACCGGTAGATCACCTCTTTGCTGAGCGGCCAGCACGAGCCGTCCGAGCGGTGCACCACCGAAACGGAGATCGGCGCCGGCAGGTCCGGGGCTGTGCATGGATCGCTCTGGATGGCCGCGATCGTCGACGGGACGGGCGTCAGGCTCGGCGCCGCCTCGCTCTTCGTAGCCGAGTAGGGGTCGCACGCTACGAGAAGCGTCAGCGCCAGGACCAGCACCGGGAGGCGGGAACGTCGGACGGTCATGCGACCAGCGCATCCTAGCCTGGCCGGCTCCATCGGCAGGCCCTAGAAGTCGACGTCCGCTGTGCCGCTTTCGTTGCAATTCGCCGTGCTGGCCGCGTTGCCCGCGAGATCGGTGATGGTCGCGCTCGCGTTGAAGCGCGTCGTTCCGGTTCCGGCGGCGGTCGTGACGGATGTCGAGATGGTCGTTCCGAGGGTCACGGTGAGCACGTTCCCGGCCAGCACCATGGAGGAGCCGGTGAACGACGACGTCTTCGTCGCATAGTCGGTCCTGTTGAGCATGATGGTCCCGACGGGGAGCTGCGCGGAGTTCCCGCTGTTCCAGATCTGGACGCGGTCGCTGCCACCCTTGGAGATCAGCGAACCGTGACGATGGTCGAACTGCGCTCCATCCGGCCAGGATGGAGATCGGCTCGAGCGGCTCGCTGAAGGTGTAGATGATCTTGTCGCCGGTCTCCGCGCGACCCGCGGTACCGGCGTTCGTCGTCTGGATGTCCGTCGCGGTCGGCGCGGTGTTGTCGACCGTGACGCTGTACGAGGAGGCCGTCCCCGTGTTGCCGACGGCGTCGACCGCCCACACCGTGTACGACTTCGTGCCCGCGGCCAGTGGGTTGCTCGCGGTCAGTGCGTTGCTGCGCCAGCCGTACGTGACACCGCCGATGAGGTAGGAGCCGGCGGTGAGCGACACGTTCGTCGATCCGATGGTGACAGAGCTGACGTTCGTGCGGACCTGGGCGACACCGGAGGACGGCGTCCCGGGATCGTGGCGTTCGCGTACACCCATTCCGTCCGAGCAGATATCGGAGCCGCTTGAAAGGCGCCCCATACCCCGTCTGGGGAGTTTGCCCGGGGACGGCCCGACTAGGCGTCGAGGGGCGCGACGGCGTCGCCAACGGCGACCCGCCCGGGCTGTTCGACGGTCGCGTACACGCCGAACGGCACCTGTCGCGTCGCCATGAGCGGGCGGAACGACGCGATCTGCTTGAGGGTGTTCCAGTCCTGGGCGCCTGTGGTGGGGTTCTGTGTCGTCACCGCGCAACGCGGGATCTGGCCGTCGATCCGCAAGACGGCGCCGCCGACCTGCACGCGCTCCCCATCCCACGCTTCCTCTTCGAACGGCTCCGCGCCGTCGAGCTCCAGGTTGATCCGGAAGCGAAGCGGGTCGAGGTCGCCGTCATAACCGCCGTGGCGACCGAGCGCGTCGACCGAGGCGAACGACACCAGGGTGAGCGGCATCTCGTCGGGGCCGTCGCCGTCGCGCTCGGTCCGGAACAGCCGAACCTCGGCGCCGATGTACGCGGAGAAGACCGAGGAGATCTCGCCACCCACGGGCCGGCCGGACACCTCGCGCCCGTTGAAGTCGGTCGACTCGGGCTCGCCGAGATCGTCTGTCTTCGCCTCGACGACGGGGCCGTCGGGGAATCGGCATCGCAGTACCCCGTCCTCGACCTCAGAGGTCACGAGCACGAGTGGGCCGTAGCTCAAACCGCTGAACAAGCGTTGCCGTTCGTCCGCGAGGTGGAACCGCCGGTTGCCCGCGATGCCGATCGGGGAAAGGTCGGCAGAGGCGGGGTGCTGTAGCGCAGTCCCTTTGACCGGTGTGACGTTGATGCGCCCGAGCGTGACCACCGCCGGAGGATAATCCGGAAGTCGGATCGACCGGAGCAGGCCTTCCGGCCTATGATCGGCGGTGCGCTTCCGCCGCAGCGATACCCACGCGGGCGGACCAGTGGAACACAGGGGGATCCGAGATGGCGTCACGAGGGTATGACCGCGACGGCTCGCAGCACGATGCCGTCGTGTCCAATCTGATGGACCTCCAGGCCCGCCTGCGTGGCGATCCCGCCTCACTGGTCCTGCCGCGCGAGGGGCGCCGAGACGACCCCACGACCGTGCGCCACGACGACCTGAGCGTCACGGTCGCCAACAACGAGCTCGACCCCGAGCGCCGGATCAAAGCCCTCAAGCGGCGTCTCGAGTACCTCGAGCTCGAGATCGACGCCTACGAGCACGTCGCCGCCGAGGCGCAAGACCCTCAGCCCGCGACGCCGATCAAGACCGATGTCGGCGAGCTCCAACACGTCGTCGAGGAACGGCTGATGACGCCCGAACAGGACGACGTCGCCACCGAGGAGCCGACGACGCCGTAGCCGCAGGTCGTGCCACGGGTGCGTGGTACGGTCGCCGCATGTCTCCCGAACTGCACGCGGACGTTGCCTGGCTGGCGTTCTTGCTGGGCACCTGGCGGGGCGAGGGAAGCGGGAGCTATCCGACGATCGAGGCGTTCGCGTATCGCGAGAGGCTCACGTTCGACCACGTCGGTGACGCGTGGCTCTCCTATATCCAGGAGAGCTGGAGCCTCGACGACGAGCCACTGCATTTCGAGCGCGGCTTCCTGCGGCCCGGCGCCACGGCGGGCGAGGTGGAGCTGGTGCTCGCCCACCCCATCGGGGTGACGGAGGTCGCGCACGGACGCGTCGACGGCGGAGACATCCGTCTGCGCGGCGAGGAGCTCGGCATCGGCCGTGCGGCGACGGGCATGGACGTGCGGGGCCTCGAGCGGCGTTATCAGGTCGACGGCGACGCGCTCAGGTACCAGATCGACATGGCGACGGGCACAACCCCGATGACGTTGCACCTCACCGCGGATCTCCGGAGGGATGCGTGACACGCGGCACGTTCGGGTTCACGCGACTCTGGCTCGCGACGTGTGTGATCGGCCTGGTGGCTGGAGCCGGCCTGGTGCTCACACACCACACGGAGGCGGGGCACCTCGTGTGGGCGGTCACCACCGTGATCGGCGGCATCCCCGTGACGATCGATGTGGTCCGCTCGCTCGCGAAGCGCGAGGCGGGTGTCGACCTGATCGCGATCATCGCGATCCTCGGGTGCCTCGCGTTGCACGAGTACGCGGCCGGCGCGGTGATCGCCGTGATGCTCGCGAGCGGTCAAACGCTCGAGGACTACGCGGACCGGCGCGCGCACCGCGAGCTCTCGGAGCTCCTCGCGCGAGCGCCGCGGCAGGTCCACCGTTACGAGGGCGGCGGCCTCGAGACGCGCGACATCGATGACGTCGTGCTCGGTGACCGCCTCTTCGTGAAGTCCGGCGAGGTCGTGCCGGTCGACGGTGTGCTCGAGGGCGACGCCGTGCTGGACGAATCGGCGCTGTCGGGCGAGAGCCGCCCGGTCGAGCGTCCGCGCGGCGACCTCGTGCGGTCGGGCGCGCTCAACGCGGGGCAGGCGTTCGATCTGCGTGCGACGGCGACGGCGGCGGACAGCACCTACGCAGGCATCGTCCGGTTGGTGGAGGCGGCGCAAGCCGAGCGTGCGCCCGCCGTGCGGCTCGCCGACCGCTACGCGTTCTGGTTCATCCCGATCACGCTGGTGGTCGCGGCCGCCGCGTGGATCGCCTCGGGCGACCCGGTGCGGGCGCTGTCGGTATTGGTCGTGGCGACGCCGTGCCCCTTGATCCTTGCCGTGCCGATCGCGATCGTCGCGGGGATCTCCCGCGCCGCCAAGCGCGGGATCATCGTCAAGGGCGGCGGCGCGCTCGAGACGGTGGCGCGCTCGTCGATCCTGCTGTTCGACAAGACCGGCACGCTGACCTCCGGCATCCCACGCGTCGCCGACGTCGAGGCGTTCGGCACGATCGACCCCGACGAGGTGCTGCGCTTGGCCGCTTCGCTGGATCAGGTGTCGCCGCACGTGCTCGCCAGCGCGATCGTGCGTGCCGCACGCCAACACGCTGGTGAGCTCACGTTCCCCGACGCGGTCGATGAGCAGTACGGCTCGGGGATCTCGGGACGGGTCGAGGGACGCCGGGTCGTGCTCGGCCAGGCGACGTACGTGGCCGGCGGCGCGGCGCTGCCGTCGCGCGCCCGCGACGTCCGCCGCCGCACGATGCTCGACGGGTCCTCGTGCGTCTTCGTCGGGGTCGACGGCGAGGTGGTCGGCGCGCTGGTGATCGACGATCCGATCAGGCCCGACACGCCGCGGGTGATCCGCGCGCTCCGCCGCGCCGGGATCAAGCGCGTCGTGATGGTCACCGGCGACCATCCCGATGTCGCCGAGTCGGTCGGCGCGGCGCTCGGCGTCGACCGGATCCTGTCGGAGCGCGACCCGGCGGAGAAGGTCGAGTCCGTCGAGGCCGAGCGCGCCGACGGCGTGGTGATGATGGTCGGCGACGGGCTGAACGACGCGCCGGCGCTCGCCGCAGCCGATGTCGGTGTGGCGATGGGGGCGCGGGGCGCAACCGCGTCGTCGGAGGCCGCCGACGTGGTCCTCACCGTCGATCGGCTCGACCGGCTGGTCGACGCGATGATGATCTCGCAGCGCTCACGCACGATCGCCGTGCAGAGCGTGCTGCTGGGGATGGGCCTGGCGTTCTTCCTGATGGGGCTCGGCGCCTTCGGGTTGTTCACGCCGGCCGTTGGGGCGCTGTTCCAGGAGGCCGTCGACGTCGCGTCGATCCTGAACGCCCTGCGCGCGCTCGGGTCGGGGTCGAAGGCACAGGCCGGCGGTCCGGGGACCGATGTCGCAGAGCGGTTCCGGCGCGAGCACGTCGAGTTCGCGCCGGAGGTGCAGCGGATCCGAACCGTGGCCGACCGGCTCGACACCTACGAGTCCGCGGAGCTCCGCGCCGAGCTCGAGGCCGTGCGCACGTTCCTGTGTGACCGCCTGCCGCAACACGAAGAAGAGGAGGAGGCCGCCGTCTACCCGGTGGTCGCCAAGCTCCTCGGCGGCGAGGATCCGATGTCGAGCATGCAGCGTGCGCATGTCGAGATCGAGCACCTGATCCGCGTGTATCGCCAGCTGGTCGATGACCTGCCGCCGGAGGGCCCCGACCGCGACGACCTGGTCGACCTCCGCCGCGTGCTCTACGGCTTGCACGCGATCTTGCGTCTGCACTTCGCGCAGGAAGAGGAGGCCTACGCGTGGTTGTCGGCCGACGAGCCCGTCTCGGTCGGCTGATCGTCCCGCTCGATCGCGGCCAGGTCGATCCGGCGTTCCGAGGGCTCCGACGCGATCGTCACGTGGAACGACGCGCCGCCGCCGGTGCGGTCCTCGACCCAGGCGCGTCCGTCGTGCATCTCGGCGAACCGCGCGACGAGCGCGAGCCCGACGCCCGACCCGGTCGCCGACGCTGACCCCTGACGGAACGGCTCGAAGATCCGTTCCTTGTCCGCGTCGGGCACGCCCGGCCCGTCGTCCTCGACGACCAACTCGATCCCGTCCTCCCAGGGCGTCATCCGTACCCAGATCCGCGCGGTGGCCGGCGTGTGCTTGGCGGTGTTGCCGAGCAGGTTCTCAACGATCCGTTCGAGCATCCCCGCGTCCGCGCGGACGTTCGACGGGACGATCTCGAGCGAGAGCTTGCGATCCGACACGAGCTCGTTGGTCGCGACGATCTCGCGGAGCAGCGCTCCGACGTCGACCGAGGCGTAGTTCGGCTCCGCGACGCCGCGCGCCAGCCGCTCGAAATCGAGGAAGTCGCCGACCATGCGGTCGAGGCGCCGCGCGTTCTGGGCGATCCGGTGCGCGAGGTCGCGCGCCTCGCGGGGTTCGAGCGTTAGGTCCTCTCGTTCCAGCGTGACCGCCAGGCCGAGGATCGCCGCGAGCGGCGTCCGCAGATCGTGCGACACCGCGTGCAGGAACGTCGTCTTAACCTCGTCCTCGGTCCGCAGGCGGTCCGCCTCGAGACGTTCGAGCTCCAACGCGCGCTCGAGCTCGAGCGTCCGGCGTTGGTCGGTCATGTCGAGCAGCAGTCCCTGCCAGTACACGAGGTTGCCGGCGTCGTCGTACACGGGTCGCGACTGGTCGTGGATCCAGACCTCGCGGCCGTCCTTCGCGATCAGCCGGTAGCTCGACGCGTACGGGTCGGTCCCGACCGGCAAGGGCCGTTCGCGATCGTCTGGGTGCACGATCTTGCGCCAGAGGTCGGGGTCCGCGTACCACTCGTCGGGCGTGTACCCGAGGATCGGCTCGGTCTGCGGGCTGATGTACACGGTGCCGTGGCGGTCGACGGGGTCGATGTAGGCGATCGCCGGCAGCTGCTCCACCAGCGCGCGGTACCGCGCCTCCGCTTCGGCGAGCCCCGCCTCTGCCTCGCGTCGCTGCGTGATATCCATCATCACGCCTTGCCAGAACGCCGGCTCGCCGGCGTCGTCGCGCACGAGCGTCGCCTCGTCGCGGAACCAGACGACGCGCCCGTCGCGTGCGATCATCCGGTACTCGATCACGAACGGTTCGCCGGTGACCTCGGTCCGCCGGTTCTCCGCATCGACGGCGGCCTGGTCGTCGGGGTGGATCGCCTGCATCCAGACATCCGAGTCGGCGACCCACTCGGCCGGCGTGATGCCGAGCAGCGACTCGACCCGCGAATTGATGTAGACGACCTCGAGGTCGTCGCCACGCACGGCCTCTCGGTACACGATCGCCGGGATCTGCTCGATCAACGCGCGGTACTGGTCCTGCGTGTCCGCGAGCCGTTCGCGGGTCTCGTGCTGCTCGGTGACGTCGAACATCACGCCCTGCCAGTACCGGGGGATGCCCCCCGCGTCGCGCACCACGATGGCCTCATCGCGGAACCACTTGATCGAGCCGTCGCGGGCGAACATCCGGTACTCGGCCAGGAAGGGTCCGCCGGTCCGCTCCACCTGTTCGTAGATCGCCCGGACGCGGTCCCGATCCTCCGGGTGGAACTGCCGAGACCAGGCCACCGGATCGGCGAGCCATTCCTCCGGGGTGAACCCCAAGAGGTCCTCGACCTGGGGGCTCACGTACAGCATGCGCCCGATCTGGTCGGCGGTCGGCATGTCCTCGATGTAGACGATCGCGGTCAGGTGCTCCACCACGCTGCGGAACCGGTCCTCGTCGGGTGCCTGGTCCGGCGATACGGGTGGCGCGCCGACCATCAGACCCTCGATCGACCCGACCGAGGCCTCGTCGCCGATCGTCGCGTGGCCGATGTCGCGGATCGTCCGCCACGACCCGTCGCCGGCGCGGAGGCGGTAGGTCACGTCGAACGACCCGCCGGCTGTTCCGAGCCGCGACCACAGCTCCTCCATCCGGGTGCGATCCTCGGGATGGAGGCGGTGCACGCGGAACTCGGGGTCCTCGAGCCAGTCCTCGGGCGCGTACCCCAGCAGCCGCCGGATGGCGTCGGATACGAAGGTGCACCCGCCGGTGGCAGCGTCGAGCACCCAGACGATCCCGTCCAGGTCACGCAGCAATCGCTGCAGGTCCGGTTCCGAGCCCGGTGTATCGAGTGGCGGATGCGGCATCAGGCGTCCTGGTCGAGTTTCGCAGCACTACCGGGCCCGGCGCCAGCCGCGCAGGGTGGAGGCGGTATCAGCCCGCCGCCGCCGAGCCGTCGGCGCGGGGGTCGGAGCCGGCGAGCAGCCGTCCGCTCTCACGCCGGATCAGGTGCGCATGACCGAAGGAGTCGGCCTCCGTGACGCCGAACCCGCCCGACTCGCGAAGCGAACGGAGGGCCGGTTCGGGAACGCCGTCCTCGACACCGACGACGGTGCCGCTGCCGTCTTCGTCGCCCAGCACGACCCACCGTGGCGCCGCGACCGCGTCGGCGGGGTGCGCACCGCCGACGAACGTCTTCGTGATCGTGTGGAGGTTGATCTGCGGCTGGTGGTAGCCGCCCATCGTGCCGGGGACGCCGACGAGCCCGTCATCGTCGTGCACGAGGACCGGCATGAGGGTGTGGAACGGGCGCACGCCCGGTGCGAACCGGTTGGGGTGGCCCTCCTCCAGCGTGAAGCACGCGCCGCGGTTCTGGGCCACGATCCCCGTCGTGGGCTCACAGATCCCGGAGCCGAACCCCCAGAACAAGCTCTGGATCAACGAGACCGCGTTGCCTTGCCCGTCGGCCGTGACCAGCGCGATCGTGTCGCCGTCGGCGTTGGCGTGCGCGTGGGCATGGGCCAGCGCGGCGGCCGCCTCATCCCGGAGCACGGCCAGGTGGCCGTCTTCCAGCAGGGTCGACGGCTGCACGAGCATCCGGTCGGGGTCCGCGAGGTGGCGGTCGCGGTCGGCGTTGACCGCGTCGATCACGCGCGCGATCCGGCCGGCGTCCGCGCCGTCGAGATCGGGGTCGATCCCGAACCGCTCGAGCAGCGCGAGCATCTGCAAGAGCGCGAAGCCTTGCGAGTTGGGCGGCACCACGCTCACATGCAGATCCAGGAAGCGGGAGCGCATCGCGCCCAGCAGGCTCGCTCGGTGGGCGGCGAGGTCGTCGATCGAGATCGGCGAGCCGGCTGCGCGCAGCCCGGCGGCGTACGCGTCACCAACGGCCCCACCGTACAGGACCTCGGCGCCGCCGGCGGCGATCGCCTCGAGCGTGCGGGCGAGCGCCGGCTGGCGCACGACGTCGCCCAGCGCTGCGGGGTCATCGCCGGTGAAGTAGATCGACGCGAGCCCCGGATCGGAGCCGAACAGCTTCGCGTCCTCCTCGAGCTCGCCGCGGAGCGAGCGACTCACGGCCACGCCGTCTGCGGCCAGCGTGGTCGCGCGCGTGAACGCATCGGCCCAAGGCAGGACGGCGCCGGTGGTGTGGAGCGCGTGCCATCCCGCGACGGCGCCGGGAACCGTGATCGGGGCCGGACCGCGGATCGGCATCTCGAGGAGTCCGTCGAGCGCTGCTGGATCCGCGGCGACGGGGGACCGGCCACTCGAGTTGATGGCCAAGACCTCACCGTCGGAGCGCTGCACCAACGCGAAAAGATCTCCGCCGACGCCGCACATGTGCGGGTAGGCGACGGCGAGCGTGGCGGCGGCGTGCAGGGCGGCATCCATCGCCGTCCCACCGCGCTCGAACGCCTCCGCGCCGGCCGCCGTCGCCGCGGTGTGCGGCGTGGCGATCGCCCAGCTCGTGCCGTCTGCCCGCAAGCTCATCGGCCCAGTCTCGCATCTCGTGCCCGAAGCGGTCGTCGCTAGGATGCCGGGCATGATCCGACGGATCGCGGTCGTCGCCGTCGTGCTGCTCGCTTCGTCGTGGCCGGTCGCGGCGTCCGCGCAGGCGCAGACACAGGCCCACGCGCGTGATCAGGTTGTCCTGTCCGGGGAGGTCACGGTCGTGCGCGGGACGGTCGTGCACGAGGTCGTGGTCTTCTCGGGAAGCGCGACGATCGAAGGCGTTGTCGAGGGAGATGTCGTCGTCCTGCGCGGCCCGATCACGGTTGCGGGTCAGGTAGGAGGCGATGTCATCGCGTTGCACGGCTCGATCCACCTGCTGCGGACCGCGCAGGTCGGCGGCGACGTGCGCGCCGGCGGCGTTGTCGCGGTCGCCCGGGGGGCACAGGTCGGCGGGCAGATCCAGAGCGACGTCGGCTTCACGTTGTCCGGCCCGGTCGGGGTGCTCGGTGCACTGCTGGTGAGCGCGGCGATGGGCGCCTCGATCCTGGTCGGTGGGCTCCTGATCCTCCTGCTGGCCCCCCGGGGTGCCGACCGGGCGGCCGACGCCGCCCGCTCCGCACCCCTGTTCGCCGCCGGGTGGGGGCTGCTTGCCGCGATCGTCGTGCCGGTCGCGGCGCTCGCCCTGGCCGCGACCATCCTCGGGCTGCCGCTCGCGGTGGCCGTGTTGCTCGGGCTCGGCCTCGTGTGGTTCGTCGGCATCGCGATGGCAACGTTCGTGATCGGCAGGCTCTTGGTCCGGCCGCCGCACGCACGGGTCGGCGCGATGTTCGCGGGATGGGGGATCAGTGCGGCGATCGGGCTCGTGCCGTTCCTCAACGTGGTGTGGTGGATCCTCGGCGCGGCGTTCGGGATCGGGGCGATCTTGGTGGCCACGTGGCGGACCAGGTCCGGCCGCGAGCCGCCACCACGGGTGGATCGGGGCGGCCGCCATCGTGCGGCTCGCCGGATGCCTGAGGCGCCCGTCGAGCTCCCCGATGTCGTCGGCGCCGAGGAAGCCGGTGACGCGCCGGTCGCCGAGGGCTGACGTGCCGACGTTCCTGTTCCTCGGCTCGGGCGAGTTCGAGCCGTGGAGCACCGAGGTGGAGACCACCGCGCTGGCCGGAGCGGCCGGTGACGGGAGCGTCGCGATCGTGCCGACCGCCAGCGCGGCCGAGGGCGATCACGTATTCGAGCGGTGGGGACAGATGGGGCTCGACCACTACCGGGACGACGGGGTGTCGGCGGCCGTCGTGCCGATCAAGACGCGTGAGGACGCGCATCGCGACGACCTCGTGGCGTCGGTGGAAGCGGCGTCGATGATCTACTTCTCCGGCGGGAAGCCGACGCGGCTCGCCGAGGTCCTGCGCGGTTCGCCGTTGCTCGGTGCGATCCATCGTGCGCTGGACCGCGGCGCGGTCTACGCGGGGTGCAGCGCGGGCGCGATGATCGCGAGCCGTGCGCGCGATGCGGGCGGTCGTCGCGGCACGTCGTGGCTCTTCGGGCTCGGCCTGGTTCCGAACGTCTCGTTCGGCGTGCATTGGGACCGAGCGGCACGCATCCCCGGTGCGCAGTGGTGGATGACGTCGCGGCTCCCCGACGACTCATGGTTCGTCGGTATCGACGAACGAACGGCGATCTTGGGCGACGGCGCGCACTGGACGGTGCACGGTCTCGGCCGTGTCACGCTGCGCGGACCAGGCGAGGACGCGACGTTTCGAGCCGGCGACGACTTCGACACACCTTCGGACGGAGAGCCTTACGCCAGCAGGTAGCGCCGGTTGAGGGGCACGACCGGCGTCGGCTCGACGGACAGCGTTCGACCTCCGAGTGTCACGGTTCCGTCTCCCGCAGAAACCTCGAGGTCGGAAGGCGCCGCGCGGTTCGCGATCAGATCCGACCGGGTCAGGCCCCGCGTTCCGTGGACCGCGACGACCCTGCGTTGGGTCGTCGACGCGAAGCCGGCATCGAGCGCCGACTGGGACACGAACGTTGTCGACAGCCGGGACGGCGCGTCGCCGATGCCACCCCAGTCGGCGCCGTAGCGGGTCGGCTCCGCGCCGTGGATGCTCGCGTTCCCCTCGCCGATCGCGGTCCACGCGACGACGCCGGCTTTGAGCACCATCAACGGCTTGACGCCGAACCGCGTGGGTTCCCACAGGACGACGTCGGCCATCCTGCCGGGCGCGAGCGAGCCGACCTCGTCCGCGATGCCGTGCACGATCGCCGGCTCAACGGTGCACTTCGCGAGGTAGCGAAGGACACGCTCGTTGTCGTCGGGCTCGCCATCGGTCGCGGCCGTCGCCGGCCGCAACCGTCTGACCGGCTCGGGCCCGTCGAAAGACTCGCTCGCGCGCCACGCCTTCATGACATGCGCCAACTGGATCGTGCGGCGGAGCGTCTCGCCCATGCGTCCCATGCCCTGGGAGTCGGAGTTCATGATCTGGATCGCGCCGAGCTCGTGCAGCGGCCCCTCGGCCGCCATCGTCGCGGGATGCACGAGCTCACGTGCGGCGACGATGTCGTCGGGCAAGAAGGGGTTCCCCTCGTGGGCGATGAGCTTCATGTCGAGCTGCTCGCTCGTGGTCGCCGGCCCATAGGGGAGCGTCGGCGTCGTCGACGAGCACATCACGTTGGTCTCGCGCGCGAGGCCGATCGCGTCGGGGATGTGCCCGCCACCGGATCCCTCGACGTGGTAGGCGTGGATCGTCCGGCCCGCGATCGCCGCGACGGTGCCCTCGAGCTCCGTCGATTCGTTGAGGCTGTCGGTGTGCAGGCACACGGCGATGTCATGTGCTTCTGCGGAACGGAGCGTCGCGTCGATGATGTCGGGGTACGCACCCCAATCCTCGTGGATCTTGAAACCGCAGGCGCCGGCTTCGATCCCGGGGTCGAGCCCGCCGGCGACGTCGGTCCGAGCGCTCGGCTGGAGCCCGATGTTCACCGGGAGGCGTTCGAACGCCGCGAACGTCGCGCGCATCCGATCGGGCGGTTCCTCGAACCCCGCCGTGATCAAGGTCGTCACGCCGGCGGACAGAGCGACGGGCACGAGCCGCGGCGATAACAGGTGCACGTGCGAGTCGACGACCGCCGGGGTCGCGATCAACCCGTGGCACGGGATCGGCCACGTGTTCGGGCCGATCGTCAGGTCGACGCCGTCGGTGATGTCGGGGTTGCCCGCGCGCCCGATGCCGGCGATGCGGCCGTCCTTGATCCCGAGGTCGCATTTCACGACGCCGAGCAGCGGATCGACGACCAGGACCGACCCGATGACGGTGTCCAGCTCAGAAGCGGTGGTCGCGGCATCGTGCTGCGTCATCCGAGAGCGCCAGTTCTTCGCGTAGCCCCACAGCGCTTGGTCGCCCGGCTCCGTCAGGTCCTCTTCGATCCGGATCCACAGGTCGGTGTCCGCGAGCCGAACGCGATCGCGTGCGGTCGGGCCGTGGCGGAGCGCGTGCTCGGCGCGCGAGATCCGGTCAGGCATCGCGCGTGCCCCCGAGCGCGACCAGCGTGACCTCGTGCGTCTCGCCCGGCGCCCATCGCAACGAATCGCCCGCCGGTAGGTCCAGCCGGAACCCTCGGGCGGCCTCGCGATCGAACGACAGGTTCGCGTTCGTGTCCCAGAACGGGAAGTGACTCGACACCCGGATCGCCCGCCGCCCGGTGTTGGTCACCGACAGCGTCCGCCGTTCGCGCCCGGGAACCAACCCGACGTCGCCGTCGCCGAACCGCACGGTCGGTTCGCCCTCTCCGAACGGTGACCGCAGCACGATCAAGCGCGAGCCCTCGTCCAGGAGCACCTCGAGACGGATCTCACGGATCAGCGCAGACACGCCGTCGAGGACCGGCGTCGACGCCGCCACCGACGTCCCGGCGTCGCGTACGTCGTCCCACGAGCCGCCGGCGCGCGCCGCGACGTGCATCTCGTCGCACACCAACGCGACGGCCTCCGGAACGTTCAGGGCCAGCCCTCGATCGAGCGTCGCCCGAGCGAGTTGCGCCGCAGTGAAGACGCGCAGGCGCTCCTCTTCGGTCGGGTTCAGCTGCATCGTTCGGAGCATAGGTGGGAACCGCGGCGGTCGCTCGTGACGTCCAACGGCGATCACGGACCGGAAGGAGCTTCCGATGCGCCGTCACATCGCTCGCGCGGCCGCCACGGCCGCGATCGCCGCCGCACTCGTGTTCGGCTCGGCGATCTCGGCCCTCGCGTGCGGCGGACTCGTCGCACCGAACGGCACGATCAGCCTGACGCGGACCACCACGCTTGCCGCGTATCACAACGGCATCGAGCACTACCTCACGTCGTTCGACTTCAGCGGCAAGGTCGGCGGGTCGCTCGGGTCGATCACGCCGTTGCCGGGCGTGCCGACGAAGGTGATCAAGGGCGGCGACTGGACGTTGCAACGCCTCGAGCTCGAGGTGAACCCGCCGACGTTGGAGCGGACCGACTTCGCAGCTGAGGCGGTGCCCGCAGCCGCGCCCGCGCAGGTCCTCTTGCGGACGCAGGTCGACGCGCTCAACATAACGGTCCTCAAGGGCGGCGCGACCGCGGTCGGGGATTGGGCACGCGAGCACGGATTCTTCCTCCCGCCGGACGCGCCTGCCGTGCTCGACTTCTACGCCCAGCGGAGCCCGATCTTCATGGCGACGAAGTTCAACCAGAAGCGAGCCGCCGCGCAGGGCATCACCGATGGGCAGAGCATCCCGGTGCACGTCGTCATCCCGACGCCGAACCCGTGGGTTCCGCTCCGGATCTTGACGCTCGGCCAGCAGCCGCAGTCCGTGGTCCAGGCCGACGTGTTCCTCCTGACCGACCGCGACCCGGCGATGCTGCCGCAGGCCATCGCGCCCAACGGACACTCGGACCAGCAGGGAACGATCCTGGAGAAGAGCGGGTGGGCGTCGAACAGCCTGATGAGCGACCTGCGATCCGATCAACGGTCGAAGTGGATCCCCGACCAGCCGATGTGGCTCAGCTACCTGAAGATCAACGAGCCCGCCGCCGATCTGACCAACGACCTCGCGATCGACGCGAGCGGCTACGGCCACCCGGACCCGGTCGCGGCCGGGTTCGCGTTCCCCGCGATCCCGCCGGTGCCGGACGGTGCGGTGGGCGCCCGGACGATCATGTGGCTCGGCATGGGCGTCGCGATCGTGGCGCTGTTCGCCCGGCGCCGCATCAGCGCCTGGGCGGTGCGGATCCGATGAGGCTGAAGCGACGCGGAACGGCGGCGGCCGCACTGCTGGCGGTCGCCGCCGCCGTGATGGTCCTTTCGCTCACCGCGGCCGCGTCGCCGCCGCCCGAGCGCACCGTGTACGTGACGATCCACTTCTCGCATTTCGACCTGGCGTCGTTACAGGTCTCGCCCGGCGAAACGGTCCGGTTCGTCGTCACGAACACGGACCCGATCGACCACGAGTTCCTGGTCGGCGACGCGCAGATGCAGCAGATCCACGAGCTGGGGACCGAGGCGTCGCACGGCGCACGGCCCGGCGAGATCTCCGTGCCGGCCGGCGCGACGGTCTCGACGACGTTCACCTTTCCGGACCAGCTTGCGCCCGGGTGGGAGTTCGCATGCCACCTGCCCGGCCACTACGCGTACGGGATGCACGGCCCGATCACGATGAGCACCTGACCGGTCGGCTGAACCGCCGGCCGCGACCTGCTAGCGTCCGCCGCCGTGAGCGAGCCCGCGGATCTGATCGTCACCGGCGACGTCTACACCGTCGACGCCGCGCGCAGCTGGGCGAAGGCGGTCGCGATCCGTGGCGACCGGATCGTCGCCGTCGGCAGCGAAGCCGATGTTCGCGATCGCGTCGGCACGGCGGAGGTGCTGAGCGGCGCGTGCGTCATGCCGGGGTTCCAGGATGCGCACATCCACGCAGCCTTCGCCGGAAGGATCCGCCGGCACTGCAACCTCGACGACCTGCACAGCGTGCCGGACTATCTCCATCGCATCGGTTCGCATGCGTCGGCGCATCCGGAAGACGCGTGGATCGTCGGCGGCGGCTGGTACACGCCGCTGTTCGGCGACGCCGGTCCGCATCGGCATCAGCTCGACGCGGTTGTGCCCGATCGGCCCGTGTACCTGATGAACACCGACACGCACGCGGCATGGGTCAACACCAAGGCGCTCGAGCTCGCGGGGATCACGGCCGACACGCCGGACCCCTGGGACGGCTACTTCGTGCGCGATGCCGACGGCCCGACCGGCTGGCTGCAAGAGGGGACCGCGTACACCTTCTGGTCCGACCACGTGCCGGCGGACTCGAGCGAGGACTGGATGGCCTCGATCCGCGTCGCGCAGGACTACCTGCACGCGCTCGGGATCACCGCATGGCAGGACGCGTGGGTTCGCCCCGACCTGCTCGCCGGCTATCGCGCGCTCGACGACTCCGGCGAGCTCACCGCGCGGGTCGTGACCGCCTTGTGGTGGGACCGCCACCGCGGCATGGAGCAGATCGACGAACTGGTCGAGCAGCGCGACTGGGGCACGAAGGGCCAGATCGACGCCGGCACGATCAAGATCATGCTCGACGGCTGTCCCGAGAGCGCGACCGGCTCGATGCTCACGCCGTACGAAGGACAGTTCGGCGAGGAGCACGGCCTCGGCATCCAGTTCGTCGAGGAGCACGCGCTCCGCGAGGCGGTGACGCAGCTGGACGGACTCGGGTTCCAGATCCACCAGCACGCGCTCGGCGACCGCGCGTTCCGGTCGGCGCTGGACGCCGTCGAAGCGGCCCGTGCAGCCAACGGTTGGAACGACGCCCGCCATCACATCGCGCACCTGCAGCTGCCCGACCCCACCGACACGCCTCGGCTGCGGACGCTGGGCGTGGCCGCGAACATCCAGCCGCTCTGGGCCTGCCCCGACCCGATGATCGAGACGCTCACCCGCCCGCGGGTCGGCGACCGCGCCGAGCGGCTGTATCCGATCGGCGACGTCGTGCGCAGCGGCGCCGTGCTCGCCCTCGGCAGCGACTGGCCGATCAGCACGCCAAACGTCTTCGAGGAGATGCAGGTCGCCGTGACGCGGCAGGTGATCGGCGACGGTCCCGACGCGCCGGTGCTCGACGCGACGCAGCGGATCACGCTCGCCGAGGCGCTGGCCGGTTTCACCCGGGGTAGCGCCTATGTGAACCACGACGACGAGGCCGGCACGATCGCCGAAGGCATGCGGGCGGATCTGGCGATCCTGGATCGGAACCCCTTCGCCGGCTCGGTCTACGAGATCGCCAACACGGAGGTCACGGCGACGATCGCGGCTGGGCGTGTCGTCTCCGGCGGGTAACGGCGGCCGTTAGGGCCGCGTGACAGTGATCGTCGTGCCGTTGCTGTCGGTGTCGGGGTCGTGGTTCGCCGATGAGTCGTAGCTATCGCCGCTCGCGTGCACGTTGGAAACCGCGAACTGTACGCTCGTCCGAGAACGAGCCACCGCTCCCGTCGCCGTCGGCGGCCGGGTACACGCGGATCGTGTACGTCCCCGCCTTCTTCGGCCGGAAGCGCAAGGTCTCCTGCCGCCCGCACGTGCAGTCATCGGCGTTGCCGGCCGGCACGTGCTGGTGTCGACCGCGAATCCGCTCGGCCCGTCGAGCTCCGCCTCGAGCTCGAGAACTGCTTCGGGGGAGCGTGGCAGGAGGCAACCCGATTTCCGATCGGCCGATGGGCTGCGAGTGCCCGTACCCGTCGGTGCGGGCCGGAGGGCCCACTCGGGCGTCACGCCATCCAGGCGTCGATGCGCTGTTCGACCTCGCGCAGACGGATCACGAGTTGCTTCATCATCGAGACCGCCACGGCCGGGTGCTCTAAGAGGAATGACTGGAACGCCTCGGCGTGGATCATGACTGCCTCGACGTCGGACTCGGCCTTGACGGTCGCCATCCGGGGCCCGGGGGCCAGGAGTGCCATCTCGCCGAAGAAGTCGCCCGGCTTGAGGATGTGGAACCGACCGCCGACGTCGACCCGTGCCTCGCCGGAGGAGATCACGAACATCGCGTCGCCGGGGTCGCCCTGGTTGAAGATCGCCGAGCCGGCGGCGTAGGAGCCGCGCTCGCCGGCGCCGAGGATCTGGTCGGCGTCCTCGGGGGAGAGGCCCTTGAACAGGCCGGTCGTGAGGGTCGGGGTAGGGTCGCTCATCGTTCCTCCGGGTCGTGAGGTTGGTCAGTCTACGAGCGGGAACGGGTCCGCATGCCCCTGTA
>DASYOY010000170.1:0-4448 GCA_036007245.1 Actinomycetota bacterium | reverse complement strand
CCCCTTCAGCGCGCGAGGCTCGGATCAGCGCTTCTTCGCGCTGCGCCGCTTGGCCGGCTTGCGCTTGGCTGCCGTCTTCTTGGCGGCAGACTTGCGCTTGGCGGGCTTGCGCTTGGCCGTGGACTTCTTGGCCGCGCTCTTGCGCTTCGCGGGCTTGCGCTTGGCCGTCGACTTCTTGGCCGCGCTCTTGCGCTTCGCGGGCTTGCGCTTCGCCGCGCTCTTGCGCTTCGCCGGCTTGCGCTTGGCCGCGGACTTCTTCGCCGTGGACTTGCGCTTGGCCGTGGACTTGCGCTTCGCCGGCTTGCGCTTGGCCATCGTCTTCTTGGCCGCGCTCTTGCGCTTCGCTGGCTTGCGCTTGGCGGTCGACCGCTTCTTGGCGGCCGACTTCCTTTTCGCTGCCATGCTGCCCCCTTCCCTTTCCATTGCCTGCTTGGTGGTGCGGGCTCTCGCAGAGGCCCCTACGACGCCATGCGCTTCAGCCGGCGCCGCTCCCGTTCGCTCATGCCACCCCACACGCCGTAGCGTTCATCGCGACGGAGTGCGTAGTTGAGGCATTCGATGCGAACGGAACACTCGCTACAGATCCTCTTCGCCTCCCTCGATGAGCCTCCCTTCTCGGGGAAGAAGATCTCCGGGTCGTGGTCCCGACACCGTGCTCGCTCTTGCCAAGGGATGTAGTGGTGCACTCCTCAACTCCCCCCAAAATCACACGCGTGTGATTCTGAAGGAAGATCCTCCCCGATGACAAGGGGTTTTCAGGAGGAATCTCTGCCTCTCCTTCATCCTCTAGTGAGCTTCGCAGCAATCGTGGCGGGTCTATCGGCGCGGCGCAAGCGTTTCAGAGACGTTTCCGCACGGTCAATCTGGTTGACGGAAACCGTCAGTGAGGTTGACCGATGTGGCGGTTTGAGGGCTATTTCACGTCGATCGCGACGCGTTCGTACGTCGTCGTGCGCACCGCCGGGATGCGACCGATCGCGCGGATCGCGTCGTCGAACCGTTCGGGTGTCATCTCGATGCCCCACTCCGCACCGGCCATGCGGCTGATGGTCTCCTCCATCAACGTCCCACCGAAATCGTTCGCACCCGCTTGCAATATCTGCTGGCACGCACCAACTCCCAGTTTCACCCACGACACCTGGATGTTGTGGATAACTCCGTCGAGCAAGATGCGCGCAACGGCGTGCATGCGCAGCGTGTCGTCGAACGTCGGTCCCGGACGCGCCGCGCCGGCGAGGAAGATCGGCGCGTTCCGATGCACGAACGGCAGCGGGACGAACTCCGTGAAGCCTCCGGTGTCGCGTTGGATGCGGGCTAGTCTCCGTATGTGGAAAACCCAGTGCGGCGGGGCGTCCACGTGTCCGTACATGATCGTGGAGCTCGAACGGATCCCGAGTCCGTGCGCCGTCCGGATGATCGATTCCCACGTATCCGCGGGCAATTTCCCCTTCGTGAGGAGCCAGCGGACGTCGTCATCGAGGATCTCTGCGGCGGTTCCCGGCATCGTGTCGAGGCCCGCGTCGCGGAGTTCTTCCAGGAAGGCGGCGTGTGAGACGCCGCGCTTGGCGGCGCCGGACATGATCTCCATCGGTGAGAACGCATGGACATGCATGCTGGGGACGCGCGCCTTCACGGTGCGGATCAAGTCTCCATAGAAGGAGGCGGGCAGGTCGGGGTGGATGCCGCCCTGCATGCAGACCTCGGTCGCGCCGGCGAGCCACGCCTGTTCCGCGCGGTCGGCGACCTCGTCGAGGGTGAGCGTGTAGGACTCCGCATCGACCTCGCGCTGAGCGAACGCGCAGAACCGGCAGCCGACGTAGCAGACGTTCGTGAAGTTGATGTTTCTGTTGCGGACGTAGGTGATGTCCGGCCCGACCGCTTCGGCGCGAAGGTCGTCGGCCACGCGACACAGCGCATCCAACGCGTCGCCCTCGGCCCGGAACATCGCGAGTGCCTCGTCATCGGCGATGGGCTCGTGACGCTCGGCCTTGCGGAGCGCGCTCCGGATCTCGGCGTCGATGCGCTCGGGTACGGGGCGGTCTGAGAACCACGCCGCGGTGACCGCGTTGTCGTTCGCGAACGTGCCGTACACCGGTTCGGCGTCGTCGCGCAGGCCTGCCGTCTCGGCCTTGGTGAAGGTGAGGGCGATCGTGCGGGGTTTGAAGGCGATCGCGGCGTCCTGCCACGCAACGGGCGCAGGTGCGGTGTCGGCCGCGAGGCCGTCCGGACCGAGGAGCGCCTCGACCGGGTGTCGCATCGCACCGGCGAGCCAGGGATCGGGCTCGGTCGCGTACCGCGGGTAGATCGCCAGCCGTTCGCGGAGCTGCTTGCCGCGCTCGGCGGTGGTCTCGGCGAGCCGGTCGATCTGGGGCCACGGCCGCTCTGGGTTGACGTGGTCGGGTGTGACCGGTGACACGCCGCCCCAATCGTTGATGCCGGCGTCGAGGAGCCGCAGTCGCTGCGCCTCCTCGGACAGGTTCGGCGGCGCCTGGACGCTCACGTGCGGGCCCATCACGATCCGCGCGACGGCGACGGCGGCGAGGAACATCTCGTCCGAGGGCTCCGGTGCGTGATGCATCGCGGTCCGCGGCTTCGCACGGAAGTTCTGGACGATCACCTCTTGGATGTGGTGATAGCGCCGGTTGAGGTCGCGGATCGCGAGCAGCGACGCGGCGCGCTCGCGCGCGGTCTCCCCGATGCCGACGAGGATCCCGGTCGTGAACGGGATCGCCAGCCGTCCCGCGTCCTCGATCGTACGCAGCCGGACGGCGGGCACCTTGTCGGGCGAACCATGGTGCGGACCGCCGGGCTCGGACAACCGGTCGCTCGACGTCTCGAGCATGATGCCCATCGAGGCGCTCACATGCTTCAGGCGCGCGAGCTCCTCGTAGGACATCACGCCGGGATTGAGGTGCGGGAGCAACCCCGTGCGCTCGATCGTCGTGATCGCGACCGCGCGGAGGTAGTCGAGGGTCGTCGCGTAGCCTCGTTCCTCGAGCCACGCGGCCGCGCGCGGATAGCGGAGCTCGGGCCGGTCCCCCAGCGTGAACAAGGCCTCCTTGCACCCCGCTGCCGCGCCCGCGGATGCGATCGCGACGACCTCGTCGGGCGTCAGGTACGCCGGCACATCGTCGGCGGGTGGCTTCGCGAAAGTGCAGTAGTGGCAGTGGTCGCGGCACAGCATCGTCAGCGGGACGAACACCTTGCGCGAGTACGAGACGACGTCGCCCCAGCCCAGATCGCGCTGCCGCGCGGCGATCGCCATGAGCTCGACGAGGTCCTCTCCGCGCGCGTTGCAGAGCGTCGTGAGCTCATCGAGAGAAAGGGACTTGCCGGCGCCGGCTCTCGCGAGCGCCCGCCGCGCCGCGCTGGTCCTCGTCGCGACGATCGCGTCGGCCATCTCGCGCGAGCCTACTACCCTTACCCATTCATGAAGGTGGCGGCGCTCGCCGGCGGGATCGGCGCAGGGAAATTCCTGCGCGGGCTCACTCGTGTGGTCCCGGGCGAGGACCTGACGGCGATCGTGAATGTCGCCGACGACATCGTCGTGCACGGGCTGCACGTCTCGCCGGATCCCGACTCCGTGACGTACTGGCTGGGCGACGCGTTCGACCGCGAGCGCGGCTGGGGCCGGCGCGGCGAGACCTTCCGGGCGAACGAGCAGCTCACCGCCTTCGACGCCGGCCGGTCGTGGTTCGGCCTCGGCGACCTCGATCTCGGCACACATCTGTTCCGGACCGGGCTGCTCGCCGAGGGTGTGCCGCTGTCGGAGATCATCGGACGGATCTCGGCACGGTTCGGGATCGGCGCGCGGCTGCTCCCGGCGAGCGACGACCGGATCGAGACCCGGATCGAGTGCACCAACTCCGATGGCACGCCGCTTGACCTCCACTTCCAGGAGTACTGGGTACGGCGCGGCGGCGCGGACGAGGTGACCGGCGTGCGCTATGTGGGCGCCGAGGCGGCCTCGCCCGCTCCGGGGGTCGTGGAGGCGATCGCCTCGGCCGACGCGGTCATGATCTGCCCGTCCAACCCGGTGGTCTCGATCGGGCCGATCCTGGCCGTGCCGGGGATCCGGGAAGCGGTCGCGGCGCGCCACGATGCCGTGGTGGGGGTGAGCGGGATCGTGGGCGGGGCGCCCGTCGCCGGGATGGCGGACCGGCTGATGCCGGCGGTGGGGATCGACGTGAGCGCGACGGGGGTGGCCACCTCTTATAAGGACCTCCTCGCCGCCTGGCTCGTGGACGACGTCGACGCCGAGGCGATCCCAGCGGTCGAGGCGATGGGGATCCGCTGCGGCGCGACCGACACGATCATGGTCGACGACGCGCGGGCCGAGGCCGTCGCGCGGGCGGCCCTGGAGCTTCTGGCGTGACCCTCGAGGTCATCCCGGTGACGGGGCTGCCGGAGATCGGATCCGGCGACGACCTCGTGACGCTGCTGAGCGA
>DASYOY010000169.1:0-7607 GCA_036007245.1 Actinomycetota bacterium | reverse complement strand
TGCTCGAGATGGTGGAGCGGTGCAGGCGGCGAGCAGAATCGCTGCGGCGCAGATCAGCAACGAGGGCGTCTCACATCGGCCGCATCCGAGCGGCCGGATGTCAGAATCCGGTCAATCCGCGGCCGACCCCGTCGACGAAGTGGTGCTCCGGCGGGGAGAGCTGCCCCTCCAGGTAGGCCCGGGCGATGATCGCCTGTGCGCGGAAGACGTCGACCTCCCAGTACGAGAACGGGCCCGGCCGGTAGCCCTCGGACGTCACGTTGCGCTGGATCGACTCACACGCAGCCCAATCCTCGCGATTCGTGATGTCCCAGAACTCGGCGCCGTAGTCGGGGCTGAACCCGGCCACGTCGAACGCCTCCTCGGGGAAGTACCAGGCGCATTCCACCCAGGTGCGCGATGGCGACAACGGGACGAGCCGGTGCGTCATCACGTAGTCGGGGTGCGGGCTGATCAACAGGTTCGGATACACGACCGAGTAGCCCACCAACCGGCGCTTCTCGTCGGGTAGCCCGGGGATCATCGCGCCGGCCGACTCGCCGGTGAGCGACATCGTCACCGCGTGGTCCAGCAGCTCCATCGGGCCGCCGATCCACACTCCGGTCGAACGCTCCGAGTACGCGACATCGGAGTCGGGCGGCGTGACCTTGCAGAGCTCGGGGTGGATCTCCGAGCAGTGGTAGCACTCGCAGTAGTTCTCGATCGCGATCTTCCAGTTGGCCTCGAGCTCGTAGCTGTGCGAGGCGCCGAGCCGGAGGTCCTCCGGGCGGTAGCCGTCGACGACGATGTCGAGGTTCCCGAGGTGGGTCATGAGGTCGGGGGCGTCGCCGCTCGCGTTGAGGAACAGCCATCCGTGCCACTCGGCTAGGCGCGCCTCGACGAGCGGGAACTCATTCTTGTCGAGCGAATCCATGTTGAACCGGGGCGTCGCGCGCAGATCGCCCTCGAGCCCGTAGACCCAAGCGTGGTACGGGCAGCGGATACCGCGCTGCGAACGCCGCTCGCCGACCGCCATGAGCTCGTGCCCGCGGTGGCGGCACACGTTGTGCAACGCGCGGAGCGCGCCGTCGTCGCCGCGGACGAGCAGGAAGCTCTGCTCGCCGACAGGGACGGCCGCCTGCGAGCCGGGGGTGTCGAGATCGAGATCGGCGGCCCGCCCGATGCACATCCACGACCCCTCGAACAGGTGGCGCTGCTCCCACGCGAACACCTCTGGTGCGTGGTACGCCTCGGCGGGCAGGGTTCGTGCCTGGTCGTAGGGCTGCAGCACCCGTTCGACGCTCGCGAGGTCCAGTGGGGCGGTCGTGCGTTGCATGGAGGCTCCCTGATCGATTCCGCTCTGGTCAACCTATCGGAGCCCGACGGTCCGATGTGAACACCGCCGTGAACCCGGGGTCAGGAGCCGGCGTCGAGGGCATCGAGCAGCTCGCACTCACGGTCCCGGGACAGACCCGCCTGCAGCTCGTCGACATCGCGTGCGCGGTCCCACGCCAGGGTGTCGCCGACGGTCTCGGCGAGAGGCCGGAAGGCGAGCCCGGCGGCCACGGCCCGAGAGGTATCGAACAGATGCCCGTTCGGCTCGTCCGGAACCACCAGCGGGAACGGGTCGCCCTCCTCGGTGACGACGAGCTCATGCGCACGGATGAACGCGTCGTCGCACCAGGCGACATCCAGCGGAACGCTTCCGGCCGCCGCGGACGTCTCGAGGAGCTGCCCGAGAGAGTGCTGCCGGGGCGGCGTCGCGATGTTGAACGTGCCGGGGATGTCGACGGTGCACACCCGCAGCGTGAACGCGGCGAGATCGCGCGCGTCGATCCACTGGAGCGGCTGTTCGGGTGGAGCCGGCGCCAGCATCCGTCCACCGTCGGCCGCACGACGCACCCAGTAGGTGAACCGGTCGGTGGGGTCGTAGGGACCGACGATGAAGTGTGGCCGGATGATCGTGCCGGCGTCGCCGGCTGCCTCGCGGAGCGCGTACTCGCTCGCCACCTTGAGCGGTCCGTACGTCTCCCACGTCACGTCCTCGGTGTCGGGGAACGGTGGCCCGTAGACGTCGTCGTCCTCCGTCGCACCCGCCCGGACCTCCTCCAGGTGCGCCGACACCGATGAGATGAAGACGTAGCGACCGCCGCCGGCGACCCGTACCCCGTCGGTGACGTGCCGAGGAACGAAGGCGCAGAAGTCGACGACCGCGTCGAACGAGCGGCCGTCCAGCTCCCCGAGGTCCTTCTCCCGGTCGCCGTGGACGTGCTCCGCATCCGGCCAGACCTCCTCGGCCCCACCTCGGTGGAAGACGGTGACCTCGTGGCCCTGCTCCAGCGCCATGCCAGTGAAGGCCCGTCCGGAGAACCTGGTTCCCCCGATCGTGCAGATCCGCATCCTCGAACCCTATCCCAGGCAAGGGTTTCGGGTCGGGGTTGACGGACGTCTGGAATGACGTCAGTATGACGTCGTTATCGGCGTCGTGGCGGCGTCGAAATGACAGAACGGAAGGTGGCGGTCACGATGGCAGGACTCATCCCGATGGCAGCGCACATGAACGGAGGAAGGGACATATGGAGCTCACCCCGCACCTCGAGGCGATCCGCGGAGACCTGGAATCGCTCGTCGCATCGGACGAAGCGCTCACGGCCGCACTCGAACGGATGGCTCGCCCGATCGAAGCGACGCTCCAGCTCCGGCTCCTCGACGTCCTCGGCGACGCCGCGCTCGAGCTGACCGAGCAGATCCCCACCGGCCACACAGAACTTCGCGTGTCCGGCAGGGATGCCCGGCTCGTCTTCGTCGGAGCACCGGAGGCGGGCCCCGAGCCGCCCACGCCCGACGACGACGACGGCGGCATGGCCCGCCTCACCGTTCGCATGCCGGACGCGCTGAAGGGCGCGATCGAGGCGGCGGCGGACGCGGCCGCGCAATCGGTGAACGCGTGGCTGGTGCAAGCGGCACGGTCGGCGTTGAATCGCGGCGCCGACACCCGACGCCGCGGCGGCGGCAATCGGATCTCGGGCTACGCCCGCAGCTGACACACGGAGGGAACGATGCGACAGGTCTACGACACGCCCGACGGCTTGGAGGTTGCGTTCGACCTCGGCTCCGGCGCCATCGAGGTCGACGTCCGCGACACCGCGACCACGACCGTCGAGATCACCGGATACGAGAACGAATCCCCACCGACGGTTCGCTGCGAACCCGCACCGGGCGGCGGACATCGGCTCACGATCGAGCACAAGGTGAAGCGCAAGTGGTTCGCGATGGGTGGAGGCATCCATATCCATCTGGTCGTTCCGCCCGCGACCACGATCGACGGCTCGGGCGGTTCGGCCGATCTCGACGCGAACGGAACGCTCGCCTGCCTGACCTTCAAGACCGGCTCCGGCGACCTGCGGTTCGACGATGTCAGCGGCGACGTCCACCTCACGTGCGCGAGCGGCGACATCGCCGGTCGGTCGGTGGGCGGCCACCTCGGGTTCAAGGGTGCGAGCGGCGACATCGACGTGGGCACGGTCGGCGCTGGCGCGACGGTCCGCAGCGCGTCCGGTGACATCCGGATCGGCAAGCTCGACGGCTCGACGATCATCACGGTCGGATCCGGCGACGTTTCGCTGCACCAGGTCGGTCCCGGCTCGGTCAACGTGCGCGCGATCTCGGGCGACGTCGAGGTCGGCGTTCGCGGCGGCCTGGGCGTCTGGCTCGACGTCTCCTCGACCAGCGGCGAGGTCCGCAGCGACCTCGAGGGCCAAGCAGGCGGCGATGGTGCCCCCGATCTCGAGCTCACCTTGAGCACGGTCGCCGGCGACATCTCGATCGACCACGCGGGGACGCGCTGATGCGGGCGCTCCTCCGCGATCGCTCCTACCGGCTGCTGCTCGCCGGACAGACGCTCTCAGCCTTCGGCGACTACGCGATGTTCCTCGCCCTCGCGATCTGGGTGAAGGTGCTGACCCGCTCCAACGCGAAGGCGGGGCTCGCGATCTTGCCGTTCGTCCTGCCGAGCCTCGTCGGGCCCGCGCTCGGCGTGTTCGTCGACCGGTTCCCCCGCCGGCGGATCATGATCATCACGGACCTCTTCGCTGCCGCCGCGCTCATGCCGTTGCTGTTCGTGCACGACGCGAGCGACATCTGGCTGATCTACGTCGTGTCGTTCCTGATCGGTCTCGCGACGGTGGTGTACGAGGCCGCGCGGTCGGGCTTGCTCGTGAGCATGCTCAAGGAGGACGACCTCGGCGACGCGAACGGCCTGCTGCAGTCGACGAGCCAAGGCATGCGGTTGCTCGCTCCCCTGGCGGGCGCGGCGTTGTTCTCCGCCTTCGGCGGCCGGTCGGTCGCCCTGTTGGACGCCGCCACCTTCGTCGTGTCTGCGCTCTGCCTCCTCGCGGTACACGCGCCGGCGATCGAGCGCGAGGGCGAGCGCGGCTTCTGGCCCGAGCTTCGTGCGGGCGTGCGCCACATCGCGCACACCGTGGACCTTCGGCGGCTCACGATCGCGACCGCGTTCGTGACGCTTGCCGCGGGGGTCATGGAGGTCGCGATCTTCGCGCTGATCGACCAGGGTCTGCACCGCCCACCCGAGTTCCTCGGGGTGCTGTCGACCGCCCAGGGCGTCGGCGCGGTGATCGGCGGCGTCGTCGTCGGCACGACGATGCGCAAGATCGGCGAGTTCCCCACGATCGCGTGGGCGCTCGTCGCGATCGGGGTCGGCGTGGGGATGTTGGCGTGGGCCGTGCTGCCGGTCGTGCTGATCTCCGCGGTTGCCGTGGGGGTCGCGGTCGCCTTCTACAACGTCGCGTTCGTCACGCTGATCCAGCGGCGCACCGAGGTGTCCATGCAGGGACGCGTGATGAGCGCTGTCGAAGCGGTGTTCACCGTGCCGTATGCGGCCTCGATCGCCGCCGGCGCCGTCTTGATCTCGGTGGTCAGCTTCCGGACGATCTACCTCGTCCAGGCGGTGATGTTCCTGGTGATCGCCGGCTACCTGACGCTAACGACGCGGCGCGCTACGCCGCCGACTCCATCGCCGGATCGTAGGCGCCGTCGCGGGCGCGGCCGTTCATCGTCGCGCGATGCGCGAGCGCTCGCTGCCCCGCCGCAACGTTTCGAGGATCGCCGCCCCACGCAGTGAGGGCCGGCGCCTGCAAGGCCCGGCCGTACGAGAACGACAGCGCCCATGGCGCGCCCTCCCCTGCCGCGAGCATCCGGTTCATCGCGTCGAGGCGGCTCGTCGCCTGCTCGTCGCTCATCCCGCCCGATAGGAACACGATGCCGGGCACGGACGCGGGCACGTTCTCGGACAGGCAGCGGATCGTCGCGGCGGCGACGGTCTCATCGTCGTCCTGCACCGCGTTCCCCTTGCCGGGAACGATCATGTTGACCTTGAGCAGCGTGCCCGGCAGATCGAGCCGGTGCGCCACCATCTGCTTATAGAGCGCGTCGAGCGTGCGGCCGGTCGCCTCTTCGCAGGCGTCGATCGAGTGGTCGCCGTCCATCAAGATCTCGGGCTCGACGATCGGCACGATGTCGGCCTCCTGGCACAGCGCGGCATAGCGCGCCATCGCGTGCGCGTTCGCGTCGATCGCGAAGTTGGTCGGGGCGCCGTCGCCGATGATGATCGTCGCGCGCCACTTCGCGAAGCGTGCGCCGAGCTCGCGATACTCGGCGAGACGCTCGCGCAGTCCGTCCAGCCCTTCGGTGACGGTCTCCCCAGGGAACAGCGCCAACGGCTTCGCGCCGGTGTCGACCTTGATTCCGGGGATCGAACCCGCGGCCTCGAGCACCTTCACGAACGGCACGCCGTCGGTGGTCGACTGCCGGATCGTCTCGTCGAACAGGATCACTCCGCTGATGTGCTCGCCGAGGTCCGGCGTCGTGAACAGCATCTGCCGGTAGGCGCGGCGGGTGTCCTCGGTGCTCTCCACGCCGATCGAGTCGAAGCGCTTCTTGATCGTGCCGGTGGACTCGTCCGCGGCGAGGATCCCCTTGCCGGGGGCGACCAACGCCTCGGCGGTCGCATGCATCGTGTCTGTCATCGGTGGATCGTCCTCCTTGCACGTGGCCCGCACGGCGATCGGGGGTCGCCGGGATGATCGACCGAGCGTAGTGCGTTCGGGCATCCCCCGACCACAGCCGCGGAACCCCCCTCAGGGTGACCGCGAGCGGCGCCGATGCACCGGTCATGCTGCAGGGGGTGCGGTCCGCGGTGCGCACGTCGTGGGTGTCGGTGACGCTCGCGGCGGCGCTCGGCGTCACGATGCCGGTCGCGGCGACCATGGCCGGCACCGCGCTCGCCTCGCCGGTCCCGATGACCAGCGTGGTCGTCGCAACCGCAGCCCACACGCACACCGGGACGAACCACGGGGCAGTGGCGGCGAAGACCGTCACGCGCGTGAAGGGCATCCACGGCGAACGCCATGCCAAGGCGCCGACCACTCCGCCGAAGCCCAGTCCCTGGACCCACGCCAGCGTGTTGGTCCACATCCCGTCGGGCGGCCTCGTGGCGCGCCGCGACCCCTCGTCGTCGTCTCCGGCCGTCGGCACCGTCGCCGCCGCATCGAAGTACTACGGCGTGCCGATCGTGCTCCTGCTCGACGCGATGAACGCGGCGGGCACATGGGGACGCGTGGAGCTTCCGTACGTCTGGCCCCGGCGCGACGGGTGGATCCGGCTCGCCGGCCTCGCGCGCGAGCAGACCTTCCTGCACGTCGACGTCGATCTGTCCGAACACCGTGTGCGGGTGTACAAGCGCAACGAGCTTCTGTATTCGGTGCCGGCGGCCATCGGCGCCGCGAGCTCACCCACACCGCCCGGGCACTACGTCGTGACCGACCGCGTGCCCTTCCCGGCGGGAAGCGCGCTCGGGTCTTTCGCATTCGGGATCAGCGGGATCCAGCCGCATCTGCCTGCCGGGTGGAGCGGCGGCAACCAGCTCGCGATCCACGGGACGGACGAACCGTGGTCGATCGGCACGAGCGCGTCGGCGGGATGCGTGCGTGTGAGCGAGTGGGCGCTCCAGCGGTTCGAGCCGTTGCTCCGGCTGGGCACGCCGGTCGTCATCCACGCGTGACGCGGTAGACGCCACCGTCGAGCGACGTCACATACAGCTCGCCGTTCGCATCCGTCCCGAACGAGCTCACGTCCGGCAGCGTCGCCCCGAGGTCGAAGTGCTCGACGGAGCCGTCGGGCTGCACGCGGAGCGCCTGCAACGTTCCGAGGCAGAAGTCAGCGAAGACGTAGTCGCCCACGAGCGCCGGGATCGCCGATCCGCGATAGACATCGCCGCCGATCACGACACACGCCCCGCCCGTGTGGGGGTACTCGTAGACCGGCGGCACGGCCCCGGCCGGCGCCGCACCCGCGTAGCGGTGCGTCCCCTCGAGCAGGTTCCAGCCGAAGTTCTCGCCGCCGTTCGACCGTGCAGGCACCCGGTCGATCTCTTCCCACGCGCTCTGCCCGACATCCGCGATCCACAGATCGCCCGTCGCGGGATCGAACGAGTAGCGCCACGGATTGCGCAGGCCGTATGCCCAGATCTCGGGCCGCGCGCCGGCGTCGCCGACGAACGGGTTGTCCGCGGGTACTCGGTACGGCCGCGGTCCCAGCGGCGTCGGATCGAT
>DASYOY010000168.1:0-3527 GCA_036007245.1 Actinomycetota bacterium | reverse complement strand
GTCCGCGGCTGGTGTACCGCGGATGGAGCAAGACATGCCACGGGTGCGGCGAGATCTGGAGGATGTCGACCGACGGAAGCGGCGCGCACGTGATCGCACTGCCGCCCAAGGGCCACTACGGCCTGTATGAGCCGCGCTTCTCGCCGACCGGACGTCGCGTCGCGCTCCTCGCGGCCAAGGGAAGGACCGCGTCGCTGTGGATCATGCGCCCCGACGGGTCGCGCCTGCATATGGTGCTTCCCAACGTATCGAGCCTCGACTGGTAGCAAGGCCCTGACCGGCGGGTTCGGCCGTTCTCGTCTTCTTTCTCGACGGCCGGAACGCAAGAACCCCCTCCCCCAGGCATCGAGCCGGCGAACCTGGGTACATCGGCGGCATGGCAAACGCGCAGCTGGAGATCGTCCCGGGTGATGACCCGGGGAACTACATCCTGCACGGTGAGATCGACCTGCACACCGCGCCTCAGATCGCCGAGATATCCACCCGGCGGAACGCAACGATCATCCTGGACTTCACCGAGGTCACGTTCATCGACAGCATCGGCGTTTGGGCGATCGTGAACCTGGTACGTGGGCCCGACGGTGGAACCCTCGTGATCAAGAACCCATCGGGAAACGTGAAGCGGACGTTCGACCTGGTCGGGATCGCGGACGCACCGGGCATCATCGTGCAATGACGCGGCTTCTCTCTGCCTAGACTCCTGGCCATGACGCTGCGAGACCGGTCATCCGCTCGTGACGTGGCCGGTCTGGCCGTGGGTCTCGGCGTCCTGGTCGGTTCGGCCCTGGTGGCACGAGGACCGCGAGGCGAGTCGGAGATCGAGATCTTCCGCTCGGCCAACGACCTCCCGAACGAAGCGTTCCCGCCCATCTGGACCGCGATGCAGTACGGCACGTTCGGTGCCGTCCCCGTCGCGGCGACCGTCGCACTCATGGCACGGAAGCCTCGACTCGCAGGCTCGCTCGCGCTGGGTGGCACCGCGGCATGGGTCACTGCGAAGGCGGCCAAGCGGGTCGTCGCAAGGGGTCGCCCGGCGAGCATCATCGGCGGCGTGCAGCAGCGCGGCGTCGAGGAAGGGGATCAGGGGTTCCCGTCGGGCCACGCCGCGGTGTCGACCGCGATGACGGTCATCATGTGGCCGGAGGCTTCGCCTCGCATGCGCGTCACGCTCTCTGCGCTCACGGGCTTGGTCCCGTTCGGGCGGATGTACGTCGGCGCGCATCTGCCGCTCGATCTGGTCGGTGGGTCGGCGCTCGGGCTTGCGCTCGGGTCCACGGTCAACCTCGTGACGGCGCGCCGACGAGCACCCGCTGCTCAAGACCTCGCGTCCGTCTGATCAGCGACGCACCCGATACCGGATCATCGTGGCGTCGCGCGAGCGCTTGCTGCTGATCTGCTCCAACTTGATCGAGTCGAGACCCGGCGGTGTGAAGCGGACACCGTCGCCGAGCAGGACCGGCAGCAGGTACACCAGGATCTCGTCGACGAGCCCCGCTCGCAGGCATTGCGCCGCCACGTCGGCGCCGAGGATCTCGAGGTCCTTGCCGCCGGCCGCGGCAAGGGCCGTGGCGACCGCCTCGCGGATGTCGCCGCTCAGGACGGTGACGTCGGGGTCGGGTGGGTCAAGCGGCGTGTGGCTGAGCAGGAACATCGGTCCGGAGAACGGGTAGTCGACGCTCCCTGGTTCCTCGGCCTCCAATCTGTCACCGACGGTCCACGTTCCTCGCCCCACGAGCATGGCGCCAGTTGCCGATGCGACCTCCATGAAGTCGTCCGGCTCCAGGTAGTCGACGAGCTTCTTCGCGCCGAAGCCCATGTCACCGCCGGGTCCGGCGATATACCCGTCCAGGGACATCGCCCTGTTCACCACGACCTTGCCCGTGTCACTCATCGCGTTCCTCCGGATCTCATCGCGTCCTCGGGAAGCCCAGATCCACCGTCGACGTCGACGGGTCCGGCCACCGCTCGGTCACGACCTTCCCGCGCGTGTAGAAGTTGATGCCCTCGGGCCCGTACATGTGGTTGTCCCCGAACAAGGACGCCTTCCACCCGCCGAACGAGTAGTAGGCCACGGGCACCGGGATGGGCACGTTGATGCCGACCATCCCCGCTTCAACGTCGAACTGGAACTGCCGCGCGGCGCCGCCGTCACGCGTGAACAACGCGACCCCGTTGCCGTACGGGTTCTCGCTCACCAGCCGCACGGCATCGTCGTACGTGTCGACGCGCACGACCGAGAGCACCGGGCCGAAGATCTCGTCTCTGTAGGCATCCATCCCGACCGTGACGTGGTCGAGGAGCGAGACGCCGAGGAAGAAGCCGTCGCGCTTGTAGACGTCGTCCTCGCGCCCGTCTCGAACGACGGTAGCGCCCTGCGCCTTGCCGCTGTCGAGATACCCGGCGACCGTATCTCGGTGCTCGCGCGTGACGAGCGGACCCATCTCAGCCTCCGGGTCGTCCCCCGCGCCCACGACGACCTTCGGGAGACGCTCGCCGATCTTATCGACCAAGGCATCGCCCACCGACCCGACCGCGACCACGACCGAGACCGCCATGCAGCGCTCCCCAGCGCTGCCGTAGCCCGCGCTTACCGCGGCGTCCGCGGCCATATCGAGGTCCGCGTCCGGCAGCACGATCATGTGGTTCTTCGCGCCGCCGAGTGCCTGGACGCGCTTCCCGTTCCTCGTGCCGGTCTCGTAGATGTATCTGGCGACCGGCGTCGAGCCGACGAACGACACGGCCTTGATGTTCGGGTGTTCGAGGATCGCGTCGACGGCGACCTTGTCGCCTTGGACGACGTTGAAGACACCGTCGGGCACGCCCGCGTCCTGCAGTACCTCCGCTACGAACAGCGACGCGCTCGGGTCCTTCTCCGACGGCTTCAGGACGAACGTGTTCCCGCACGCGATGGCGTTGGCGAACATCCACATCGGGACCATCGCCGGGAAATTGAACGGCGTGATGCCGGCCACCACGCCGAGCGGCTGCCGGATCGAGAACACGTCGACGCCGGTCGAGACCTGCTCCGAGAAGCCACCCTTGAGCAGGTTCGGGATCGAGGTTGCGTACTCGATGTTCTCGATACCGCGCTGGATCTCGCCCATCGCGTCGGACACGACCTTGCCGTGCTGCGACGAGACGATCCGCGCGAGCTCCGGCTTGCGCCGATCGAGTAGCTCTCGAAGCCGGAAGAGGATGTCGGCGCGCTTGGACAGCGAGGTCGCTCGCCAGGCCGGGAAGGCCTCGCGCGCCGCGCCAACGGCCGCATCGAGTTCTTGCACCGACGCGAAGTCGACCTCGTGGGTCTGCTCGCCGGTCGCCGGGTTGAAGACGGGCCCGGTGCGGCCGGACTCACCCGGTACGGTCTTGCCACCGATCCAGTGACTGATGCGTTCCAACGGTATCGACTCCCCCGGTCTGTTCTGGCCGCTTTGTCCAACACGGATGCTAGGCGCCACGGCCGTCAGCGACCGACCCGGCTCGCCCTGCCCTCGAACGGCTGGTAGAAGGACAGCGCGCATGTGGAC
>DASYOY010000167.1:0-2534 GCA_036007245.1 Actinomycetota bacterium | reverse complement strand
GCTAGGAGGCGGCGCTTGTTCCGCTTCCTCGACGTCTTCGTCGTCGATGGCGTACGCGCCGGATTCGATGGCAGCGATGATGGCGCGCGCGTCTTGCTCCTGCTCGGCCTTCACGAAGAGATAGCTCGGTCCGACGGGATACGCGCTGGACCCACCCATGCTGCTCTTCACAAGGACGTCGATGCCGGCGTCCTCGAGCCGGGCGCGGGTCATCTCCGCGGTCATGGCGTCACCCGTGGACCAGATCTGGACGAGTTCGTCGTTCATGCCGGTCATCTTCGCATGGCCGGCGCTGAGGCGGCCGCGTTACTTCCGGAGCCGAAGCAAGGCCGGGGTGAGGACCACGGCCAGCACGAGCACGGCGCCGATCACGAGCGGCATCCGGCCCGAGTCGTCCAAGCTCTGGACGATCAGCGGCCTGAAGGACCTCGCGCTGGCGTGGACGGCACACTGTGGATCACGACACCCTCCGCGACGGCGCTCCACGTGAACTCGGATGGGAAGATGCTGGACGATGTGAAGATCCCAGGGGCCCTGTATGCCGACGGCATCACGGGTGCGTCCGACGGCTCCGTATGGGTCGCGGCGCGCAACGACCTCATCGCTAGGATCGCGCCGTGACCGCGCGGCCCTCCGTCCTGTTCGTTTGCGTCCATAACGCTGGCCGGTCTCAGATGGCCGCGGCGTTCTTTCGCCGGCGCGCCGGCGACGCGGTCGAGGTTCGGTCGGCGGGGACGACACCCGCCGATGAGATCCAGCCCACGGTCCGCGCGGCGATGGCCGAGGCCGGGATCGATCTCGGCGACGCGGTCCCCGCGATGCTCGAGACCGAGGCCGTCGAGGCGGCCGACGTCGTGATCACGATGGGCTGCGGTGACGCCTGTCCGGTGTTCCCGGGGAAGCGATATCTGGACTGGGAACTGCCGGATCCTGCGGGCCGGCCGATCGAGGAAGTACGGGCGATCCGCGATGACATCGACCGGCGCGTCGCGGACCTGGTGGCTGAGCTCACCGGGTAAGGTGCCGCCCGATGGGGCGGCTGTTCGGCACCGACGGCGTTCGCGGGGTTGCGGGCAAGGACCTCACCGCCGAGCTCGCGGCGGGACTCGGGCGGGCGGGGGTGACCGTCCTCGGCAGGCACGGCGCCGGCAAACCCGTCTTGGTCGTCGGCCGGGATCCTCGTGCGTCGGGCGTGTGGCTCGAAGAGGCCCTCGTCGACGGGATCCGGTCGGCCGGGGGGGACGTGATCCTCACCGGCGTCGAGCCGACGCCCGCGATCGCGTATATGACGGTCGACCTGGGCGCGTCGGCCGGCGTGGTGATCAGCGCCTCGCACAACCCGGCAGAGGACAACGGGATCAAGTTCTTCTCCCGCGACGGGCGGAAGCTGCCTGATGCGATCGAGGACGAGATCGAGGCCGCGCTCGGCGATCCCGCGACAGACGCCGCAGCAGGCGAGGCTCGCCCGGCGGGCGACGCGATGGAGCGATATCTCGACCATCTCGTCGATGCCGCGCTTGCCCCGCTGGGCGGGATGCGGGTTGTCGTCGATTGTGCGAACGGATCGGCGTCGGCGGTCGCACCCGCATTGCTCTCGCGACTTGGCGCCGACGTCACCGCGCTCAACGCGGAGCCGGACGGCGTCAACATCAACGACGGTTGCGGCGCATTGCATCCGGAGGTCGTCGCCGAGGCCGTCGTCCAGCTCGGGGCGGATGCGGGTGTCTCGCACGACGGCGATGCCGACCGCGCGTTGTTCGCGTCCGCCGACGGCGCGGTGATCGACGGCGATCAGGTGCTCGCCGCATCGGCGATCGCGCTGCACGAGGCCGGCGAGCTCACCGGCGACACCGTCGTCGCGACCGTCATGTCGAACATCGGACTCGAGCGTGCGATGCGGGAGCACGGCATCACCCTGGCGCGCACACGCGTGGGAGACCGGTACGTCGCCGAGGAGATGGACCGGGGCGGCGCCGTCCTCGGCGGCGAGCAGAGTGGTCACGTGATCTTCCGGCGGTACGCGACCACCGGCGATGGTCTGTTGACCGCGGTCAGGTTCTTGTCGCTCGCGGCCGCTCGCGGGGTCGGCGTCGGCGAGCTGGCGTCCGTGATGCGCCGCTATCCGCAGGTGCTGGTCAACGTGAGGGTCGACGATCGCGATGCGGTGTCGGCGTCGCCGACCGTTGCCGCCGCCGTGCGCGACGCGGAAGAGGCGCTCGGTGACGGCGGGCGTGTCCTGCTCCGTCCGAGCGGGACGGAACCGCTCGTTCGTGTGATGGTCGAGGCAGAGACGAAAGATGAGGCCGACCGCCACGCGCGCGCGATCGCGGACGTGGTGTCGGCGGCGTAGCTAGTCTTCGGCGACCTCGCGGTCCACCATGACCCACCCACGTTCCCGACCGTCGGAGTCGGTCAACGGCATGCACTTGGTCTCGATCGAGACCTCGTAGCCGTCGGCGTCGCGGTGGACGGAGCGGCCTCGCCAGCCCTGCATCGCGTCCACGAACGGATCCCAGATCGGTGCGACGTCGGCC
>DASYOY010000166.1:0-3471 GCA_036007245.1 Actinomycetota bacterium | reverse complement strand
TCATCACCCCGAACCGCGTCATCTCCAGATCGGACTCGAGCTCGGTCAGCGTGCGGCCGTCGCGCTGGAAGAGCCGGTCGAGCAGGAACCGACGGGTCGGGTCGGCGAGCGCCTTGAACACACGGTCGTCGTCGTTCACGGCTCGAGGATAGGTGACCATTCGGTCACGTGTCAACACATCTATCGAACGACGCGGTAACGGATGTGGGAGGCGCCCGGGCCGTCGACGACGTGGATCGGCTCGAGGCGGAGGTCAGAAGGCAGGTTCTCGAAGAAGCGGCGGCCGTCGCCGAGGACGATCGGCACGAGGTCGATCTGGAGCTCGTCGAGCAGGCCGGCCGACAGGAACTGCTGAACGGTGTCCGCGCCGCCGGCGATCAGAACGTCGTTCTCGCGGGCCACGTGCTGCGCCAGCTCGAGGGCGTGCTCGATGCCGTCGTGGACGAAGGTGAACGACGTCCCGCCGTGCTTGTCGATCGGGTCGTGCGGCTCGTGCTGCAGGACGAACACGGGAACGTGGAACGGCGGCTCGTCGCCCCAGGGATCCTCGCCCGTGATGAACATCGTGCGGCCCATGATCACGGCGCCGAGGTTCGTGAACACGTCGTCGATCGCATCGGCGTCCGCGTTGGCATGCCCGCCCTCCATGTCGTGGCGCTCGCGCCAGGCGGAGAGTCCGACCATCCACTCGTGCAGACGCTCGCCGTCGTTGCCGAGCGGGTTATCGCGACCGGCCTTCACGCCGGCGGAGAAGCCGTCGAGCGAGACCGACTGCGTGGCGATGACCCTGCCCATGCCGGCGACCCTATCGGTCCCCGCGCGCGGCGAAGCGCGACAGATAGATCCAGGTCGGCTTGAATCCGCGGCTCTCATACAGCTTGAGCGCGCCGGTGTTGCCGGGGAGCGCTCCGATCACGACGTCGTCGATGCCGAGCTTGTCGAACGCCTCGTCCACCTTGTCGAGCAACTGCGAGCCGATGCCCTCGCCGCGGTGCTCGGGCAGGACGGAGAGCGACTCGAGCTCGCCGATACGATCGCCGACGCGCCAGGTGTCGGCCGCGAATCCTTCTGACGCCGGCGCGACGCAACCGAGCGCATAGCCGATCAGCTCGCCGTCGACGCGCGCGAGGAAGAGGAACGTGTCGGGCCGTTCGAAGAGCTCGACGTAGAGCGGGCGGTGTTCGCGCCAGGTCTCCTCGTCGTCGACGTAGGGCGCGAGCTCGGGCATCGCGGCCTGGTGCGCGTGATGGACCGCGACCCAGAGCGGCTCGAGGGAGTCGATGTCGTCGACGCTGCCGCGCGTGATCTCAAGAGGCATGGCCTCGATGCTACCGACGGCTGCCGTTCCGGGGGATGTCGAACCGCATCCGGGTGCCGCCGCCGGGCGCTGCACCGGCTTCGATCGTGCCGCCATGCGCCTCGACCAGGCGTCTCGCGATGGCGAGCCCGAGGCCCGTGCCGCCACGGTCGGCCGATCGGACGAACCGGTCGAACACGTGGTCCAGTTGCTCGACCGGGATGCCCGGACCGGTGTCGTCGACGGTGAATCCGGCACCGCCCGGATCGTTCGCGGAGATCGTGACGGTGACGCGGCCGTCGCTCGGTGTGTAGCGCGCGGCGTTGGCCAGGAGGTTGGTCAAGATCTCGGTGAGCCGCACGGGATCGGCCTCGATGGTCGCCGGCGCGCCGTGGTCGACCACGTCGATCGTCACGCCGTCGCTCGTGTTCCGGACGGCCGCGATCGAGTCGTCGACGGCTGCACGAGTCGCGACCGTTTCGCGGTGGAGCTCGAGCACGCCGGCCTCGGCCATCGACAGCGTGCGGAGGTCGTCGAGCAGCCTCGCCATCACGTCGGTGCGCTCGAGCACCGGCCGGAGGTGCTCGGCGTCGGCGGGGTACAGGCCGTCGAGCATCCCCTCGGTCGCGCCGCGGATCGCCTGAAGGGGCGTGCGCAGTTCGTGGGCGACGTCGGCGAGCAGCTCGCGGCGACGTTCCTCGTCGGTCTGCAGGCGGGTGGTCATCTCGTCGAAGGCGCCCGCGAGCCGCTGGTACGGGCGGCCGGGGACCGCACCAACGCGGGTCGAGTAGTCACCGCCCGCGACACGGTCCGCCGCGTCCATCAGCGCGCCGATCGAGCGGCCGCTCCGCCACAACCAGCGGGCGATGACGATGAGGCCGATCAGGACGAGCGCGGCGATCGTGATCGTGATGAACGGTTTCGGGTGTGTGCCGCTCGCGAGCGACGCGACGATGCTCGCCAGCCCCGCGACCAGCAGCACGACGACCAAGAAGAAGCCGACGACGCCACGCCGGAACCGCCGGCCCGCGTCGAACCGGCCGTCGCGCGCCCATGGCGGTGGCCCCGAACCCCACGGGGGACCGTGCCCGGGCTGGTCAGGCATCGGCGAACCGATAGCCGACGCCGTGCACGGTTAGTACGTACCTGGGGCGGCCGGGCTCGGGCTCGATCTTCTTGCGGAGGTTCTTCACGTGCGCATCGATGGCCCGCTCGTAGGTATCGAGTGTCACGCCGCGGAGCGCGTCGAGCAGCTGTCCGCGCGTGAACACACGCCCGGGCTCGCGCACGAGCGTGGTCAATAGCTCGAACTCGGTCGGCGTGAGGTCGACCGGCTGGCCGTGCACGCGAGCGCGCATCTTCGGCAGGTCGATCTCGACGTCGGCTGCCCGGAGCACCTCGGCGCCGGCGACGGCGCCGTTCGCGCGCCTGAGCACCGCACGCACGCGCGCCACCAGCTCCTTCGGGCTGAACGGCTTGACCAGGTAGTCGTCGGCGCCCAGCTCGAGCCCGACGATCCGGTCGGCCTCCTCGCCGCGTGCGGTCAGCATCACGATCGGCACGGTCGACGTCCGCCGAAGCTCGCGGGCGACATCGAGGCCGTCGAGACCCGGCAGTCCCAGATCGAGCACGATCAGGTCGGGCTTGTCGCCGCGGGCGCTGGCGAGCGCGGCCGAGCCGTCGCCGACCGCGGTCACGTCCAAGCCCGCGACCTCGAGGTAGTCGCGGAGCGTTCGCGCGATCTGCATGTCGTCCTCGACGACCAGGATCCGTTGCACGGAGGGAGACTCCCTCGGGATGCGGAGCGGAGGCAACCGGCGCCTCCGCCCCGCTCCGGCCTATGCCGCGGTCGTCGGTGCCGGCGGGGTGTCCCCGCCGCCGTGCTCACGCTGGTGCCACTCGCGAGCGCGCTCCTCGAACCGTTGCCGGCCCTCGTCGTTCCACGGGCCACCCGGTCCGTGGCCGTGGCCCTTCCCGCCCCAGCGCCCCGCTCGGAAGATGGCTCCGATCAGGAAAAACATCCCGATCAGCAAGAACGGGAAGAAGAAGAACCCCGGGAAGAACCCGTGGTTGTAGTCGCCAACCACGTGGACCACCTGGACCTCCTGCCCGTTGGCCTGGGCGGATTGGATCTGCGCTGTGGCCTGCTGTTGGCCGTTGTTCTCGCCGGCGTT
>DASYOY010000165.1:0-2576 GCA_036007245.1 Actinomycetota bacterium | reverse complement strand
TGTCGCAGGAGTGCGAAGTCCCGGTGCACGTGGCCGAGACGCCGCGTGAGACGGTCGTGCGCGGCGCCGGGCACATGCTCGAGCACCTCGAGCGCTACCGGACGTCGTTCCAGCTCGAGCGATCGGGGCGGCGATGACGTTTTCGATCGTGGCGTTCGACGTCGAGACGGGTGACCTCGGCGTCGCGGTCGCCTCGAAGTTCCCGTGCGTCGGCGCCGTGGTGCCCTGGGCGAAAGCGGGGGTCGGCGCGGTGGCGACCCAGTCGTGGGCGAACACCGATTTCGGACCCGACGGGTTGCATCTGATGGCCGGCGGGTTGCCCGCCGACGCTGCGCTCGACGCCGTCCTGGAGCCAGACGGCGATCGCGAGGAGCGTCAGGTCGGGTTCGTGGACGTGCACGGCGGAGCCGCATCGTTCACCGGAGCCAACTGCATGGACTGGGCGGGCGGCCGCACGGGCGACGCCTTCGCCGTACAGGGGAACATCCTTGCCGGTGGCGATGTCGTGGCGGCGTTGGCGGACACGTTCACGCGGACCGAAGGCGACCTGTGCGACCGGCTGCTCGCCGCGCTGCTCGCGGGCGACGCCGCGGGTGGCGATCGCCGCGGCAGGCAGTCGGCGGCGCTGCTCGTCGTCCGGGAGGGTGGCGGCTATGAGGGTCGCAACGACCGCTACATCGACCTTCGGGTCGACGATCACCCACAGGCGCCGGCGGAGCTCGCCCGGCTCTTCACCGTGTGGGATACGACGATGCTGATCCGCACCGACGAGCCGCTCGAGGCGACCCCCGAGGTGGTCGGCGAGCTGCAACGCCGTCTGGCCGCCGTCGGCGTGTTCGACAGGGATGAGACGGGCTCGATGGACGACGCGACGGTCGCTGCGTTGAGCGATTGGGCGGGCCGCTACAACCTTGAGGGCCGCTTACGCGATGACGGCATGCTCAGCAGCCATCTCCTGGCCGAGCTCCGGGATGTCACGCCCGAGGTGACCTGAGTCAGCCGCCGAACGCGGCCTTCATCCCTGCATACGCCAGGTAACAGCCCAACGCGATCAAGCCGGCCGCGGCGAGCACCGCGACGATCAGTCCGAACGCCCCGATCAACCGCGTCTGTGCGGTCGGCGCCGAGGGAAGCGCACGCGTCTGGCCTTGACCTTGGAGCGGTGCCGGCGGTCCGCCGGCTGCCTCGGTCGGCCGCGGGCGCCCTTGGTAGAGCGTGAACGCGGCGACGGCGCCGCCCGCGGCGATGGCCAGCGTGATCACCGTGACGTACGCCATGTCGAACCGAGCCTAGCGTCGGGCGCGGCCGTGACCTGCAGCGGTGCACGCATCCGCCACAGCATCCCCATGGCTCGCCCGTAGCATCTGGTGCGTGCAGACGCGTTCGACACGTTCGAGATGGATCCGGATCGGCCTCGGCATCGGTCTGCTGGTCCTGGTGCTGGCGGCGATCGCCTGGCCCCTCCCGTACTACTCGGAGGGGCCAGGCCCAGCGCAAGATGTGGTGCCCCGCATCATCTATGAGGGTATGCCTCGATACGAGCCGACCGGCCAGCTCGACCTCACGACGGTCCGCTATGAACAGCTCACCGGCCTCACCTGGCTCAAAGCCCGGCTTGACAACACGCTCACCGTCGTCCCCGCGACCACCGTCTACCCGCCAGACGTGCCCGTGGCCGTCACCCAGCAGCGCGGCGTCTCGCAGATGGATCAGAGCCAGATCGCGGCCACAGCGGTGGCGCTCCACGCGCTGCACAGGTACCCCAAGGATCACGGGGACGGCGCCTTGATCGAAGACGTCGTCGCGAACTGCCCGGCCGACGGGAAGCTCTACCCGGGCGACATCATCACCTCCGTCGACGGAACCCCGGTGCACACCGCGAGCCAGGCGTCGAAGGTCTTCGACAAGATCCCCGACAACCAGCCGCTGCATTTCGATTTGAACGTCGACGGCAGCATGGTGCAGGAGACGTTCACGCGAGCGCCCTGCGGTCCGAAGGACGAGAAGCTCGTCGGGATCTCGATGATCGACGCGTTCCCCATCGACGTGACCTACACGAGCGACGAGATCGGCGGGCCGTCTGCGGGGCTGATGTGGGCGCTCGGGCTGTACGAGCTGCTGACCCCCCAGGACATCACCGCGGGGAGAACGATCGCAGGGACCGGCGAGATCACCCCCGATGGCACCGTGTACCCGATCGGCGGCATCCAGGACAAGGTGGTCGCCGCGCAGCGGGCCGGCGCAACGATCTTCCTCGCGCCCAAGGCGAACATGGGCGACCTTCAGGGCGTCGACACGGGCGACATGCAGGTCATACCGGTGTCGTCCTTCGACGACGCCCTGCAGGCCTTGCAGCAGAACGGATCGTCGAGCTGAAGTAGGCTGGCGGACACGATGTCGACGATCTCGCTCCCGCGCCGCCGCCGATGGCTCTCCGTGGTGATCGTCGGCGTCTTCGTCGCGATCTTCTTGTTCACGGCGCTCGCCGGCTTCGTCGTCGAGGTGCTCTGGTACCACGAGATCGGCCAGTCGCCCGTCTTCTGGCACACCCTGTGGACCAAGATCTGGCTCGGCGT
>DASYOY010000164.1:0-5705 GCA_036007245.1 Actinomycetota bacterium | reverse complement strand
CCCCCCCCCCACGCCAGGGGCGGGCGGACCTTGAGTACGTTGCCCGCTTCACCGGTCGTGCCCACGAGCACACCCCGGGCCCGCATGCCGTTCGCGACCGCCTCGGTGAGCTCGGGGTCGGGTTCCTTCGTTGTGGGGTCGCGAACGAGGTCGACGCCGGTCAGCATCCCGATGCCGCGGACATCGCCGACCGCCTCGTGGTTGCGCTGCACCTCGGTGAGCGCGGCGCGGAGCGCGGGGCCGACCCGCGCGGCGCGGGCGATCAGCTGTTCGTCGTCGATCACGTCAAGCACGGCGAGGGCCGCCGCGCACGCGACCGGGTTGCCGCCGAACGTCGAGAACCACTCGGTCGTTTCGGCGAAGCGCTCGGTGAGCTCGCGGCGCGTGATCAGCGCGGCCACTGGGTGGCCGTTGCCCATCGGCTTGCCGAGCGTCACCACGTCGGCCGCGACGCCCTGCGCCGCGAACGACCATAGGTGGGCGCCGCTGCGGCCGTGACCCACCTGCACCTCGTCGGCGACGTAGAGCGCGCCGGCGTCGTGTGTTCGCTCTCCCAGCGCGCGCACCGCCTCCACCGGTGGCACCGGGATACCGTCGGACGTGAACCCGCCGTCGACGAACGTCGCGGCCGGCTCGATCTCTCGCTCACGGAGCCGCTCGGCGGCCTGTGCGAGCGACGCCGGCATATCGAGGTCCGGATCGCGATAGGCGTCGACCGGGTCGAACGTTTCGACGTGGTTCGGCTTCCCGCTCGCGAGCCACTCCTCGGGCGAGATCGCCGCGATCGCCTCGGTGACGCCGTGATACGCGAACCGAGTGACGAGGGCGCCCCCACCGCCGGTCCACGAGGTCGCGAGACGCCAGGCGGTGTCGTTCGCTTCGCTGCCGGAGTTCACGAACAGGACGGTGTCGAGGCCGGATCCCTCCGGCATGGTGGCGACCAGCCGCTCGGCGAGCTCCACCGGCGCGTCGGTCAGGTAGCGCATGTTGGTGTTGAGCAGGCGCGACTGACGCGCGATCGCATCGGCGACCCGCGGATGCGCGTGCCCGACGACCGGCACGTTGTTATAGCAGTCGAGGAAGCGCACGCCGTTGGCGTCGATCAACCAGACGCCCTCCCCGCGCACCAGATGGAGCGGCCGGTCGTAGGTGAGCGGCGACAGCGCCGGTCCGAACGCCCTGGCCCGTCGCTCCAACAGCTCCGCCCCGTCCGACGTCTTGCCGCCCGTGAGGAGGCGGTCGCGGAACAGCGCGATCCCCTCGTCCTCCAGATATCGAAGCAGCGGCAGCACCTGCGCCCAGTCCTGGAGGTACGCGTTGTCCGGATGTAGCGCCGCGCGCCACCCGAAGAGCACGGCGTCGGTCACGGCCCGCACGGCGACCAGGTCCGGCAGGACGTCGAGCTCGTCGGGCTCGAGCGCCGTCACGCTCCGATAGCCGTCGACGACCCGCATCGCGACCGGCACCACGTCCTCGAACGGGCGATGCACCGACAGGGACTCGATCGCCGAGCTCAGGTCGCACACGAGCGCGGTGTGGCTCATATCGCCGAAGTCCACGATGCCGGTGATCCGCCCGCGCTCGTCGACGAGCGCGTTGTCGAGCGTCACGTCCCCGTGGATCACCTGCGACCGCAGCGACCACCATCGCGGCAGCACCGAGGCCTCGAACCGATCGAGCACGCGACCGAGCAGCGCCCGATCGTCCGCGTCGGCGATCGCGTCCAGCACGGGTCGCATCGTCGCCGCGTGGTGCACATCCCACATCAGGACGCGTGCCGCGGACGGATGGAAGAACGAGCGCATCGCACGGGCGAGCCGCGCCACGACCACGCCGTAATCGAAGGCCGCCTCCGGGCCGATCTCCGGCGGGTCGATCGACGCGGTCCCCGGCATGTGCGTGCTGGCTCGCACGAGATGGGACATCCCGCCCGAGCCCTCGACCGAGGTCACGAACGCGTCGCGCCCCAGGGCCGGATCCGCGCCCAACACCCACATCGGCGCGGCGACCGGGAGAGACGGGTCGACCGCGAGCACGTGGAGCGCCGCGGCCGTCTCCATATCGACGACGGCCCTATCCTCGCTCGCGTTGGAGATCTTGAGCACGCCCACCGGGCCGTCGGGCGCGGCGATCACGAACCCCTGGTCGCGTTCGCTCCCCACAGGAGACGCGTTGCCGCGCAAGCCGAAGAGCCGCCCGGCGAGCTCCGCCGCTTGGGTAGCGTCGAACGCGGGCGGCTCGCCCCGCAGCACGTCACCGTCGACCGTCGCCTCGGCCATCGGCTGGATGCTATCCGCCCACCCGAGACCGTCGTCAGCCTTCCGACGGATGCCCCGTGCGCCGCGGGCACCCGTACACTCATCCGATCGAGCCGGCACCCCCCGGACGCCGGCGCTGGAGGAGATCGATGCGAGGCACCCTTCGTACCGCCGCGTCAGTGTGCGCGGTCCTGCTCGTCATGTCGCTCGGTGCGCCGATCGCCAACGCCACCGTGGTTGGCAGCAACGGCGACTGCCTCGCGCGACAGGGCCCGGTCGGCCGGTCCACCGGCCACATGACGCGCGACGAGGTGCGTACGACCGGCGTTGACAAGCTCACGGGCTGGCTGTCTCGTCATCCGTCCGCCGAGACCGACGCGCAAGCCCAGCTGGCGGCGTCGACCCCGGTGACGATCCCCGTCGTCTTCCACGTGATCCGCAAGAACACGACCGTGGACGGCGGCAACGTGCCGAAGTCGTGGATCACGAACCAGATCTCGGTGCTCAACGCCTCGTACAGCGGCGGCACGGGCGGCGCCGACACCGGCTTCCAGTTCAGTTTGCGATCGATCACCCGGACCACGAACGCCAACTGGTTCAAGCTCACGTCCGGCAAGGAGAAGAAGATGAAGACCGCCCTCAAGGTGGGCGGCCCCGAGACGCTCAACATCTATTCCGCAGACCTCGGCAACTCGCTGCTCGGATGGTCGTACTTCGCGCAGGACGCGGCGAAGGACGGCGTGCTCGACGGTGTCGTGATCCACTTCGACACGCTGCCCGGCGGCCCGTGGGGCTCCAACTACAGCGAAGGCGACACCGCGACCCACGAGATCGGGCACTGGCTGAACCTGTATCACACGTTCCAAGGCGGCTGTACGGGCAACGGCGACGACATCGCCGACACGCCGGCCGAGGCGTCGGCGGCGTATCAGTGCCCGACCGGGCGCGACACATGCTCGGCGCCGGGCACCGACCCGATCACCAACTTCATGGACTACACGTACGACTCCTGCATGTACCAGTTCACGCCCGACCAGGCGGTTCGGATGCAGGAGGCGTGGACCGCGTATCGCGCTCCGTAGCAGCGCGTCCAGCCCAAGGGTTCCCGAGCGGACGGCACGTTGCCGCTCCGCATAGCTCAAGCCGTCCCCCCAACGGCCGAAGCCTTCCGCAAGGACTCTCCGGAAAGGCCTCGAGGGGATGGACCCTGCGGAACTGCTTCGCTACGCCGTCGAACGGCGTGCCAGCGATGTGCACGTCAAAGCCGGCAACGTCCCGTTCATCCGTGTGGACGGCGAGCTCCTGCCCGCGCCGTTCCCGGAAGTGACCGCCACCGACGCGCGCCAACTCGCCGATGCGTTGATGCCCCCGCACAAGGCGGACGAGTTCGCGCAAACGCGTGAGGCTGACTTCGCCTACACGATGGAAGGCGTCGGCCGGTTCCGCGTCAACGTGCTGCGGCAGTCCGACACCGTCGGGCTCGCGATCCGCTGGGTGAGCCCCGAGGACCTGACGTTCGAAGAGCTGTCCCTTCCGCAGTCGATCGGCGAGCTCGCCGAGACGAAGCGTGGGCTGATCCTCGTGACCGGACCGACGGGCGCCGGCAAGACCACGACGATCGCCGCGCTCCTCGGCTTCATCAACCGCACGCGCCGCGCCCACATCGTCACGATCGAGGATCCGATCGAGGTCGTGTTCAACGACGCGATGTCGGTGATCCGCCAGCGTGAGGTCGGCCGCGACACCGCGTCCTACGGCGCGGCACTTCGCCAATCGCTCCGGCAAGACCCCGACGTCATCTTCCTCGGCGAGATCCGCGACCACGAGACCGCGCTCGCCGCGATCCAGGCGGCGCAGACCGGCCACCTCGTGATGTCGACGATGCACACGATCGACGCGGCCGAGACGATCTCGCGCATCGTCGAGATGTTCCCGCCCGCGCAGCAGACGCAGGTGCGCACGTCCGTCGCGGGCGCGCTCCGCGGTGTGCTGTCGCAGCGGCTGCTCGAGCGTGCCGACGGACTCGGACGTGTGCCGGCCGTCGAGGTGATGCTCACGACGGGGCGGATCTACGACCGGATCTTGGACCCGGACCTCGAGCCGTCCATCCACGAGGTGATCGCGGACAGCGGCTACGACGGGATGCAAACGTTCGACCAGTCCCTGCTGACGCTAGTCCGCGACGGGCTCGTCACGGAGGACGACGCGCGCGCGGTCGCGACCAACCCGCACGACTTCAGCCTCGCGCTCGGCGCGGCCGTCGGCGTCGGGAGCCCGACGGATGGATAGCGCGAACACCGCCGGCGCGACGCCGCCATCCGCACCCGTCTACCCCGTCTTCGCCGCGGTCGCGGTCGGCATGACCGGGCGAACGGTCTATCAGGTGATCGACACCGTCGGCGGCATCTTCGAGGCCGTCGGCGCCGTGTTCGAGGGCTCCCCCGACGCGCCGGGCACGTTGATCGCCTTGCTTCCGCCGTCGGACAACGCCGCGGTGCGAGCGGTCGAGCTCGGCCTCCAAGCACAGACGATCGAGGCGGCGCTGCGCATCGGCGTCGACGCCGTCGAGGTGCACACCAAGAAGGAGCAGGACGCACGCTGGCAACAGGTGATCGACAGCGCGGTGAGGCTGGAGAAGGCGGCACGGACCGGGGAGGCGATCGCCGGTGAGGCGATCGGTCAGCTGACGCACGGGGCGGCGGCGACGCGGGCGCTTCACGTGGGCGACGACACCTATCTCTTGCTCACGGGTGTCCACGAGTTGAGCGCGGTGCCGGATCAGGCGCCCGCGCCCGACGTGGAGCCCGAGGAACCACCCACGAGCGTTGCACCGGCCACCACCGTGGAGACGACGACGGAGGTCCAACCCGAGACGACCGAGCACGTGCAGGCCGAAGCCGTGCAGGCGCCCGTTCCGTCCGAACCGACCGCCACGGAGCAGCCCGTCGCGACATCGCCACCGCCGCAGCCGGCCGCCGAGCAGGTTGCCGCACCTACCGTGACCGCTCCCCCCGTTGAGACGACCGAACCGCCGGCCGCATCCGTGGCCGCACCCGTCGTGGCATCGACGCCGACCCCCGACGAGCCCGTTGTCGTCACCCCGGCGACCGGCGACGCAGGCCCCGTCTCGGCACCGGACGACCTGTACCCACACGCACCGGAGCCGGCCCCTCAGGAACCGCTCACGGTCACGCCCCTCGCCACGGCGGCCGGCCAACCCGCGACCAGTCCCCCGATGCACCCGACGGCACGGTGGGACGGCCCGCTGGTCGGTCGCGACGTCCAGCTGGCGGACCTCCGCGCGCGTTTCGACCGTGTGGTCGCAGACCGGAGCGGCGCCGTCGTCTTGATCACCGGTGAACCGGGGAGCGGGCGAACGCGCCTGGTCGCCGAGTTCGCGGCGTCGCTCGACGACGCGGACGTCCTGCACGTGTCCTGCGCCCCCGC
>DASYOY010000163.1:0-20447 GCA_036007245.1 Actinomycetota bacterium | reverse complement strand
GGATCGGCCACTGCGTGGCCGATCCGGCGCCACGGCAGTGGCAGCGCCAGCATCGCCAGCGCCACGCGGTGCGATCGCTCGGGGTCGAGCGCGAAGAACACCCGCCGCCCGAACGCCTCGTACCAGCCGCGCGGGCTGGGTCGGTCGGTGGTGGGCATCGCGGCAGATTATGCTCACCCGCCGTGAGCGATGCCCTGGTGCGCCGGATGGTCAAGGCTTCCGAGCTGCATGGCTCCTTCGTTCTATCTTCCGGCGCGACCTCGACCGTCTACTTCGACAAGTTCCGTTTCCTCACGCAGCCCGACCTGCTGCGCGACGTCGCGCACGCGGTCGCGGGGCTGCTCGCGGCGGACACCGCCCTGCTGGGCGCGCCGGAGGGCGCAGCGATGCTCCTGGTCGCCGCCGTTTCGCTCGAGACCGGCTTGCCGGTCACGGTCGTCCGCAAGAAGCCGAAGGCGTACGGCACGCGCGCGCAGGTCGAGGGCGAGGTCCCGCCCGGCGCGATCACCACGCTCCTTGAGGACGTCAGCACGACCGGACATCAGGTGCGCCGTGCCGCGGAGGTCCTCGAGGAGGCAGGCGCGGACGTCCGCCGGATCGTCCTGGCGATCGACCGGGGCGGCGCCGATCATCTGCGCGAGGCCGGGTACGACGTCGCGGCGGTCGCGGTGCTTCGGCCGACCGACTAGGTCAGGTCGGTCCGGTCGCAGCGCCAGATGCGCAGCTGCCAGAGCCAGCGAGACCCACGCTGCCGGAAGCTCACGAGCCCGTCCTTGACCATCTGCGTCACGGCCTTCGAGCGCGCGACGAGGTCGGGAAGCGGGAACTCCCGCGTGAGGACGGGCCGCATGTTGTCGCCGAAGATCTCATGTGCGGCGTCGAGGATCGGCTGCTCGTACTGGATCGTGCCGGTCGGCAGGTACAGCCGCCCACCGTAGGCGAGTGTGTCGCCGATCGACCGCACGAACTTGGTCGGGAGCTCGGCGCCGGTCGGACCGCCGGAGGGCACGTCGTCGAACCATCCGGACTCGGCGGCGATGTCGTCGGGGATCCCCGAAACGTCGCCGATCAGCACCTTCGCCTGCACGTCGCGCACCGGCTCGAGCAGGTCGCCCTCGCGGAACTCGCAGATGTGCTCCAGGCCGAGGCGCTTCGCGTTCTCGCGGGCGGCCTCGACCGCCCGGTGCGATAGGTCGACGCCGACCACCTTTGCGGCGCCGAGCTTGGCCGCGACGAACGCGAGGACGCCGCTCCCGCAGCCGACGTCGATCACCGTGTCGCCCGGCTCGATCTCCATCGCGTCGGCGAGGCTCCGGCTCGTGGTCGTCGGGCTGAACACCCCGGGACCCAGCAACAGGGGGAACGGGCCCGTGCGGCCCTTCCATTCGATCTCGGTGTACTGCGTGGCCATCGGGTCTCCTGCCGCGCAACCCGGACCCCCCGGGATGCGGTTGCACCAGGCTACACGGCCAACGGCCGGAACGCCGCGTCCGGGCCCGGAACGATCTGGCCGGTCTCGACCCCGCGGGCATCGTCCTCGAGCCGCGCGGCGAGGGCGGCGGTCTCGATCCCGAGCGTGCCCGTCGGATAGCGTCCCACACGCGAGGCGGCGCGCCGGAGCAGCGTGGTCGCGCCGTGGGCGTTCCCGCGGAGCAGATGCACGTAGCCGGCCCCCAGCTGGGACAAGCCCTTGAACAGCTCCTCGTCCCCGGTGCCCTTCGACTGCTTCCAGGCGGTCTCCCACGCCTCGTGCGCGCCGAAGAAATTCCGATCGACGAGGAACTTCCGGGCAGCTTTGTCGTTCTCCTCGGTGGACATCGCGTCGAAGTCCGGCAGGTGCAGACGCGTCTCGGCGCCCCACGGGAGGGGACGACCCAGTTCGTCGCGCGGCCGCTCGGGCTTCTGACGCGTCTGCGAAGGAACGCCGGTTTTGCCGGTCGCCTCTTGGGGCATATCTCGATGCTACGAGACCTGCCCGACCATGGCGGCGGCAGGCGCTGGGAGGGCACCATGGGCACCCCGATGCCGCCGCACCACCGATGGCCGATCGCGGCGCTCGCGCTCGTCCTCGGCGCGGCGTTCGCCGGCGGCGTCTGGTCCATGACCCTGTCGCCGCTCGAACAACACGTGGCCTCCTCCGGCGGCGCATCCACCCCGATCTCCGTCGAGCATGTGTCGAACGCCCCGCCGCACCGGCTGCGACTCGGCGCCACGGTGTCCGGCGAGGGGTCGGTCGTCGCCGACGCAGCGGGCACGACGTGGGTCCTCGGCGAAGGCACACTGTCGACCGTCGCGGACGGGGTGGCGACGGTCGTCGCACGGGGCACCTGGTCCGATCGCGCCGTGCTCACGCCGTCGAACGAGGGCGGACTCTGGATCGCGAGCGGCCGGTCGCTGTGGATGGTCAGTCCGTACGGAGCGATCGGGAAGCGGCTCCAGCCCTCGGTCGGGTCGATCTCCTCGGTCCTCGCCGTCGACGGACGCACGTGGGTGGCGGGATCCAACGGCATGCTCGCCTGGATCGACCCGTACACCGCCAACACGATCCAGAGCTACTACCTGGGCAAGGGCACGTATCAACTCGCCGCGACATCGGGGTTCGTCTTCGTCGCGACGTCGGACCCGACACAGCCGCCGATCGTGCGGCTGGACCCGGGGATCGGCGCGACGGTGCCGGTGCCGGGGGCGCAGCCGGGGCCGATCGCCGCGGCAGACGGGCGACTGTGGTGGGGAACCACGGGCCGGGTCCAGTGCGTGGTCGCCCGGACGCTGCGCCGGTGCGGACAGCTCGACGTCGCGTCCCCGTCGATGCTGAACGTCGCAGCGCCGACGGTGGTCGCGGCGCACGGCGAGGCACTCTGGGTGGTGTACGCCGGGACGCAGGGCGCCGACCTCGCGTTGTTCGATCCGAGCGACGGACGCACGATCGCCGGCCCGGTTCGATTGCCGGGTTCGACCGTGGGCTCGGTGACCGTCAACGACAGCTCGGCCTGGGTCGGGATGACGGATGCGGGGAGCGTGGTCCAGGTCGACCGGACCTGAACAGCTGCGCTATCCGTCGATCGACTCGATCGGCTCGGACAGCAGCTCAAGGGCCTCGCGTAGCGCGTCGTAGCTCCGGTCGCCGAGCAGGCGCCGCGTCCGCTGCTCCAAGGCCTGGACCGCACGGCGGCACTCCGCCGCGGCACGTCGCCCGTGCGCGGTGAGGCGGACGAGCTTGGCCCGGGCGTCGGCCGGGTCGGGCACGCGCCGCACGTACCCTCGGTTCTCCAGGTCGTCGACCATCGACATCATCGCCTGCTTGGTCAACCGGGTTTGATCGGCCAGGTCGGTCAGCCGCGACCCCGAGCGCCGATCCACCGACAGGAACAGGGCGGCGTGGCCGGGGCGAAGGTCGGGATACCCCCGTTCGCCCAGGTCAGCGTCCAGTTCCGAGGCCAGCGACCGGCGAGCCTCGAGCAGCAGACGAGTGATGTCGGTCACGCGGGCATCTTCGCGAACGGCTCCGGTTTGGTCAACGACATTGACCATCTACGCAGGTCGCACGGTGCGATCTCTACGTCGCCGCCGAGCCCCGGGTAGCCTCGATCGCGTGGAGATCCGGGAGGCGACCGCCGCGGAGCACGCAGAGGCCGGGCGGATCACCGCGGCCGCCTACGAGGGCTTCGTTCGGGACCAGTCTTACCTCGAACGCATCGCCGCCGTCGCCGATCGGGCGCCGCGGACCGAGGTGCTCGTCGCGGTGCAGGACGGTGCCATCGTCGGCAGCCTCACCCTCGAGCTCTCGCGGCGGGTCAACCCGCTCGACGACCCGCTCGAGGCCCACCGCGCACACATCCGCATGCTGGGCGTCGCGCCCGGCCACCAGGGCCACGGGATCGGCACGGCCTTGATGCGCGAGGCCGAGCAGCGGGCGCGGGCCGCCGGCAAGACCGAGATCACGCTGCACACGACCGAGCCGATGGTCGTGGCGCGCGCGATGTACGACGGGCTCGGCTACGAACGCGGAGACGACGAGGTGCTGCCGGACGGGTTCGTCTTGATGGGCTACCGCAAGGAGCTCGGCGCCGACTCCGACTGATCCGCGAACTGCTGCTCGTAGAGCTGCGCGTACAGCCCACCCTTCGCCAACAGCTCCTCGTGCCGGCCCTGCTCGACGATCTGTCCGCGGTCGAGCACGAAGATCACGTCGGCCGCAAGGATCGTCGAGAGCCGGTGCGCGATCGCGATCGTCGTCCGGCCTTCCATCAGCGGCTCGAGCGCCGCCTGCACCAGTCGCTCCGACGTCGTGTCGAGCGAGGACGTCGCCTCGTCGAGGATCAAGATCTTCGGGTCTTTCAAGATCACGCGGGCGATCGCGAGCCGCTGCTTCTCGCCGCCCGACAGCTTGTAGCCCCGCTCCCCCACAACGGTGTCGTATCCCTCCGGCAGCTGCATGATCCGCGCGTGGATATTGGCCGCCTGCGCGGCCGACTCGAGCCCTTCCTGTGTCGCGTCCGGGCGCCCGTACAAGAGGTTCCGCCGGATCGTGTCGTGGAACAGGTACGTCTCCTGCGTCACGATCCCGATGGCGTCGGCGATCGAGTCGAGTTTGAGCTTGCGCACGTCGCGGCCGTCGAGGCGGACCGAGCCCTCCTGAACGTCGTACATCCGGGGCACGAGGTAGGTGATCGTCGTCTTGCCTGCGCCGCTCGGGCCGACGAGCGCCGCGAGCTGGCCCGGCTTGATCCGAAGCGTGACGTCGTCGAGCGTCCACGTGCGATCGGCAGTGGCGGCGGCATCGTCCTGTGGCACGTCGTCCGTGCGGTCGTAGTGGAAGCGCACGTGGTCGAGCTCGACCTCGCCCTGCACGTTGACGAGCCCCTCCGCATCCGGCGCGTCGACGATGTCGTGACGCAGGTCCAGATACTCGAAGATCCGGTCGAACAGCGCGAACGACGACTGCACATCGGTCGAGACCTGCAGCATCGACCCGATCGGGAAGAACAGCCGCGACTGCAACGTGGTGAAGCCGACGATGATCCCCGCGTTGATCGGCCAGTTCTCGGGGTTGGAGCCGTGGTTGTGGTTCACGATCGCGGCCACGAGGTACACGAGCGCCGGGGTGATCGAGAAGAACGTGCCGACCACGGCGAAGAACGACCGCCCGATCATCGTCTGTCGCACCTGCAAGCCAGTCAGGCGCTCGTTCTCCTGCTGGAACCGCCCGATCTCGTAGTTCTGTCGCCCGAACGTCTTGGACAGCAAGATCCCGCTCACCGACAGCGTCTCCTCGGTGACGGCGGTCATATCGGCCATCGTCTTCTGCGTCGTGGTGGCGACCTCGCGCCGAGCCCGACCCACCTTCACCGTGAGCCACAGGAAGAACGGCATCAGGCACAGGGACAGCAGCGTGAGCGGGACCGACAGGAAGAGCATCGCGATCAACGTCGAGATGATCACGACGATGTTGGACAAGATCGACGACGCGGTGTCGGTGACGACCGTCTGCACGCCGCCGACGTCGTTCGAGAGCCTGGACTGGATCTCACCGGTCCGGGTCGACGTGAAGAACCGCAGCGGCATGTGCTGCAGGTGCGTGTACAGGGAGTCCCGCAGGTCCTGCATCACGCGGAGCCCGACGAAGTTCGCGTAATACGTCTGCCCGATCCCCAGGATGCCGGTGATGATCGGGATCACGATCATCAGGGCGACCCCCCAGGTGACGACGTGCATGTTCGGACACGTGGTGCCGTTGCAGACCGGCGGCGAACCCAGACCGAACAGGCCATGGTTGAAGATGTAGACGATCAGCAGCGGGTTCACGACGCCGAGCCCGGACGTGATCGCGATCAAGACCCCCACGATCGTGACCTTGCTCCGGTAGGGGCGAAAGGTGCCCACGACGCGCTTGATCGTCGCGCGATCGACCGGCTTATCGGGCTTCTCAGCCGGCGTCGCGTAGAAGCGCGAATGGCGACCCATGCGCTCGAAGATACGACCGACCCCGGACAACCCCGGTGGTCCGGGGTCAGATCAAGCTGCGCGCAGCACCGCGTCGAGCATCTCGGGGGTGAGCTTGCCGGTGAACGTGTTCTGCTGGCTCGGGTGGAAGCAGCCGATCAGCCGGTACGGACCGATCGCCGTCTCGGCGCCGTGACCGAACCGAGGCTTCGGGCGCGGCGTCGCATGGCCGAGCGCGTCGAGCGCCCGGAGGATCCCATCCCACGCGAAGGCGCCGAGCGCGACGATCGACCGCAGGTCCGTCAGCGCCGCGATCTCCCGCTCGAGGAACGGAAGACACCGATCGCGTTCGTCCGTGGTCGGCTTATTGCCGGGGGGCGCGCACCGGTTCACGGCGGCCACGTACGCGCCGTGCAACTCGAGGCCGTCGTCCCTCGCGACCGACGTCGGCTGGTTGGCGAGACCACATCGGTGCATCGACGCGTACAGGAAGTCGCCGCTGCGATCGCCCGTGAAGATCCGGCCGGTGCGGTTGCCGCCGTGCGCCGCGGGCGCGAGCCCGACGATGAGGACCCGTGCCGCTGGATCGCCGAAGCCCGGCACGGGCCGGCCCCAGTAGGGCTGGTCGACGAACCGTGCGACCTTCTCGCGCGCCACCTCCTCGCGCCAGGCGACGAGACGCGGACACGCGCGACAGACGACCACCTCGGCATCGATCTCGGCGAGCTCGGTCACCCGCCGAGCATAGGAAGGGTCGGGCCGAAGGCCGGCCCAGTTCCGCGCCGCGGTGTCCCGTCCGATCAGCCGGGGGTGCCCATCGACCGGTGGTTCAGGTAGTTGAAGTACACCGCGTCGTGGCCGTTCCAGATCGTGAGCGGCTTGGACTTCACGGAGATCACGTCACCAGCGAAGGAACTAGTCCGTTCGCTTCGGCCGGACCCGGAGGCTCCGGAACCGTTCGGCCGCAGCCACGAACGGATCGAGGGCCTCGATCAGGCCCTGGACCGTCCAGAGGAGCCCTTCGAACCCCTCAGGGTCGTCCTCTTGGTCGCCCAACGCCTTCGCCCGGGCCACCGCGAGATCGAGGGCCGCTGAGCAGGCCTGCCACTCGGCCTCAACCTCCGGCCGGCGCCACCCATCCATCCCGGTCCGTGCGCGCTCGATCCCCGCGCGGAACTCGGCCAGGGCGCCATCGAGCGGTCGGCCGGGCAGCCGCGTGCCGGGCAGCACGTCGGCGACCGCAGCCTTCGCAGGCTCGATCGCGTCAACCACTTCCGAGAACGCCCGGAACGCCGGCTGGAGTTCCGGCGGCAGCTCCTTGCGGCGGATCACGCCGGCAGCAGGTCGCGACACGCCGCCACGATCGCGCGCGGCAGGTTGGTCGCGATCGCGTCGGCGCCTGCGGCGAGCAACGCGCGGGCGCGCTCCCCCTCATCGACGATCCAGGTCCCGAGCAGGAGGCTTGCATCGTGCACGGCGTCCGCGAATCGATCGCCCTGCTCGACCACCCGGTCCGCGAACGGCAGGACCCACGCAAAGCCCTGTTCGGACGCGAAGTGCAGGGCGGCCGCAGCGTCGACGCCGACATCGGTCAACAGCCCCGTGGGCACCTCGGGCCGCAGCTCACGGCTGGCCGTGATCGATCGCGGGTTGAAGCTGGAGACGATGACGTCGCCGACGAACGCGACGTCGTCGAGCGCGCGATGCACGAGCGCGACCGCGACCTCGTCGTCGGGATCGAAGTCCGGATCGCCGGGCACGTTCTTGATCTCGATGTCGACGGCCCCTCGCCCGGATACGAGCGCCAGCGTCTCGTGCAGCGTCGGGACCGTGTACGACCGCCCGTCAGCGCCCTCGATCCGCACCGCCAGCACGTCGGCAAGCGTGTGTTCACGCACCAGGCCGGAGCCGTCGGTCGTGCGGTCGAGCGCCGCATCGTGGATGACGACCGCGTGCCCGTCGGCGGTGACCCGGACGTCGAACTCCACGGCGGCTGCCCCGCCATCGAGCGCAGCCTCGAACGCGACAAGCGTGTTCTCGGGGCGCTCGGTCGGAGCGCCCCGGTGCGCCACGATGAGGGGAAGCAGAGCTTGACTGAATGGTCGTTCAGACATTATCTTCACGCCTACGTGGATGGTTTGGCGATATCCGCAGGTGATGGGGCCCTATGACTGAACGGCGATTCAGACACGATCCCGAAGAGATGTGGTGGCTGCCAGAGGCACGCTGCATCGGCGAGGACCCAGAGCTGTTCTTCCCCATCGGCACCTCCGAGGACGCGCTCTCCCAGGTCGCCGAGGCCAAGATCGTCTGCCGCGGCTGCTCGGTGCGGGCCGACTGCCTCGAGTGGTCGCTCGCGACGTTCCAGGACGCCGGCGTGTGGGGCGGCCTCGACGAAGAGGAGCGCAGGGTGATCCGCCGGGCGCGTCGCCGCGAGGCAGCCGAAGAGCGGCTGCTCCAGCCTGCCGTATAGCTCACGCCTGGCTCGACGGGCACAGGTATTCGATCGGGCACTCCGTGCACCGCGGCTTCTTGGCAGTGCACAACCCGCGTCCGTGATCGATCAGCTCGTAGCTGAAGTGGAACCAGCGGTCCTCGGGCACGAGCCGCATCAGGTCCTGCTCGATCTTGTCGGGGTCGTGCTGTGCCGAGAATCCGATCCGGTTGGCGAGCCTCTTCACGTGCGTGTCGACCGGGATGCCGACGACCGTGCCGTACGCGTTCGAGAGGACGATGTTGGCCGTCTTGCGCGCGACCCCGCGCAGCGTCGTCAGCTCCTCCATCGTGTCGGGGACCTTCCCGTCGTAGACCTCGACGATCCGGCGGCAGGCCTCGCGGATCGACAACGCCTTCTGGTTGAAGAACCCCGTCGGCTTGATGTCGGCCTTCAGCTCGTCCTCGGGCACGGCCAGGTAATCCTCGGCGCTTCGGTACTTCTGGAACAGTGCCGCGGTGACCTCGTTGACCTTCGCGTCGGTGCATTGCGCCGACAGGATGGTGGCGACCAACAGCTCGAGCGGGTTCGAGAAGTGCAGCGCGATGGTCGCGTCGGGGTAGGTCTCACCGAGGATCCGGATCACCTGGGGCGCGCGAAGGCCGATCGGATCGGCGCGCGTCAGGGCCCCGGGCGACGCGTCGGACATGCCGCCGATGCTACCCGGCGGCCGGCGCGGCACCGCCGATGAGCATCGGGAGCTCCCAACGGTCGCCGGCGCGGTACTCCGCGACCCAGGTGCCCTCATGGTGCACGTACACGCCGCCGACGCCGTGCGCAGACCACTGGGAGCCGTCGCCGACGATCGCCGTCTGTTCGTCGATCGCGACGAGCTTGCCGCCGACGGGAGTGGCCGCGGTGATGAACGTATGTGCGCCGGGGATCCACGTCTCGACGATGTCCCAATGCGGCGCGAACAAGATCGCCGGGAAGTACCCGAGGCCGGGCGCCCACACACTGTCCGCGTCGTCGGAATCGGAGTCGAACGTCGGATCGCTCAGGCACGCGACGCCGGCGCTGCAGCCACCGTAGGCGAGCGACCCGTCCGCGACCCGCTCGCGGATCCGCTCCCAGACCGGTGACCCGAGCAAGACCCTCGCGAGATAGGCGGGGTTCCCGCCCGAGAAGAACACCATCGCGGCCTCATCGACCTGCGCGACGATCGCCGGGTCGTGGGCATCCTCCCTGGTCCGCAACGACGGCGCGACGGCGTCGATCCCCGCCGCCGCGTAATGCGCGAGGCCCTTGTCGGCCCAGCTTTGGTAGACCTCGTCGCCCTCCGGCGCCGACGCGGTGGCGAAGACCAGCACGGGCCCGGAACGGCCCTCGAGCAGTGACCGGTCGACGTCGGTATGCCAGTCCTCGAATTCTCCCGCACCGAGGAACGCGTACTCGCTCATGTCATGACCTCCGCGATCGCCTTGGCGAACCCCGGCAACGATCGCTCTACCATGTCGTCGTTGGCGGTGACCGACAGCCGGAACCATCCGGGCATCTCGAACATCGCGCCCGGCAGCACGAACACGTCGTGTGTTCGCAAGACCTCGGCGAACCGACGGTCGTCCTCGATCGGTGAACGCACCAGGATGTAGAACGTGCCTTGCGGCTCCACGACGTCGTAGCCCTGTTCGCGCAGCGTCGACACGAGCGTGTCGCGCCGCCGTTGCAACACCGGGATATCCGGCCCCATCGCGTTCAGGTCTGGGATCGCGTGCTGCAGGATCGAGACCGGGTAGGCCCAGCCGAGCGTGATCTGACCGATCTGCAAGGCGGCGCGCAACTCGTCGCCGCCCTCCGCCTCGGGGCCCACCGCGATGTACCCGAGCCGCGAACCCGGCGACAGCAGCGTCTTGGCGTACGTGTACAACAGGAAGGAGTGCGGGTAGGACGCGACCGGCGTCGTGAACGTGTGCGGGGTGAAGACGATCCGGTTGTAGGCCTCGTCCGACAGCAGATAGATCCGATGGCCCGACCGCGCCGAGCCTTCGTCCAAGATCGTGGCCAGCGCGGTGAGCTGATCCGGCGTGTAGATCCTGCCCGACGGGTTGTGCGGCGAATTCACGATGATCGCGCGCGTCAGCGGCGTGATCGCGGCCTCGATCGCCCCGAGGTCCAGGTCGAAGTCATGCGCACCGTCGGCAAGCACCCGCACGGGCGTCGCGCCGGCCGCGACGATCAAGGTCTCGTAGAAGAACCACGGCGGCGAGACGAAGATGACCTCGTCGCCGGGATCGACAAGCGTCCGCAGCGCGATCGCCAAGCCGACGAAGTTGCCGTTCGTCAGGTGGATGTCCTCGTCGCGGAACGCGACCGGGAAGCGACCGCGGAGGTCTTCGCCGATCGACGCGACCGCCTCGGGCAGGTCCATCGTGTAGGCGTAGTGATCCTTGCCGGTCGGCCGCGCGGCTCGCACGAGCGCTTCGACGTAGTCGGGCGGCGCCACGTCGTGCGGGTTCCCGAACATGAAGTCGCACGCCTCGGGACGCCGCATCGCCTCCCAGAGCTCGTCGTCGGTCCCGAACTCTCCGAACGGCCCGAGCACCCGCATGATCTCGGCCATCTGCTTCGAGACGGCGCTCATCGGCCGCCCTCCGGCCCTTCGCGGTACGCCTCATCGCGTAGGAACCGCCGGAGGCCCTCCTCGCCGAACACCTCGAGGAGCCCTTCCATCTGGCTCTCATGCGCCTCGAGCGAGGTGATCTTCAGCTCCAACGCTGCGTCGTCGCACGAGAAGTCGATGCCGAGGTCGGCCTTCGCCGTCACCGGCGGCGTGCCCGGCAAGAAGATGTCGAACTGCTCGAGCGACGGCACGACCTCTTCGACGAACTCCGGCGTCTGCGTCGCATAGAACAGGCGCGCGCCTGGTTTCGCGACGGTCCGGAAGGCCTCCGTGGTCCAGCGTGAGACATCCTTGTGCCCCTGGTGCCCGGTCATCCCGTCCGGGCCGAACGTGAGGATCGTGTCGGGGTCGATCTCCTGCATGATCGCGCGCACCTGCTCGGCGCCGGCTTCGTCCAGATGGGCTTGCATATCGACGTCGACGGGCCCGTCGAGGAACCGGTGTTCCATCACGCCGAGGATCTCGAGCGAGCGCAAGAGCTCCTTCGTGCGGACGTCGCCCATCGACTCGGGCGGCCACCGCTCCTCATCCATCGAGCCGCCCTCGCCACGCGTGGCAGTCACGTCGACGACCCGCTGGCCGTTGCGCACGGCCGTCGCCATCAAGCCCGCGGAACAGAAGATGTCGTCATCCGGGTGCGCCCACACCCCGAGGATCGTGCCGAGCGCTGCCGTGTCCTGCATCGAACCCCCCGTGCGATCGCGTGGTGGAAAGCATGCCCCAGGCGGGGCCGGTCGTCATCCGTGCTCACACGCACCGTCACACGCAGGTGCGCGAGCGTTACGGGTCGGCGATGATCGCCCGGATCCGGTCGCGGAGTGCCTCGGGCACGTCCTTCTCGATGCAGCGCGTCGCGACGATCTCCTTCAGATGCTTGCGGAACTCCGCGCGGTCCAAGCACGGGGAGCAGCCGGACAGGTGCTCGGTGATGCTGGCAGCGAGGTCGGGGTCCACCTCGCCGTCGAGATAGGCCTCGACCTCGAGGAGGGTCTCGGTACAGTCGGGTCCACCTTCACGCTCACGCATCGACGAATCCTCGCTCCTTGGCCGTTTCCCACAACGCCTTCTCGAGCGCTTTCCTTCCCCGGTGAAGCCGGCTCATCACGGTGCCGATCGGCGTGTCCATGATCTCGGCGATCTCCTTGTACGAGAAGCCTTCGACGTCGGCGAGCAGGACGGGCAGGCGGAAGCGCTCGGGCAGTGACTCGACGGCGTCCTTCACAGCCTGATCCGGGATCGTGTCAAGCACCGTTGTCTCGGCGGAGTCCTCGACGCTGCGGCCGCCAAGCCGGTCGTAGAGGTACCACTCATCGACGTCCTCGGGACCGTCCACGATCTGCGGCTCGCGTTGCTTCTTCCGGTAGGTGTTGATGTAGCTGTTCGTCAGGATCCGGTACAGCCACGCCTTGAGGTTGGTGCCCTCCTGGAACCCGCCGAACCCCCGGTAGGCCCGCAGATAGGTCTCTTGGACCAGATCCTCGGCATCGGACCGGTTGCGGGTCATCCGCATCGCGGCGCCGTACAGGGACGGCAGCAGCGGCAAGACGTCGCGCTCGAACCGCTCGCGCAGGCGTGGATCGTTCGGTTCAGCTGCGGGCTGGGCCATCCGACAAGCCTATCGGGACGACATCACAACGAACCTGAGTGTCCCGTTGTCTGTCATTCGTGCACTCGGATGCGAAGATGGAGGCCAGATGCCCGACAACACCCCCGGAAACGGCCGGCGCCCCAACGGTGCGGGCGGCGGCACGCCTCCCCGTCCAAGGATGACGCCATGGATCGTGATCGCCCTCGCGATCACGGCCCTGCTCGCCTTCAACCAGTTCTCCTCGTTCGCCGGCGGCGCCAAGGAGGTCCCGTACAGCGAATTCCAGAACGCGGTCAACGCGGGCCAGGTCGACACCCAGACGCCGGTGAAGATCTCCGACAGCTCGGTGTCGTGGTCGGTCACGACCGGCGGGTCGACGCAGAACTACACCGCGAAGCTGTCGACGAACGTGACGATCGACCAGGCGTACACGGACTGGCTGGCGCAACACAACATCTCCTACGCGTTCTCGACGCCCAGCCCATGGTTGGGACTCCTCTATAGCGTCCTGCCGCTCGTGTTGCTGATGGGGCTGGCGTACTGGTTCCTGTTCCGGCGCGTGGGCGCGAGCGGGGCGAACCCGCTCAACATGGGCAAGAACAAGGTCAAGATCTACGACCGCAAAGAGATGAAGACCACCTTCTCCGACGTCGCCGGTGTCGACGAGGCGAAGGAGGAGCTGCACGAGATCGTCGAATTCCTCCGCAACCCGAAGAAGTATCAGCGACTGGGCGGGCGCATCCCCAAGGGCGTGCTGCTGCTCGGGCCTCCGGGATGCGGCAAGACCTTGCTTGCGCGGGCGGTCGCCGGTGAGGCGAACGTGCCGTTCTTCTTCATGAGCGGCTCGGAGTTCGTTGAGATGTTCGTCGGGCTCGGGGCGGCCCGTGTTCGCGAGCTCTTCCAGCAAGCCAAGGAGAAAGCCCCGGCGCTGGTCTTCCTCGACGAGATCGACACGATCGGCAAGGGCCGCTCCGGCACGATGGGTGCCGGGTTCGGTGCGCACGACGAGCGCGAGCAGACCCTGAACCAGCTCCTGGTCGAGATGGACGGATTCGACGCCTCCAAGGGCGTCATCATCATGGCCGCCACGAACCGCCCGGACGTGCTCGACCCGGCGCTGATCCGGCCGGGTCGGTTCGACCGCCAGGTGGTCGTAGACCGGCCGGACCTGAGGGGCCGCGAGGAGATCCTGCGGGTCCACGCGCGGGGCGTCGCTCTCGACCCCCGGGTCGACCTGACGACGATCGCGGCCCGCACACCGGGCTTCACCGGCGCCGACCTCGAGAACGTGGTGAACGAGGCCGCATTGCTCGCCGCCCGCCGCGAGAAGAACGCCGTCACCGAGCTCGAGCTCGACGAGGCGATCGACCGTGCGTCGCTCGGCCTCGAGCGCAAATCGCGAGTGCTCTCCGAAAACGAGAAGGAGCGCACGGCCGTCCATGAGATGGGCCACGCCCTCGTCGCCGTCAGCTCCGAGAACATCGACCCGCTGCACCGCGTGACGATCGTGCCGCGCGGCACCGCCGCGCTCGGCGTGACGTGGGTGCGCCCGACCGAGGACCGGTTCATGCGCACCGAACCCGAGCTCAAGGACTCCATGGCGTTCGCGATGGGCGGCCGGTCCGCGGAGGAGATCTACTACGACGGCGTCGTGTCGACCGGTGCGCACAACGACCTCGAGAAGGCGACCGACACCGCCCGCGCCATGGTCACGATGCTGGGCATGAGCGAGGACGTCGGCCCCATCTCGCTCGGCGACGAGGAACGTCAGCAGAACCCGTTCGCCGGCGGGCCTCAGGTGTCGCAGAAGACCGCCGAGCTGATCGACGACGAGGTGCGCCGGCTGCTCGACGAGGCCCACGAGCGCGCGCTCGCGATCCTCACCGAGAAGCGCGAGCTACTGAATCAGCTGTCGGCGCTGTTGATCTCGATCGAGACGATCGAGGGCGAGGACCTGATCGCCTACGTGAAGGGTGAGAAGCCGATCCCGACGCCCGAGGAGGCTCGGCGAGCGCTCGACCAGCGGGCCGCCGACGAAGCTGCGGCCGCGGCAACGCCCGAGCCGGTCGCACAGCGCTCCCCCGCGCCAACGCCGTACATGCCGCCCGCACCGCCGATGCCGGCGGACTGACGAGCTCCTCCTACCGACCCTCCGGCATCGTCACCGGCCGTTCGTGACGGTGCTCATGATCGTGGTCGTGATCATGGTGGTCGGGCTCGCCGGACAACACGAGGTCCCATCGGTCGCGGTAGCGATCCAGGAACCGGTAGAAGTTGCGCTTGGACCATGACGTGCGCTGCTTGTCGCTGGCTGCCGCCCACGCACGGTGCTCATGCTTGGTCACCGGGAGCGACACGACGCGACAGCCGAGCCCCGCGTCCTTCACCTTGAACGACCAATCGATGTCGGCCGTGCGATACCACTTGAACTTCTCGTCGAAGCCGCCGACGTCGGTCAGCACCTCTCGACGGAACGCCATCAGGTAGCCCTCGACCGCATCGCACGGGCCTTCGTCCGAGGCTTCATCGAACTCGCGGAGGTCTTCGGTCACGATGCCGAACGGCCCCACCACGCCGGCAGCCGGATCCTTGAGCGCGGTCTCGATCGGTGAGAAGACATCACCGGTCGGCTCGATCGATCCGTCGACCGCGATCACGATCGGGGCGAGCGACCGAGAGAGCCCGGCATTGCGCGCCGCGGCCCAGCCCGTGTCGTCGCGGACCCAGACGACCTCCACGTCGTCGCGCGCACCCCAGCGTGGGACGGCCTCGCCGGTGACATCCGCGACCACAAACTGCAGGCGGCGCGAACCGGCGTTCGCCGCGAAGGCGGCGATCGCGCGGTCGATATCGTCGAGCCATCCCTCGCACACCCAATGAACCGCAACGTCGAAGGTCGGCTCGAGGTCGAGCGTCGACTCGACCTCTGACGCCGCGACGGGCGCGGGCTGGTCCTGCTCGGCGGGTTCGAGATCGAAGCCGCCCGGGGCATCGGTGACCACCCATCCGTGCTCGGCGATCTCATCCCGAAGGGCGTCGGCCGCGGCGAAGTCCCTCGCCGCGCGGGCGTCAGCGCGCTGCTCGGCGAGTCGTTGGACCTCGTCGGGCGCGGCCGCGGGAACCCCTGGACCTCCACCTGAGCTGGTCATGGCTTCATTGTCTCGACTCGGCAGGACATCGTTGCATCGATGCGCCGACCTGATCCGGAGATCTTCGGCGCCGCCGCGCGCTCGCTCAGGCGGTGGCGAGCTTGGTCGCGCCACGCAACCGAGCCGCCATCGTCTCGAGCGTGCGCATCGCGATGGTGGGGTGTTCGACCAGCAGGCCGCGGAACACCCACTCGGTGAGGGCGTAGAGCTTGATCGGCGTGGTCGACGTGACCGTCGCCGTTCGAGGACCGCCGTCCAGGAGGGCCATCTCGCCGAAGAAGTCGCCGGCCTTCAGGTGGTTGACCTTCTTGCCGCCGATCGAAACGTCGGCCTCGCCTTCCGCGATCACGAACAGGCCGGCGCCGGGGTCGCCCTCGGTCGCAACCACGTAGCCGGCGTCGTGCGAGATCTCGCGGACCTGGCGAGCCACGGTCTGCAGGTCCTTCTTCGAGCAGCCGTCGAAGATCGGAACGACCGCGAGATGCTCCACCACATCGTTGATCGCCACGTCGACCCTCCCTCGAGTGGGTGATGCTACGCGGGATGGCCGGGCGGGTCCAGCCGGTCAGGGCCCCGGCGGTCGGATACGCATGCATCCCGGCCTCGTAGCGGCGCAGGACTTCTTCGGTGACCACGCGGACGTCGGGGTCGGCGTCGATCACGGACCGGGCGTCGACCCCAGCGATCGCGAACGAGGCGTGCATGTCGCGCGTGACGGCTCCTCCCGGAACCAGTGGTCGGTTCTGCCCAGGACCCGCGCCACACATGTCTCAACGCTTGGCAGGAGCACCGCATAGTGCACGCCTGGGAAGTCATCATCGAAGCCCGGGACAAACGCCGCGACGATGAGGCCGGATCTCTAGTCGACGGCCTGAGCGTCCGTCGGTGACGTGTGTCCGTAGTCGAACGCTAGCCGCGAGGCGCCCCGCCATGCTGGGGGTAGCGTGCAGCTGTGGTGTTCGATGTCGTTCTCGTGGGCTTCATCCTTCCGTTCGCCGTCCTCTTCGTTGCCGTCCTGGGCACACGAAGGGCCGAAACGCGGTTGGGTAAGTGGCTCGGGTGGACCCTTGGGGTTCTCGCCGTGTTATGGATGGCGGGATCACTGTTTGCCATCGCCTCTTGCTGCTAGCCCTGGCCGGTCCCCGCAGGTAGTTTCCTCGCATGGTTCGAGCGCTCCGATGGCTCGGCATCGTGGCTCTTTTGGCAGCACCTGTCGTCGCGTGGCTCGGGCGTCCGGTTCAGCGCGGCTGCGAGCCGCCCGTGCACGGCCATGTGACGTCTACTACGTATCAGCCTCGTGGGATATGCCTGCGACGATCGCGCTCATCGCACTTGGCATTGGCTTGCTGGTCGTCGCCTGGCTAGCCGAACGGACACGAGCCGACGGGGACTAGCGGCTGCCCACACCAACATCACGGCCCACCCGCGCCGTCACAGCGACTAGTCTCGCTGCGGTTGACGAGGTCCCGGTTCTACATCCTGGCGGGAGTCGTAGTCGGTATCGCCATCTGGGTCGCCGTGTTCGGCGTCAAGACGCGGTACTCGTGCGGAGAGGGCTGGGACGTCTCAGTCACGTCACGCTCCGAAGCTGTGTCGTACTGCACGGCTGGCGACGTCCCGCAGAACCCGACGATCTTCGTCGACAACAACGTCGATCTTCGCGTGATTGTTCTCGCTCTGGGACTAATCGTCGCGTCGGTTCCGATGCGCTTGGCATCGAAGCCTCATAGGTCGGCTGACCGCTCTCCCGCGCATATATCGGGCAGCTCGGGATAGCCGAGTCGCGGCGTGGATAGATGGGTCGCGCGAAGGTCGCTCTAGTCAGCCCTCGATCTGTCCCACTTGCCAGATGCCATAGATGTCAGCGAGGCACCTCTCGGGGATCGAATAACCAAGCGACTGCTCCACCTTGGTGACCTGATAGTCCTTAGGCATGACCTTGGCCGCTGGCTGAAACTCGGCGATGAAACCGCCACCCATCCTGAGCGACTGGTCCTCGACCGCGGCGACTGCTCCGCTCGTGTCCCTGATAACCAGATCCCCACTCGCGTCGTGGTCGGCTGTGAAACCCTTCGGCCAGATCGGGAGCGACAGGTACCCGCCCTGACCGAAGAGGACGCATCCGTTGCGGACGACGACCGGAGAAGTGGACAGGGCGGCCACGTACATGTTGGGCGTGGTCGGATCGACTGCCATGAAGACGCCGGGTGGACCAGCCCGGACGGCAGGGACGCTGCTCACCGACGCGGTGTCGTCGACGTGCACCGCGACCGCGAAGCCAGCGGCGATCCCGACCACTGATGCGATCAAGGCCGCGAGGATCACAACGAGTCGCCGGTCGACTTGTCCACGTCTCTTGCTCACCCCTGCATCATGACTCGATCGCAGTCGCATCTAGTGGGCCGGGATGTGAACCGTTCCGAGCATCGTTTCGATCTCGGTCCGGAAGTCGGTCGTCGAAGAGTCGTTGAAGCAGGCGTCCAGTTCGTACCAGTTGTCCGGGATGCCGGGACGTTCGACGGTCACGGTCATCGGCGTGCCTCCGACCTGTTGGCACAGCGATGAAGACCCGCCGACCGCGACTTTGGCGCGATGACCATCGATGGTCGTCTCGGTGCCCTTCGCGTGAGAGAAATGCCACCCCGGGAACCCGTTCGCCGTCCACCTCAGGACGACTCCACCTTCAGGGAGCGCAGGTATCGGCCACGTCCGGCACGACCTTGTCCCAGGCTGGGGGTGGAAGCACAGCTTCCCCATCGGTTGGTTGCTCAGGTAGACGAGGGGCGAGGAGAACTCCGAGAAGAACTCGAACCGCTGGGGGTGCCACTGGTCGGGGTACGCGAAGCGGATCGGCGGCTTGCCGTAGGAGTTCCACCCCGCATGGTCCGAAGGTGGTGTGCTGGATGAGCTGGGTGGAGACGGCCCCGCTGCAGGTCCCGAGGGTTGACTGCGGATAAAGGCCGTCGCGAGGACGACGACGACCAGTACGCCGATCATCCACCCGCGCCGGCTGCTCATCTACGGCCACGCGGTCTCGCATCGGACGTTCGCGGTCACATGGTCACCCTCACCAACCAGAACCGGCCGCCGCGGCATGGTGCAGGTCCGTCGTCCACCTCCGTCCAAAGGTCTCGTACTGATGGCCATCCCGGTGACCTCGTAGAGTCCCGGGTCCACCGCGACGGAGAACGTTCCGTCTGGGTTGGTCGGAGCCGCGTACGCGGGGGCACCGTACGCCTGCGCTCCGCCGATCCGTGTGACGTCGACAAAGGCGACGCTCCCGAAGATCGGTGTTGCTGGGCGCGGGCCGATCTGTAAGAAGAGCTTGCCGGAGACGACGCCCTTGGTGCTGTCGGAGGCTACGCCCACGTTGTGTGGTCGCTGCACCAGCCAGCCAGCGCCGAACGCGACCGAGATCGCTACCGCGACTACTGCGACCCCGGCCGCTGCGCCGACGATCCAACCACGTCGGGTGCTCACACTGACATCATGCCTTGCGCGGTCAACAGCGTGTTCACGACGACGGACCTGAAGGGTCTGGGAATGTGCCCTCGTGAGCGAACGGCTCACACGTCACAGTTGCCTTCGTAACCTGCTGAGCAGCGTTCGAGTCCATATCGACACCTGTCCGGTAAGCACCATCGGGCACATTGAGTGTGAAGTGGCCACTCCCCAGGATTCCGCTCTCGTCCCACGCGGCCACCGTGCAAGCCTGCGCGGAGATCTCCTGCCATGACGCGACCACCGGAGGCTGCGTCACTTGGTACTCAACGTCGATGCCCCAATCGGTCAGCGTAAACCCTGTGACAGCCGTCGAGTAGGCCACCGGGTCGTCCAATCGGGCCGGATCACACGAGCCGGTCGCCGTTGCGCCGTCGATTGGACCGTTCACGTCGACCGGCATCGGGTGGCGGACCGATGATGGCATGTTCATCAACTGAAAGTCCGAGGTCCCGATCTGACGGCCGCTCGCGTCCAAGACCGTGAGGCTGCATTGATGCTCGCCAGGGAAGGCACCGGTTGACCAGCGTTGGGTTACGGTCACATCTGCGCTCGCGGGAACCACGTTGCCAGAGTGATCGGTGCTGGGTCTGACCTCGAAGTCCGAGAAGGCGTAGTTGCTGGAAGAGACGGACGTGCTTGGAGACGCGGTGTCAGCGGTCGGCCTGATCGAAGCGACGATCTCGTCCGCAGCAGCGATATCAGCCTGGGAGGCGTTCGGTCCGGCGCTGACCGCAATCACGAGCGGCACACCGGCGACCTGAGCGTCGAGCACCCTGACGTTCTCCGGACCGGGCGACACCTTGGCGTTATCCATCGACAGTGGCAGCTCCGAGTCCGGGACTATCGGGCCATTTCGCCCGTACGCCGTGAAGACCGTCACCCTGACGAAGTCCAACGGGGGCGAAGCATCGGGCATTGGGCCGGGATCTGTCGAAGGAACTCCTTCTTCAATGTTGGAGATCGCCGCGCCTTCCGACAAGCCATCTGTCGTTGCCGACACTGAGCGAGCGAACCACGTGCTCGGATACGTGAACGTGATGGGTATACCCATCGGATCGGTGTAGGTGCCGCTGAGGGAAGCGCCCCCCGTGATGCCGTAGGCGTCCGCGACCTGATAGGTGACGTGCACGTGCGCCCTCGAAGGCGCGA
>DASYOY010000162.1:0-3148 GCA_036007245.1 Actinomycetota bacterium | reverse complement strand
CGTAGTCGCGTTGCTCGGCGTCGAGCGATGTCTCGAGCAGCAGGCCGCTCATCCCGATGATCGCGTTCATCGGCGTGCGGATCTCGTGGCTCGTTGCGGCAAGGAACGCGCTCTTCGCGGCGTTCGCCTGCTCGGCCACCTCGCGCGCGTCCTGCGCCTCGCGGTACAGCCGGGCATTCTCGATCGCGATCGCCGCCTGCTGCGCCAGCCCGTTCAGGAAGCTCAGGTCTTCTTCGGTGAACGGCTCGCTGCGACCGGCTCGCCACACGGCCATCATCCCCGTGACATGGCCGCGGACGACGAGCGGCGCCGCCATGAGGCGCTCGTCGGAGTGCTCGGTCGCACCCGGGATCATCACCGCCCGAGGGTCCGCGTTCGTGTCGTTGATGAACCCGGCGGCGCCTCGAGCGGCGAGGTCGCCGATGATGCCTTCCCCCGGTGAGATCGTGTCCGCCTTGATCTCTTCGGCGGATTCCCCGCGCACGACGATCGGCTTGAACAGTCCATCTGGTTGTTCCAAGAACACCGCACTCGTATCGGCGTCGAGGAGCTCGGCGGCTCGCAGTGCGATCGGCTCGATCACCGCGTCGATATCGAGCGTGCCGCCGACCTCACGGCCGAGCTCCGCGAGGGCTGCCATCTCACTCGCCCGGCGCTGGGTCTCGCGGTAGAGCCGCGCGTTCTGGATGGCGGCGCCGACGTTGGCTGCGATCGTCGACAGCAGGCGGATGTCGTCGCCGAATCGGCCCCCTTCCGTGATGCTTTGGACACTGATCACGCCGATGGCGCGGCCCTCGACCATGATCGGGACGCCCAGATACGAGTTGGCGGGTGTGCCGACGATCTCGACGCCGACGGCCTGGAACGAGTCGGCCCGGTTGAGCAGGAGCGGCTCGCGCTGCACGAGGATCTGCGAGACGAAGCCTTCTCCGAACGGGAGGGACGCCTGGTCACGGTTCCGAACGCCGCCCTCGCTGAAGTAGGGGAAGTCGATGAGACTGGTCGTCTCATCGTGGAGCGCGATGTACACGATGTCGGCGTTGAAGACCACACGCAACTGGTCGCCCAGCCGGTCGATCAGCGTCTCGAGGTCGAGCTGGTCGGCGAACGCCTGGCCGACGTCGTTGATCACCGACAGCTCCGCGGCACGCTGGCGCGTCTCCTCGAACAGCCTGGCGTTGTCGAGGGCGACGCTCAGGCTTCCGGCCAGCGTGACCAGCAAACGCACATCTGCTTCGTCGAAGGCGTACTCGTGGTCCAGGTTCTGCAGGGAGATCCGCCCCATGGCGACGCCGCCGACGATGAGCGGCACGAACAGCGCCGACTTCGCCGGCTCACCGGTCCCGAGCAACACCATCGGGGCGATGGCCGCGGCGTCCACCGGGCGCTTGACGAGGATCGGTTCCTTGCGCTCGAGCGCGACGGCCGTTAAACCCTGATCCGGCCGGATCGGTTCGTCCGGGAATCGCTCCCCGCGCTCGATCGAATACGGGAAATGCAGCAGGCCGTCGTTCGGGTCCACGATCCCGATGTCGACCACTTGGGCATCGAAGATCTCGCGGATCCGGTCGCCGACCAGGTTGTACATGGCGTCCATGTCGAGGTTCTGCGCGAGCCCGCGTTGCACGTCGTTGATGAGCGCGAGCTCGGCATTGCGCTGACGCGTCTCCTCGAACAGCCGCGCGTTCTCGAGGGCAACGCTGAGGCTGCTCGCGAGGGTCGACAGCAACCGGACGTCGGCATCGGTGAACGCCTGTTCGCGGTCGAGGTTGCCCAGGAGGATCACGCCGGTCGCCTGGGATCCCACGACGAGCGGGACGAACAGAACCGACTTCGCCTGGGCGCCCTGGTGCACGATCGGGTTCCCGAACTCGGCTGCGCGCTCCTCGAACCGTTCGTTGATCAGCAATGGTTGTTTGGTCTCGATGACGTACTTGCGGAACCCGAGGACCTCCATCGGCTTGTCGGGGAACCGCTCGCCCCGTTCGATCGTGTACGGGAAGTGGAAGACCCGGCCATCGGCGTCCAGCACACCGATGTCGACGATCTGGGCGTCGAAGATGTCGTGGAGTCGGTCGCCGACGAGGTCATACATCGCCTGGCTGTTGAGGTTTTCGACGAGGCCGCGCTGCACCTCGTTGATCAACGCGAGCTCAGCGTTCCGCGCTCGTGTCTCCTCGAAGAGCCGCGCGTTCTCGAGTGCGACGCTGAGGCTGCCGGCGAGCGTGGTGAGGAGCCTGATGTCGGATTCGGTGAACGCGTTCTCTCGATCGAGGTTCTGCAACGAGATCACGCCCGTGGCTCGCCCGCCGACGGCGAGCGGGACGAAGACCGCCGACTTCGGCGGTTCGCCTGAGATCACGTACGGCTGCCCGGCCGCGGCGGACAGACGCGCGATGTCCTCATTGATCACGACCGGTTCCATGGTCTCCGTGGCCACACGACGGAAGCCGATGAGCGGGATCGGCTCGTCATACAACCGAACGCCGCGCTCGATCACATACGCGAAGTGCACGAGGGTCGTCGCGGTATCGAGGATCGCGATGTCCACGACCTGGGCGTCGAAGATCTCCTGGATGCGATCGCCGACGAGGTCGTACATCGCCTGCATCTCGAGCTTCTCGGCGAGCCCGCGCTGCACGTCGTTCACGAGCGCGAGCTCGGCGCCCCGTTGGCGGGTCTCCTCGATCGCCCGCGCGCGGCTGAGCGCCGACCCGACGTGCGTGGCGACGAACGCCAGGACCTCCTTGTCTTGGTCGGTGTGATGGACGTCCTCGCGGTAGCTCTGCACGACCATCGCGCCCACGGTTCTGCCCTCGGCTCGCAGCGGCACGCCGAGCCAGTCCACGGAGGGCAAGCCGAGCATCTGGATCGTTCCGGCGGTCGCCATCCTCTGGATCTCGTCGAACGTCACGAAGAGCGGCTCACCCTCCCGCAGGACGTACGCGGTCAGCCCGCGCGCCTCGCCGGTGCCCATCGGCTCCCAGACGTTGGGATCCGGGAAGGTGTCGCCGGACTCGTCGACACCGTAGGCCCAGTTGAGCGCGTGGCGGTCCTCGTCGTACAGCACGATGTAGAAGCTCTCGGCGTACATCAGTTCGCCGACGATGTGATGGATGTCCGCGTAGAACTCCTGCATGTCCTGCGC
>DASYOY010000161.1:0-10016 GCA_036007245.1 Actinomycetota bacterium | reverse complement strand
GTCGTCGCGGAGCGTCATCATCCCCTGCTGCACCGCGACGGCTTTGATGGCATCGGCAGACGCACGCTCCACCGTTAGCCGTTCGATCTCTTCGGTCATCTGCATCACTTCGTACAGGCCGATCCGGCCCCGGAATCCGGTATTCGCGCAGGCAGGACACCCCGCGGGCTTGTGGAGCTCCTGGATCTCGGGCCACAGCCAATCCGGGTAGCCGGCCGCGTAGAGCTCGTTCTCATCGGGGCGGAAGGGCGTTTTGCAGCGCTCACAGAGCTTGCGTGCCAACCGCTGTCCGACCACGCAGTCGATCGCCGACGCGACGAGGAAGGTCTCCACTTCCATCTCGACGAGCCGCGTGATCGCGCTCGGAGCGTCGTTCGTGTGCAGCGAGGACAGTACGAGGTGGCCTGTCAGCGCCGCCTCGATCGCGATCGTGGCCGTCTCCTTGTCGCGGATCTCACCGATCAGCACGATGTCGGGGTCGGCGCGCAAGATCGAACGGAGCGCCGCCGAGAACGTCAGACCAGCCTTCGGATTGACCTGGATCTGGTTGACGCCCGCGAGCCGGTACTCGACCGGGTCCTCGACCGTGATGATGTTCTTGTCGATGTTGTTGAGGATGTTGAGCGTGCCGTACATCGTGGTGGACTTCCCGGAGCCCGTCGGGCCGGTCACGAGCAGCGCTCCGTACGGTTTCTGGAACGAGGCCGAGTACCGCTTGTAGGAGCCTTCCAGGAACCCGAGATCCTCCAGCCGCAGCAGTGCGTGTGAGGTGTCCAAGATCCGGAGTACGACCTTCTCGCCATAGACCGTTGGCAGCGTCGCCATCCGGAGGTCGAGCTGCTTGCCGCTGACCTTCATCCCGATGCGACCGTCCTGCGGGACGCGCTTCTCGGCGATGTTGAGATCGGCCATGACCTTCATGCGGCTGATCAGGCCGTTCTGGATGTTCTTGGGCGCCGGCGGCATCGGCTCCATCAGCACACCGTCGACACGGAACCGGATCCGGACGTCGTGTTCCCGGGGCTCGATGTGCACGTCGGAGGCGCGGTCGGCGACCGCCTGGGTCATGATCGCGTTGACCAGCTTGACGATCGGCGCGTCCTCGACCGCCGCGTCGAGGTCTGCGTCCTCGTCTTCATCCCCGACCGCGTCAACGATGCTGGCCATCGCCTCGACACCGGAGTCGAAGCTCGCGAACTTCTGGATCGCGCTCTCGACGTCGGCCGCTGTCGCGACGACCGGCAAGACATCGCGACCGGTGATCGTGCGGATGTCATCCAGCGCATAGACGTTGGCCGGGTCCGACATCGCCACCAGCAGCCGCCCGTCCCGCTCCCCGATCGGCAGAGCGCGATAGCGCCTTGCAAGCGCTTCTGGAAGGAGGGCCGTCGCGATCGTGTCGATCGGGAACTCGGCGAGGTCGACGAACTCCAGGCCGACCTGCTCCGCGAGCGCGCGGACGAGGTCGGACTCCTTGATCATCCCGAGGTCGATCAGGACCCGGCCGAGTGACTTGGGGGTCGCGCGATGCTCCTCGAGCGCCGTCTCCAGTTGGGCAGGCGTGATGTAGCCAAGCTCGATCAAGATCTGACCCAGTTGCTTCGACTTCCGCTTGACCTGCGACATCGCGTCCCCGGGGTCCGTTCGGGCTAGGTCGTCCAGGTATCAGTCTTCGTCGTCGTCCCCATCCAGCTGAAGCAGACCCGAGAACTCCTTCGCGAGCAGCACGCGGTCGACCTCGCCCGGCTCTTCTTGGTCCTCCGACAGGGGCGGCGTGGCCTCCGGAGAGATCAGTCGCTGGGGCTCCGTGCGGAACGCGCTCGCGTCGGCTCCGGACGGATCGTCGGTCGCCGGCGACGTCGCGCGCTCGGCAGTGACGGGTGGCGAGGTCGGCTCTGCGGCAGCGGGTGGCGCGGTCGGCTCTGCGGCAGAGGGTGGCGCGGTCCGCTCCGCGGCGGCCTGGGCCTGCTCGGCCTCGAGCCGCGCGAACGGCGAGCTCTCCGAGCCGAACGGCGCCGGCTCGTCGGACAGCACGGACTCGTATGCCGAGCCCTCGATCGAGGGACGGGCGCCTCCGAGCTCTGCGCGCGGCTGCTCGACCGAAGGTGCGGGCTCGGCCGGCGACGGCGATGCGGGCGGAGGCACCGCGGACTCGGGGCGGCGGTAGCCGCTGAGCGGCTGCGTCGACGTCGGGGGCGCCTCTGCGGGGGCCGGAGCCGGCGCCGGGGCGTTCGGCGCCTGCTGCAAAGCCTGCGCCTGCTGCAGCTGGGCCTGCATCGCGGCCATCTGCTCTTGCATCGCCTGCATCTGCTGCAGTTGCGCCGGGTCGGCGCTGCTCCAATCGGGCGCGGCGCCACCTCCTTCCGCGGCACCAGTCGGGGCAGCGAACGAGGGCATCTCCTCCGCACCGGCGTTGGCGCCGACGGGCGCCGCCGCGGGTCGGTCGGCCGGCGGGTGCAGCGACGTCCGCGGACGTCCGGACGGCGCGCCGGCTGCGTCGGGCACCTTGAGGGTGATCTCCTTCTGCTTGGCGCGCGTCTCCTCGGCGGCGATCACCGCTTGCTCGAGCTGATCGAGCATCACACCCGGGCGGACGCTCGTCCCGGTCACGACGAACGCGGCGTACGGACCACGGTGGACGAAGGCCCACAGCTGATCGGAGAACTCGACGAAGCCCTTGCGCGCCTCGCCGACATGCACGAACCGCAGCCAGGCGGGCTTGAGCTCCGCCTCTTGATCCTCGGGGAACGCGCCAAGGACCAAGCCGTCCCGAGACAGCACCAGACAGCCTCGCACGTCGTCCATGGTCAAGACGACGCGCTGCGCGAGCGCGGCGAATTCATCCATTCCGGGGATTCCTCTGCGTCAGGCATCGTCGGACGCACGAAGGCCCTTGAGGAACCGGCTCGAACGGGCGGGGGAACTAGGGCGGTTCGGCGAGGGCCGCCACGGCGGCCGCCGACATGACCTCGAGCGGGGCCTGACGGCCGGTCCACAACTCGAAAGACAGGGCCGCTTGGTGCAACAGCAACCCGAGTCCGCCGACCGCTTGCGCGCCGGCGGCCCGTGCGGCCTGCTGCCCTGGGGTCATCGCCGGCCGGTACAGCAGGTCGACGAAGAGCCCGTCGGGGCCGAGCTTCGGCAGCGGAAGTCCCTCCCCGTGCGCACCGAGCGGCGTGGCGTTCACGACCAGATCGGCCGACGCCTCGGCCGCATCGTCGAACGCGATCGCCTCCACCTCGGTGGCGAAGCCGTCGAGCGCGTCGGCGACCGGCGCGGCGCGCGCCGGCTCGCGGAGAGCGACCACGATCCGGGTCAGGCCGGCGCGCGCGACCGCCAGGGCGCAGGCCCGAGCGGCCCCGCCCGCGCCGAACAGGAGCGCGGTCTTGCCCGCGGGCTCGAACCCCACGTCGTGCGCAAGGAATCGCGCGAACCCCGGCGCGTCGGTGTTGTGGCCGATGAGCCGATCGCGCACCACCTCGATCGTGTTGACCGCCCGCAGCCGGTCCGCGTCCTCGGTCAGGTCGTCCATCACGTCGGCGACGGCTTCCTTGTGGGGCATCGTGACGTTGGCGCCGGCGAACCCCAGCGCGCGCAAGCCCGCGACCGCCGCCGGCACCTCACCCGGTTCTACCGGCAGCGCCACGTAGGTCCAGTCCATCCCGAGCGCCGCGAACCCCGCGTTGTGGATCACGGGCGACAGGCTGTGCGTGACGGGCCAGCCGAGGACCGCGGCGACGCGCGTCGCGCCGCCGATCCGCGGCTCAGCCACCGAGGCACTCCTGCACGTTCTTCAAGTGCTCTTGATACGTCACGGCGAACCGTTGCACGCCGGGGCCGTCGGGCGGGCACAGCACGTAATAGAAGTACTTGGTGTCGGCCGGATGCAGCGCCGCTTCCAAGGAGGCTCGTCCCGGACTCGCGATCGGCGTCGGTGGGAGCCCCGCGTTGATCCGCGTGTTGTACGGGCTATCGGTCTGCAGATCCGATGTCGACAATGTTCCGTCCGGTGTTGGGTCGTCGTAGAGCAGCGTCGCGTCGATCCCGAGCGTGTTGTTGGCGGCGAGTCGGTTATAGATGACGCTCGCGACCAGGGGGCGCTCGTTGTCGAGCTGCGCCTCTCGCTCGATCATCGAGGCGACGATCACGATCTGATACGGCGTATACCCGAGCTTCTTCGCACCCGCGACGAGGTCGAGGGACTTCGCCTCCTCGTCGAACTGATCGAGCATCGTGTGGATGATCGTCTTCGCCGCGAGGTTCTTCTTCACCAACTGGTAGGTATCCGGGAACAGGAACCCCTCCGCGCCGCGACCGGGCGGCAGGTAGGGCGGCAACGAGAGCTTCGGGCTCTCGGCGGCCTTCGCGAAGACGTTGGCACTGACGCCGGTTTCCTGGTGCACCACGCTCGAGATGCTCCGCTCCCCCGGGTAGGTCGTCTGGATCCGCAGCCCCTCGGGCACCGTGAGACTGACCGTCGGCACCTGTTTCGGCGGGGTCGTGACGATCGTCAAGATCTGCTCCAGCGTCGAGCCGACCGGGATCCGATAACTCCCGGCGAGGATCCCGCTGGGGTCGCCGGCGCTGCGCAACATCATGTTGCCGACGAATCCGCCGCACCGGATCAGGCCCTGGTCGGCGAGGTTGCCGATCACGTCTCGCCCGGTCGCGCCGTCGGGGACCTGGAACGTGACGGTCCGCCCGTCCGCCGTCGGCGGCTGCTTGCACCGGTTGTACGACGTGTTCGCGAAGGCCACGCCGACGATGAGCACCGACAGCATCGCGAGGACGACGACCAGGGCGACGCGACGGCGGTGGCGGTCGTGCTCGGGATCCGGCTCGCTGAGGTACGAAGGCCGTGGCTCGTCCATCGAGGATGCCATCGGGGGTGGAGGATACCCGGGCCCGGGCTCAGCCTTCGGAACGCTGCCCGTCGAGCCAACTCTGCAAGATCACCTGGGCAGCCGCCGCATCCACCACGCTCCGGCGGCGCTTCCCACTCACCCCGGCGTCGCGGAGCGAGCGCTCGGCCTGCGTCGTGGAGAACCGTTCGTCGTGCAGGGCCACCGGCACGGGGAGCATCGCGCGGAGCGCGTCGGCGAAGTTCGCCGCGTGGGTCGCCCGCTCGCGACGGACGCCGTCGAGCGAGATGGGCTCGCCGATCACGACCACGGTCACGTCGTTCTCGTTGACGAGGTCGGCGATCGCGCGCATCTCGCCCGGCGGCCTGCCGACCTGAACGGTGCCGAGCGGCACGGCAAGGCGGCGCTCTGGGTCGCTGATCGCGACACCGATCCGAACGTCGCCGAGATCGAGGCCCAGGACGCGCCCGGTGTCGGCGGGGTCAGGCACCGGCGAGCAGCGCGCGAGCCCGGTCGGTGATCGTCGCGAGCGCCGCCGGCAGCTCCGCCGCGCGCGGACCCCCGGCGTTCGCGAGGTCGTCCTTGCCGCCCGCGCCCCCGCCGATGACTGAGGCCGCGTCGGCGAGCAACGCCGGGGCCGTCACCCCGCGGCCGATCGCCCCCGGCGTCGTGGCCGCGACCAGGAGCGCCTTGCCGTCCGCGTTGCCGACGACAACCGCCGCTGGCTTCTCCTGCAGGCGATCTCGAACCTTGATCGCGAGCTCCCGAAGCTCGCCCGGATCCAGCGACGGCACGTCGCGAACGACGAGCGCGAGCCCGTCGACATCTGTGGCCTCCGCGACCAGGTCGTCGATCATCGCCGCGCGGTCGCCGGCCCGGAGTTTGCCGAGCTCGTTGCGGAGGCGCTTGTTCTCCTCGACGACACGGCGCGCACGCTCGATCGCGGCGCGCGGGTCCTTCGCGTCGAGGGCCCCGACCAGATCGCGCAGCAACGCGCGCTCGACGTTGATCTCGCGCAGCGCGTCGGGGCCCACCAGCGCCTCGATCCGTCGCAGGCCCGCGCCGATCGATCCTTCCCGCAGCAGGCGGATCACCGCGACCCGCCCGGTCCGGTCGACGTGCGTCCCGCCGCAGAGCTCAAGCGAGTAGTCGCCGATCTCGACGACCCGGACGACGTCGCCGTACTTCTCGTCGAACAGCGCGGTCGCGCCCAGCGCCTGCGCTTCATCCATCGACATGTTCGAGACGAGGACGCTGTCGTCGGCCGCGAGGTGGCGGTTCGACTCCAGCTCGGCTTCCTCGAGCACCTCGATCGGTACCGAGCTCGGATGCGTGAAGTCGAAGCGCAGGCGCCCGGGCTCGATCAACGACCCTGCCTGCCGGGCGTGCTCGCCCAAGATCCGCCGAAGCGCGGCGTGGATCACGTGCGTCGACGTGTGCGCCCGGGCGGTGCCCTCACGGAACAACCGGTCGATCTCGGCGACCGCGTCCTGGCCGGCTCGCACCTCGCCGGACTCCACGATGCCCTCGTGGACGATCGAGAGGTCGCCGGCCTTCTGCGTGTCGGTCACCCGAACCGAGCCCGTCGCGGTGCGGATCAGGCCGCGGTCGCCCACCTGGCCGCCGCCCTCCGCATAGAACGGGGTCCGCGCGAGGAACAGCCGGACCGGCTGGCCCTCCTCGGCAACCTCCAGCTGGGCGTTGTCGTCGGCGAGTAGCAGCCCGATCGGCGACTCCGCGTCCGGCTGCTCGTAGCCGACGAACGTGGTCGGCGGAACCGCGCCGGTGTCCAGGCCGACCTCCACCTTCTTCGCCGCCGCGCGCGCCCGGTCTCGCTGCTCCTGCAACAGCTCGCGGAACCGGTCCTCGTCGACCGACAAGCCGGCGTCGGCGGCGAGCTCGATCGTCAGTTCCACGGGGAACCCGAAGGTGTCGGACAGCTTGAACGCGTCCTCGCCTCGGACGACGCTATCGACCGCCTGCTCGCGGGCGTCGTCGAACAGCACCATCCCCTGCCGGAGGGTCGCCGCGAACCGCTCCTCCTCAGAGGCGACGACCTCGTTGATGAACGCGGCGTTCTCGCGGAGCTCGGGGTAGGCCTCGCCGAATCCCTCGATCACGCTCGCGACGACCGGCGGCAGCACCTCGTGCTCGATCCCGAGGCGCCGCGCGTGCGCGACCGCCCGGCGCAGCATCCGCCGCAAGATGTACCCCCGGCCGTTGTTGGCGGGCAGCACGCCGTCGCCGATCAGGAACGTCGTCGCCCGTCCGTGCTCGGCGATCACCTTGAGCGAGACGTCGTTGCGCGCGTCCTCACCGTGCCGGATCCCCGACAGACTCTCGGCGACCTCCAACGTCGGCAGGAACAGGTCGGTCTGGAAGACGTCGTCGGCGCCCTGCAACACCGTCGCCACCCGTTCGAGCGACGACCCGGTGTCGACGTTGCGGCCCGGAAGCGGTGCGACGATCCGGCGCTCGCCGTCGACCTGGTCCTGCATGAACACGAGGTTCCAGATCTCCATGAACCGCTCTTCGTCGACGTCGGGACCGCCGTCGGGTCCGTACTGCGCGCCACGGTCGACGAAGATCTCGCTGCACGGTCCGGCGGGACCCGCCGCATGCGTCCACCAGTAGTTCGCCGGTTCCCCCTCGGCATCGACCGCACCCCGCGGCACGATCCGCTCGGGCGCCAGGTGGGCGATGTCGAGCCAGGCATGCGGTGTCTCCTCATCCTCCTCGAACACCGTCACCCACAAGCGATCGGGGTCGATCCCGTAGACCTCGGTCACGAGTTCGAACGCCCAGCGGACGGCGTCTTCCTTGAAGTAATCGGCGAACGAGAAGTTGCCGAGCATCTCGAAGAACGTCAAGTGCCGCGCGTCGTGCCCGACGTTGTCGATGTCGTTGGTGCGCATCACCTTCTGAGAGGAGGCCGCGCGCGGGTACGGCGGGTCGAGCTGCCCCAAGAAATACGGGATGAACTGGTTCATCCCGGCGCTCGTCAGCAACAGCCCAGACTCAGCCGGCGCGACGAGCGAGGAAGACCGCACGCGCGTGTGGTCACGCTCCTCGAAGAAGCGAAGGAAGGTCTCGCGGATCTCGGCGCCCTGCACGCCGGGCAGTCTAGCGGTGGGGTTCGTCCGCTCTGTATCGATGGCGGAGCTCGAGCTCCCGCTCGTCCATCGCGCGGCGCCCCTCCTCCATCGAGGCCGCAACGAGCTTGCTCAGGTCGAGCAGGCTCCCTCGCGCCTCGCGTGCGAGCGTGGCCGGCGCGGCGCGGCGCGCCTGACGCCGGGTCCAGCGCGTCGTGACGATCGCCGTGGCGGCACCAAGCCCGACACCGAACGAGACCCAGAACAGCCGGCGGATCACCGCGGTTCCTTGCCGCCCTTGCCGGCCGCTTTCGAGAACCCCTTGCGGATGCCGGCGCCGAAGCTGATCAGCTTCACCAGCGGGCTGCTCGCCGCCTCCTCCACCAGGCCGGAGAGTCGCTCGACGCGGCCGACGATCTGATTCGCGCTATCGAGCATGATGTCGACGCGGTCGATCTCACGGTTGGTCTTCTCGACCGAGGTCTTGACCTCGCGGAGCAACGGGATCGTCTCCTCCCGCATCGCGTCGATCGTCATCTTCGTGCTCTCGAGCACGCGGAATGTGTTCAGCAGCACGAAGCACAGGAACAGGACCAGCAGCACCCAGCCAACGGCCAGCACGATCAGGGCGATGTCGCCGCCCGTGAGGGCAAGAACCGTCATCCGTGAGCTCCTTGGTCTGCGGTGGAGGGCTAGCCTACTCGACTCCCTCGCCGGGCTCACCCGTGCCGGGGCCCTCCCCAGGCGTCCAATCACGCACGTCATCGCCCATGTCCGAGGGCTCGTAGTACCGGTGATCCCGGTACCCCTCGGGACGGTATGCCTGCTCCACCCAGTGTCCCGGCTGGTCATGCGGATAGATGTACCCCTTGCCGTGGCCGAGGACCCGCGCGCCGCCGTAGGACGCGTCGCGCAGATGTGCGGGCACGGGCTCGGCGCCGAGCGCGTCCTCCTGGGCCGCCGCGAGGGCCGTGTACACGCTGTTCGATTTCGGCGCACGGGCCAGATAGATCGTCGCCTGCGCGAGGTTGAGGCGCGCCTCGGGGAGACCGACGTGCTCGACGGCCTGCGCCGCAGCGGTCGCTTGGACCAGCGCCATCGGGTCGGCGAGCCCGATGTCCTCGCTCGCATGCACGATCAACCGGCGGACGATATATCGCGGGTCCTCTCCGGCCTCGAGCATGCGAGCGAGCCAGAACAGGGCCGCGTCGGGATCCGAGCCACGGATCGACTTGATGAATGCGCTGATCACGTCGTAGTGCGCGTCGCCCTGGCGGTCGTAGACGATCGCCTTGCGCTGGACGGCGTCGGCCATGAGGTCGAGCGAGATCGTGGCGACGCCGTCCTCCTGGGCCGCGAGCGCCGCGGCCTCGAGCCCGGTCAGCGCCATCCGTGCGTCCCCACCGCTGATCGCGACGAGATGCGCCAGCGCGTCGTCCTCGATCGACAGGTGGAGGTCGCCGAGGCCGCGGTCGGTGTCTTGCAATGCGCGGTCGACGAGCGCCGCGACGTCTTCCTCCGAAAGCGGTTCCAGGCGCAGCAACAGACAGCGCGACAACAGCGGCGTGTTCAGCGAGAAGTACGGGTTCTCGGTCGTCGCGCCGATCAGGGTCACGGTGCCCTGCTCGACCGCCGGCAACAGCACGTCCTGCTGCGCCTTCGACCACCGGTGCACCTCGTCGACGAACAGGACGGTCTTGAACATGCCGCCCTGCGCGCCCGACATCACCTTGCGCGCATCTGCGACGCCCGAGGACACCGCGGACAGCGTCACGATCTCGGCACCGACGGCATCGGCCAAGATGTACGCGAGCGTGGTCTTGCCGGTGCCGGCCGGGCCCCACAGGATGATCGACGGGAGCGCCTTGCGATCCAACAGCTTCTGGAGCGCGCGACCCGGGCCGACCAGGTGCTTCTGGCCGACGAACTCCGCGGCGGTGCGCGGTCGCATCCGCGCCGCGAGCGGCTGGTCGCTCACGGCGGCAGGCTACTCGCCGTAGCGGACGACGCGGGTGGGCCGGACGCGCCACCGGACGCGTTGCTGTCCCTCGACCGGGGTCCA
>DASYOY010000160.1:0-25366 GCA_036007245.1 Actinomycetota bacterium | reverse complement strand
GTAAGGAACGAGCGATGCGTGCCGACACCCTGCCACCACATCACTCCGGAGCGGCTCCGATGACGCTGTACGGATGGGGCCGGTTGCGCAAGGTGTTCTCCAACGACTAGGGTGCTGACGCCGGACTCGAGGGAACGTGGTCCGCGCGAAATGGGGCCCCGACCCTTGGCCACTGACCCGGACCTGCGTGCGCGCGCCGGCCCGTCAGCGCGGAGGGTTGCCATGGGGCTCGGCTCGCAGTTCACCATCCGAACCGAACGACGGGCCGGCGCAGCCGATGTCGCTCTTGTTGGCGAACTTGATCTACTAACCGTTCCCATCCTGGAAGAAGACCTGGCGCGCTTCGAGCGTGAAGGGATCGGCAAGATCAAGCTTGATCTTAATGACCTTACTTTCCTCGACTGTTCAGCATTGCGTGCATTCCTGTGCGCACGGGATCGCGCGAACGCGAACGGGCATCGATTGCTGCTCGTTGGAGCGAGTCCGTGCGCGCGACGGTTGTTCGAATTGACGGGCACGAAGTTCCTCCTGGACGAAGGGTGAGCGACTCGCCACCGTTGAGAAGTCCCTTCGGAGCAAGCACCAAGACGACCGCTCGGGTAAGGGTCCGATAGAAGAACGACGACCCGCTCGATGAGGACGGCGACCTCCAGAGGGACCTCGCCGCGCTTGGCCCCCGACACCCTAGGCGAGGGGTCGGACGCAACCGGAACGGCCTATGCACGATCGGCCGCTCGGGACGCCTTCGGCCGAGCGGCGCCTCGGCCAGTGTCATCCTGCAGAGGATCACCGCCGTGCTCTCCCCATGCCAAGCGGCGACAACGTGATCGGAAGGCCGCGACCCCGAGGCATCGCGGTAACGGACGATGCCGCTCGACTGTCGCGCAACATGATGTGAGACGGTTGGGTCGACGATGCAACAGGCGTGCGGACGAAGGAAGTCAGCGGGATGAGGATCGCGGTGATGGGGGCCGGTGGGGGAGGGCTGGCGGTCGCCTACGAGTGGTCGAGTCAGGGGCATGAGGTCGCGCTGTACGCACAACACGCCCATGAGCACCATCTGGTGCCGGTCCGCGAGCGCGGCGGGATCCAAGCCGAGGGCAAGCTTGAGGGGTTCGTCGCTCTGGCGACGGTCACGACCGACATCGCCGAGGCGCTGGACGGTGTGGAGGTCGTCTTCGTCGTCGGCCCCGCCTATGCCACAGAGCCGTTCGGCCGTGACACACGCGGTCACCTGCGCCCCGGGATGACAGTCGTGGTCTGCCCCAGTTCGTGCGTCGGCAGCCTGGCCTTCAAGCACGCTGCAGGGTTGGAGCTCCATGACGAGAGCGTCGTCGTGGGCGAGACCAGCACGCTGCCGTACGCCGCACGCGCATCGATGCACGGCAGTGTGCGGATCTTCCATCGGCTCGACGCCGGCCTCTCGGCTGCTGCCGCTCCACGCAGCAACACACCTCGGCTGCTCGAGGTCCTGCGGCAGGTCTACCGCAAGACCGACGAGGCCGCCGGAATCTTCCAGACCACGCTGCAGAACGGCAATCCGGTCATCCATCCGGCCGTCACCTTGCTCAACGCCGCCCTCATCGAACGCACAGGTGGTGACTTCATGTTCTATGAGGAGGGGATCACCGAGGCGGTCGGTCGCCTCATGGAGGCGGTCGATGGCGAGCGACTCTCCGTCGCGAAGGCCTTGGGCGTGGAGATCCTCGCCGAGCCGGATCTCGGGGTTCGGCAGGGCTATATGAGCGAGTCGAACTACTCCACGGGCTATTCCACCGCCCCGGGCTTTCGTGGCATCAAGGCGCAGGACGAGCTTCATCACCGCTACCTGACCGAGGACGTCGGCTACTCGATGGTGTTCCTGACCGACCTGGCCCGGCACCTATCGGTGCCGACGCCGACCATGGATGCCATCATCCGCATCGCCTCGATCGTCGTGGGTGAAGACTTCGCTGGCGATCGTGCCCGCACGATGGACAAGATGGGCCTGTCCGGCTTGACGCGAGAACAACTCGCGACGTACTGACTGCATAGGCTCGATCCTGCGCTACCGCCTTGTACGGTCCTAGCGATGGCTGAGAGCTCCGCCAATGACCAGCCGATCGGCACCCGCGTCCTCGTCACCGGGATGGCAGGGTCCGGCAAGAGCACCTTCTCGCGCTCGCTTGCTGCGAGGACCGGCTTGCCGGTCATCCACCTCGACCCCCATTTCTGGAAGCCTGGCTGGGTTGCGCCGTCCGAGCTCGAGTGGCGCGAGAGGCAAAGCGGCCTACTCGCCGGCGGCGCGTGGATCGCCGACGGCAACTACCACCAGACACTCGACCTCAGCCTCGAGCGCGCCGACACCGTTGTGTTTCTAGACACGCCCTGGTGGGTGTGCGCGGGACTCGCGTTCCTGCGCGGCATGCGGAGAAGCCGGTCGGGCAGACGCCCGAAGAGTGCGTCGATTCCTCCTGGCGACGAGTACGCGACGAGTTGCGTCTGGTCGTCGTCATCTGGCGAAACCGCCGCTTAGAGCCCGAGCGCGAACACGAGATCATCTCGAAGTACGGTCAGCACGCGGTCGTTCACGCGCTCGGATCAAAACGGGCAGCTAGGGCGTTCCTCGAGGGGCTGGACGTTGGGCGCACGGAGGCCGAAGACGGCGGACGGGCTTCCGGGTTCCCTTTCATTCGGTTCCCACGCGCGGTGGGCACGTTGAGCATCCCCCGACCATCCTTGATTGGCCATCTCTCAACACGCTTGCGCCACGATCGCTGGCGGTCGGTGCTCTCGCCCCGGTAAGTATGTTGGTTGGCACGCCGGCAGTAACGTTTATGGGGGCCGGTACGAGGGGAGCTCCTATGAGGGCGATCGTGCAGGACACGTACGGCGGAGCCGACGTGCTGAACCTTGAGGACATCGAAACGCCGACGGTCGGCAGCGGTGAGGTGTTGCTAAGGGTCGAGTCCGCAAGCCTGTTCGCCGGGGATTGGCACTACATGGCCGGGATGCCGCTCGCGTTCCGTCCGGCGAGCGGCCTGACGAAGCCGAAGATCCGGGTGCGAGGCCGCGACGTCGCGGGTCGTGTCGAGGCGGTAGGTCCAGATGTCAGCACGTTCCATATCGGCGACGACGTCTACGGGATCTGCAACGGCGCGTTCGCGGAGTTCGCGACCGCCACGGTCAAGAAGCTGGCTCCGAAGCCGGCGAACCTCACGTTCGAGGAGGCGGCCACCGTCCCGATCACGGGCACGACCGCTCTCCAGGCGGTCCGCGATCACGGGAAGGTTCAAGCCGGACAGACGGTGCTCGTCATCGGTGCCGCGGGAGGTGTCGGATCGTTCGCGGTCCAGATCGCGAAGGCGTTCGGAGGCAACGTGACGGGCGTCTGCAACACGACGCAGATCGACACGGTGCGATCGATCGGCGCCGACGCCGTCCTCGACTACACCCGCGAGGACTTCGCGGAGTCAGGAACCCGATACGACGTGATCCTCGACACGGCTGGGAACCGCAAGCTGTCCGTTCTGCGACGCGCACTCGCGCCTCGGGGGACGCTCGTCGTCGTCGGGGGCGAAGGTGGCAAGGGCAGGCTCCTCGGCGGCTTCACCCGAGGGACGGTCCGAGCGCCGTTGGTCTCGATGTTCACGAGCCAGAAGATGAAGGGGTTCGTCGCCAAGGAGAACGCGGATGACCTCGTGGTGCTGAAAGACCTCATCGAGGCCGGGAAGGTCACGCCCTTGATCGACAGGACGTTCTCTCTAGAGGATGTCCCCAAAGCGATGACCTACCTGCTGGAAGGTCGCGGCAGGAAGGGCAAGATCGTTATCGCCGTTTGATCGCCGCGGTTGGGTCGGTGAAGGCGTCGGCACCAACCCGGTGACCGTCGTTCACGGGGTCGAGCCGTCCTGCATCGCCCGCATGTTCTTCATCATGACCGCCTCGGCCGTACGCAGTTCTTCGGTGGGACTGAACGACACGAACTCGGTGCCGGGCTCGTTCGCCACTGGGATGTGGCCCGGCGGCGTAAAGAACGCGTCACCTGCTTCGAACACCTCTTCGCGATCCGCGTACCGAGCGGTCATCTGGCCCTTGAGGACGTAACCCCAATGCGGGCACTGACAGCGGTCGTCGGGAAGCCCTTTCATGAAGGGTGTCGCATCGATGTCTTCAACCAGCATCGTGAACGTCACGGTGTAGCCGTCGAGATCGTCGCGTAGGTCGACGACCGGCCCAGCCTCCTGCCGGTATGGCGCGCTGTCACTTGAGACCTTCGGCATCTTCTTTGTCCCCTCTGCCCGCGTCGTCGCTAAGGCCTGTGCCAGAGGGTACCGACGCGATCGCGACGATCGTCGGGCAACGGCCTGATTTCGGGCCTTTGCACTTGGAGCCGGGCTGTGCCTAGAGTCGACCTTGGACAGCTACGAGGGAGGGATCGTGTCTGCCAAAGCTGTGAGGTACGTGCTTGTACTGGGCGCGATGCTCGTCATCGGTGCCATCCTCGCCTCGCCCGCGGCCGCGACAAGCGGGAGCGATGAGCTCACCGATCGCGATCAGATCGTGATGAATGGTCGGCTCATCGTCGCGCAGGGTGACACCGTCGACTCGGCGGTCCTCTTCCATGGTTCCGCGACGATCGACGGCACCGTGACGAAGTCGGTCGTCGTCTTCGACGGACCGACCGAGATCTCCGGTCATGTGCAACAAGACGTGTTCGTTTTCAACGGACCCGTCACGGTGCGGTCAGGCGCTCAGATCGACGGAGACCTGGTTACCTCCGAATCCCCGACCGTCGAGCCCGGAGCGACCGTCGTAGGACAGCAGCAGCGCATCAGCACGCGGTTCGACGCTGGCGCCGTCGGTGTGGCGAGCCGGTTCGCGTGGTGGCTCGGCTACTCCGTATCGACGCTGATCCTGGGATTGCTGATCCTGTTGTTCGCCCCCGGACTCGACGGCGCGATCGTTCGCGCGGTTCGAGAGCGGATTGGTGCGGATATCGGGTTCGGCGCACTCGTCTTCTTCCTGTTGCCGGTCGTGGCCCTGGTGTTCCTCGTGATCGTGATCGCCATCCCGCTCGGCTTGTTCTTACTCCTCGCTCTCGCGCTCCTGTATACGGTCGGCTATGTGGCCGGCGCCCAAGCGATCGGTCGACTTCTGCTGAAGACCACTCCCTCCCGCTTCCTCGCGTTCCTCTTGGGATGGGGCATCCTTCGCGTGCTCGCCTTGATCCCGGTCGTCGGCGGGCTCGTCTGGGTCCTCGCTTCGATATTCGGTCTCGGGGTCTTGTGGGTCGCGAGTCGTCAGGCGGCGGGGCCACCGACGCCGGAGCGTGCGGTTCCTCCGACGCCGGCCACGCCGGCCTGAGCCGACAAAGGAGATCGCGGTTCGAGCGAACGACAACTCGTAGGGTCTCGCTGACGCTTCTGTCGTCGACATCCGGGATAGGGCAGGAAGCAGACGGCGGAGGCCGAGCGTGGACGAGGGCACCAGCGGACTGGCGGGCGTCGACCTCTATTGGATCCCCCTGGGTGCCGGCGATCGCATCGTTCGCCTGAGCGGGAAGATCTACGAGGCGCTCAAGGGCTTCTCCGAGCACCGGCCGCGCGCGGACCTCTATCACTCCGCACTGGAGATCACCCTCCCCGGTGACCGATCCATCATCGAGTCTGCGCCGATCCCAGATCTTCGCGGACGCGAACGCGGCGTGGTAGCCGAAGGCCCGGTCGGGATGCGGTGGCTCGGTCGATCCCGGCTTTTCCGCTACGAGATCCGCTCTTGGCACGGTGGTTCGATCCCCGACGCGAGCTACGCGGTGGAGAGTCCGGTCCGAGTATCCAGCGACGTCGAGTGCGCGAAGCGCGTCGTCGAGCTAGTCCCTCGCGTGCCCACGCCGGTGTGGGGTCGGGACGGGCTGGCGACCGGGGACATGTGGAACTCGAACTCCGTGGTCTCTTGGCTCCTCGCGCGAGCGGGCATCGAGACCGCCGGGCTGCAACCACCGGTCGGCGGCCGAGCGCCGGGTTGGGACGCAGGACTCATCGTCGCAGCGCGCCAAGCCGGACGGAGCCCTACGTGAACGCGATCAAAGGCTTCGGCTACATCCTGGTTGCCACGGCAAGGGGCACGGCGTACTTCGTCGCCCTTCCACGGGCGTCGTGACCGCCGCGGTTCAGCCGAGTTCTTCAGCCAGTCCGATCAGGAGATCCTCGGGGCCGCGGATGTAGCAGAGCCGGTACGCGTCTTCGTACTGCACCACTTCACCGACCAGCTCGGCGCCGTGCTTGCGCACCCGTTCCAGCGTGTCGTCGAGGTCGTCCACGGCGAACATCACGCGGAGGTACCCGAGCGCGTTGACCGGCGCGTTCCGGTGGTCGGCGACCACAGGCGGCGCCAGGAACCGTGAGAGTTCGAGGCGGCTGTGTCCGTCCGGCGTCCGCATCATGGCGATCTCGACACGTTGGTCGCCGAGGCCGGTGACGCGCCCCGCCCATCTACCCTCGACGATGCCCTGCCCCTCGAGCTCGAGGCCGAGTTCGCGGAAGAACGCGATCGTCGCGGCAAGGTCCTCCACGACGATCCCGATGTTGTCCATCCTTTGGATCGTCATGCGTCACGCTCCTCGTTGGGCGTGACGATGGTAGCCGGGGAACAAGACGCCCATCGTTCGGGGCGCCGCGCGGTGTCGCCGATCGCGACGGCGTGCAGGAAGAACAGCGTCATCGACACGTTGACGATGGCGTAGGACGCGAGCGAGACGCCGTCGCCTCGCTCGCGTCGCAGCTTCAGGACCTGCGGCCAGGAGACGAGCTGACCGAGAACGACGCTGGCCCAGCCTGCGATCGCGCCCAGGTTCATGCTCGCCTCCCGCCGCCTCAGCTCGATCCCGTCAGGCGTCGTACCGGCCGCTGTACATGGCGGCCTGCGGCACGTCCTTGTGACCCGCCTCCTTGATGATCGGCGGAACCTCGGGGTCCGAGACGAAGCTCTGCCAGCCCTCGGGGTTCCAGTCGAAGATCACCCAGACGCGGTCGTCCTGGTTCGGGTCGCGGAAGACGGTTGCGCCCTTCGAGCCGTGCTCCTTGCGCTTCTCGGCGCCCTTCGTCGAGAAGACCTCGAGGAAGCGGTCTACGTCCTCGACCGTTGTGGTTGCCAGCAGCATCTGTTCCTCCTTCGTCGATGGAACGTTCGTGCGGAACGGTGCTTGACCTGCCCTTCCTCCCTCCTGCCTGGTGGCGCCTCAGCGTGTACCGTCTGCCCTCGCCACCGCATCGGGAGGACTCCCCATTCGAGATCCGTCGCTCCGCCTGGGCGAACTGGTGATGACCTTCGCGCTGGGGCAGGACAACGCGTTCGGCCAGCCGTTGGAATCGCAGCTGCGGTCGTGCCTGCTCGCAGACGCGATGTGCCGGGAGTTGGGAGCCGACGAGGCGTTCCGCGCGACCACGTACTGGCTGACGCTCCTGCGCTACGTCGGGTGCACGGGCCACGCGCACGAGATCTCGACGGTGTTCGGGGACGACGTCGCGATCCTCGCGGCGACGCTCGTGTTCGATGCCGGCGACCCAGCCGACGTCGGCCGCACGATGGTGGAGTTCGCGACCGCCGGACATCCGCCCGAGGAGCACGCGGAGATCGTCCGGACGATCCAGGACAGCGGGCACGACTGGGCCGTCCACAACTTCGCGACCGGCTGTGAGGTGGGCGCGATGCTGATCCACCGCCTCGGCTTCGGGCCCGACGTGGAGACCGCGTTCGGGTTCACGTACGAACGGTGGAACGGAGCCGGGTTCCCGAACGGCGCGAAGGGCGAGGAGATCCCGCTGCCGATGCGGATCGTCCATGTGAGCCACGACATGGAGGCGATCGGTCGTCGCTCCTCGCCGGCCGCGGCCGTCGACGCCGCTCGACAGCGTCGCGGCAGCACGTACGACCCGGTGATCGCGGACCTGTTCGCCGCCAACGGGGACGTCTGGTTCGAGCAGATCGCGAAGCAGGAGCCGTGGGACGCGGTGCTCGACCTCGAACCGGAACCCCAGCGTGTCTTGGAGGGCGCCGAGCTCGAAGAGGCGCTCGCGGTCGCCGCGGACTTCATCGATCTGAAGTCGCCGTTCCGCGTCGGACACAGCCGGCGATGCGCGCAGCTCGCTGCCGACGCCGCGGCGACCCTCGGGTGCACGACGGACGAGGTCACGGCCATCCGGCGGGCGGCGCTCGTCCACGAGTTCGGCACGACCGGCGTTCCGAACTCGATCTGGGACAAGCCGGGTCCGCTCACGCGTGCGGAGCTCGACCGGGTCGAGCTGCATCCCATGCTGACCGAGCAGATGCTCCGACGGTCGCCGGCGTTCGCCTCGCTGAACCCGTTCGCCGCCTCGCACCACGAGCGGGCGGACGGGTCGGGGTATCACAAGGGCCTGCGGACTGACGGCATACAAAGAGGAGCGCAGATCCTGGCTGCGGTCGACGTCTACGTCGGGCTCACGACCGACCGCGCCGACCGCGAGGCGTCATCGGAGGTAGCGGCCGCGGTGGAGCTCCGCGGCCTCGCGTCACAAGGCGCGCTCGACGAGCGCACCGTCGAGGCCGCGCTGGCGGCGGCCGGTCACGATGAACCGCCGGCGAAACCGCGGCGTCAACATCCGGCCGGACTCAGTGATCGCGAGGTCGAGGTTCTTCATCTCGCGGCGCGAGGCCTCACCACCAAGGCGATCGCGGAAGAGCTCTACATCTCGCCGAAGACGGCCGATCATCACATCCAGCACGTCTATACGAAGATCGGGGTCTCGACGCGGGCGGCCGCGGCGCTGTGGGCGATGGAGCACGAGCTCGTCCGCTGAACGGTGGCTGGGAAGCGCGAGACCGCATCCCTAGACTTGCCCGGTGGGCGCCTGCTCGAACTGCGGAGCCGAGCTTCCCGCCGACGCCGCCTTCTGTCCCGCCTGCGGCCACCGGGTCGCCGAGTCGCGCGTGGGCGGCGAGGAACGCAAGCTCGTCACGATCTTGTTCGCCGACCTGGTCGGGTCGACGGAGCTGGGCGAGCAGCTTGACCCCGAGCAGCTGAGCGCGGTCCTCGACTCGTACTTCACCGCGATGCGACGGGAGATCGAGGGGGAGGGCGGCACGGTCGAGAAGTTCATCGGCGACGCCGTCGTCGCGGTCTTCGGCGTGCCGACGGCGCACGAGGACGACCCGACGCGTGCGCTCCGCGCGGCGCTGCGGATGCGGCGGAGCCTCGAGGTCTTGAACCGATCGCTCGAGGATGAGCGTGCGATCCGTCTGGGGATGCGGATCGGCGTGAACACGGGCGAAGTCTTGGCGCGGACGGATGCCGATCCCGGCGAGGTCTTCGTGACCGGCGACGCCGTCAACGTCGCCGCACGGCTGGAGCAGGGGGCCGACGAAGGGCAGACGCTCGTGGGGGAGCGGACCGCTCGTTCGGCGAAGGGCGTGCGACTCGAGCAGGTCGATCCGCTGACGCTGAAGGGCAAGCGGGAGACGGTCCGCGCGTTTCGCTTGCTCGACGACGAGGTCGGCCAGCCGAAGACGGCCCAGCGGATCGACGCTCGCCTGTACCGGACGGAGATGGTCGGGCGCACGGCCGAGCTGGCGATGGTGCGCAGCGTCCTCGATCGGTGCATCGCGGACGGTCGACCGCAGCTCGTGACGGTGTACGGGGACGCCGGCGTCGGGAAGACGCGCTTCGTCGAGGAGTTCGCGCGCCGCACCGAGGATCTCGCCGAGCCGCCGCTCGTGATCAGCGGCCGATGCCTCCCCTACGGCGAGGGGGTGACGTACTGGCCACTCGCGGAGATCTTGAAGTCGCAGGCCGGCATCCTCGACACAGATCCGCCCGATCTCGCGCTCGAAAAGGTCCACAAGGTTGGCGAAGCGCTGATCGAGGAAGCGGTCTCGACAGATCCGGCCCGTGCGAGCGCCGCGCTCGCGTACACCATCGGGCTCGAGGATCCGGCGTTCCCGGTCTCGTCGAGCGACCCTCGAGAGGTTCGCGACGACCTCCACGCCGCATGGCGTTCGTTCTTCTCCGCGCTCTCCCGCTCGAGGCCCGTCATCGCGGTGGTGGAGGACATCCACTGGGCCGATCCCGCCCTCCTCGACCTGCTGGAGGATACCGCTGATCGGAGCGAAGGATCGGTGCTGTTCCTCTGTCCCGCGCGCCCCGAGCTCACCGCCCGCCGCCCGGAGTGGGGCGGCGGGGGCTGGAACCGCTCGAGCCTGCTGCTCGAGCCGCTGACCGCGAACGAGTCGTCGCAGCTCCTCGACCTGCTCGTCGAGCGGGGCGCACTGTCCGGCGACCTCCGCGCGCTCATCATCGAACGCGCCGGAGGCAACCCGTTCTTCCTGGAAGAGATCGTCCAACGGCTGTTGGACGAACCTGCGGACGCCGAGCGACTCGAGATCCCCGACACGGTGCAGGGTGTCCTCGCCGCGCGGATCGACCTGTTGACGCCGGTCGAGAAGACCGTGCTGCAATCGGCCGCCGTCGTCGGCCGAACGTTCTGGAACGGCGCGGTTCGTGCACTCCTCGAACCCGATCCGGGCGCTGCCGAGCTCGACGAGATCCTCGTTCGGCTCGAGAAGCGCGGCCTCATCCACGCGCGCGCTGGGTCGTCCATCGTTGGGGAGGAGCAGTTCTCGTTCCGGCACATCTTGATCAAGGACGTCGCTTACGAGAGCCTGCCTCGCCGCGATCGTGCGAAGGCGCACGCGATGGTAGCCGCGTGGATCGAGGGCCAGACGAAGGAACGCGAGCGGGAGTTCGCCGAGCTCCTCACGCATCACTACGAGCACGCGTACCGGTCGTTCTCGGCGGGGGTCCGCCCCGATCCCGACGAAGTTGAGCGATCGCGCGCGAAGGCGTTCGGCTACGCACTGATGGCCGCGACGTCAGCGGGGAACAAGCTGGCGCTCGGACAGGCGGAGCGCTTCGGGTCCACGGCGCTCTCGCTGGCCGCCACTCCTGCCGAGCGCTTTCGCGCGCTCGAAACGCTGGGCCTCACCTACGTCCATGACTATCAAGGCGATAAAGCGTGGCGGTCCTTCAAGGAGGCGATCGATCTGATCGCGGATGAGCCACGGGTCTCCCAAGGCGCCCGCTCGTCGGATCTCGCGCGTCTCTGCGCACTGGCGCTCGAGATCGTCCGGCGTGCACCGGGGACGATGCGTCACCGGGTCTCACCCGACGAAGAGGAGCGCTACCTCGAGATGGGTCTTGCCGCGGCGGGGCCGGGCGACAGCGAGGAGCGCGCCAGGCTCCTCACAGTGAGCTCGTTCCGGCACGCGTCCGAGAGCGAGGAGGACCTGCAGCTGGCGATCGGCACCGGCGAGGAGGCGGCCGCGATGGCTCAGCGACTCGGCCGCATCGACCTGGAGTCGGCGGCCTTGGACGGGATCACATCGGCGCACCACTCGATCGGCCGATACGGAGCGATGGAAGATCCGATCCGACGGCGCCTCGAGCTGGTCTCGACGCTCTCCGATCCCTACGAGGTCGGAGATATCTACGCGATGGCGGCGTGGTGGGCGTTGAACACGGGTCGGTATCGAGAGTCGCTCGACCTTGCCGACCGAGGACTCGCTCACGCGATGCCGAGTTCGCCGGTCTACGCCCTGTACTGCCTCGACTTCCGAGCGGGTGCGCATTTCCGTCTCGGCGACTGGGACGGCGTGCTGGCCGACGTCGCCGCCGCCGACGAGATCTTGGGCGATCGGCGTGACTCGCCACCCGGCGTGGCGCCGATGCACCTCGCGATGGCGGCGTTCATCCATGATGCGCGCGGCGACGGGGAGACGGCCGGTCGATATCTCGACCTGGTGCGATGGCTGGAGCAAGCCGAGGACGCGATCGACCCGGTTCTCGTCCACTGGCAGGCCAGGCTTCTTTCGCGACAAGGACGGTTCGACGATGCTCGCGCATTGCTCGAACGCCCCGACGTCACCGAGGATCGGCGTGGACGCGACGAGGTCCTCGAGGCGTGGTGCGAGGTGGTCTCGGAGCAGGGTTCCTGGGACGAAGCCGCGGAGGTCGCGGATCGTGCGGGCCGTCACGCCGGATGGGCCGGGTTGCCACCTCTTGGCCTGTACGCGATCAGACTCGAAGGTCGGGCCGCGGCCGCCGACGGCGACCCGCGACGGGCTGCGGGACTCTTGACGACGGCCATGGAAGGGTTCGAGGAACTCGAAGCCGCTTGGGAGGCCGCCGTCACTCGCCTCGACGTGGCCGAAACCCTGATCGCGATCGGCGAACGCGATCGCGGACACGGCTTGGCGAAGCAGGCGGCCTCCGTCTTCGAGCGGGTCGGATCTGTGCGAGAGCTTGGTCGCGCAGAGGGCTCGCTCAACCGTCGCGCGTGATCTGCTAGTCCGCCTTGGCCTGTTCGACCCGGTGATCGTCCGGCGCGTTCTCGCTCGTGGAGACGTAGTCCATCACCCGCAGCGACACCGTCCGCTTCACGCCTTCGACGCGGCGGATCGCGAAGGTCTTGTTGTTGAGGCCTTCCTCGTCGTCGTCAACGACGACGGCCAGGATGTCGAAGGTGCCGGCGACGACGTCCGCCTCGTCGGAGCCGATCGCCTCTGTGATCTCTTCAAGCAGGACGCTGGGGTCCGCGACGCGCGTCTGGATCATCACGAACGCGGTGTTCGTTCGGTACTGGCTCCTTCGGATCTTCGAGCCGAACAGCGCGATCGCGTTGTCGTCGGAGCCGCCGTCCTGGCTCGAGACGGAGTCGAGCTTGTCCGGTAGGTCGCCCAGCTGGTCGAAGTTGATGACCTTGACGAGCTTGAACGGTCCCGTCACCGAGGCCACGTACCGAAGGCCGGCGACCGGCATCACGCCGTTGCCACGGATCTCGCGAACCCGGCCGTAGCTGCCGTCAGGATCGAACACGAATGCGGTGCCCATGCGAACCCCCCGTTCCGAGCGCCTTACCCGAGCGTCCGGGTTAGTTGACGACGTTTCGCGTTGGAAGGCAAACCGCGTGCGGGGTCGACGACCGGTTTCCCTTGACGAAGCGGGGGAACCCACGTGGGATGTGACGAGGGGGTCGATGGATGACCGGGTGGAACGAGGAAGAGCTGGCGGAGATCGGGAGCGCGGACGAGCTCGAGATCGCTCCCATGCGGCGCGATGGCACGCTCCAACACCCGCGGATCATCTGGGTCGTTCGCCACGACGACGAGCTCTACGTTCGATCGGTGAACGGTGCGGACGGGGCATGGTTCCGCGGCGTGCAGGCGCGGCATACGGGCCACATCTCTGCCGGCGGGGTCGATGCAGACGTCCTATTCGACGAAGCGGACCACGACCTGGATGACGAGCTCGACGAGGAGTACCGGCGCAAGTACGGCCGGTCGTCGTCAGCCGTCGACCACATCACCAGCGCGAAGGCGCGAGCGACGACGATCCGACTCGCCCGCGTGTGACGACGGGGCCGCAACCTGATCGCGGCCCTAGACGGGACAGCCAGCGATCCTCTCGCTTGAGCGTTCGTTGGCTCGATCGAGCATCTCCTGCATCTCAGCCAGGCTCTTCGGCGAGCGCACGCCGATCGTCCGTTGCGCAGACGTTCATATGATGTTGGCGAGTGGAGAGACTGACGGCCGACGACGGAGGGCGATCTACATGGTGTCGAGTGGGGTCCGCCCTGCAGAGGAGGGCCCGCCGCCCTACGCTCTGCCGGCGACCGAGGTCCTAACCCGGCGAGGTTCGGACGCCGACCGCGGGCTGACCGCAGCCCGGGCCGCGTCGCAGCTCACCGAAGTTGGGCCGAACGCGATCGCCGCGGAGAAGCCGCCCTCGACGCTCGCCATCGCGCTCGCACAGCTCCGGAACGCGATGAACATCATGTTGATCGCGGTCACGATCGTGAGCTTGGCGATCGGTGAGGTCTCGACGGGCCTCATCGTCGCGCTGTTGATCCTGCTGAACGTCGTGCTCGGCGCCCGGCAGGAGCTCAAGGCGCGCGCGAGCGTCGATGCGTTGTCGAAGCTCCAGGTGCCGCAGGCGAAGGTGCTCCGCGAGGGCGAGATCTCGCTGATACCCGCCGAGGACATCGTGCCCGGCGACATCGTGTCGCTCGAGGCGGGCGACATCGTGCCCGCGGATGGTCGGATCGTGCGCTCGGCGACGCTCGAGGTGCAGGAGGCGGCCCTGACGGGGGAGAGCGCCCCGGTGGCCAAGGACGGGGGCGTGCTGACCGGCGACGTCGCGATCGGCGACCGGAGCAACATGCTGTTCCAGAACACCTCGGTGACCCGTGGGACGGGCACGATCGTCGTGACCGCGACGGGTATGGGCACCGAGATGGGGCAGATCGCGACCATGCTGACCGCGGTCACCCGCACGAAGTCCCCGCTGCAGAAGGAGCTCGACTCGCTGACCAAGGTGTTGGGGATCATCGCGTGGACCGCGGTGGCGTTCATCGTCGTGATCGGCGCCATCCGGGGCGTGCCGATCGACGAGCTCTTGCTCCTCGGCACCGCGATGGCGATCTCGGCCATACCAACCGGCATGCCCGCGTTCGTTTCGGGGCTGCTGTCGCTCGGCGCGAAGGAGCTCGCCGAGGCCAAGGCGGTCGTGAAGAACCTGACCGACGTCGAGACGCTCGGCGCGACGAGCGCGATCAACACCGACAAGACCGGCACCCTCACCATGAACCAGATGATGGTCTCGACGATCTTCGCGAACGGGGCGTGGTTCACCGTCGAGGGGCAGGGATACCGCAAGACCGGCGCCATCCGCGCCGTGGCGGGCGCCGAGGTGCCCGACTTCACGCGGCTCGCGCTCGGCCTGTGCCTCGACAGCGACGCGACCGTGAGCGACGACGGCGACGTGGTCGGCGATCCGACCGAGGCGGCGCTCGTGGTGCTCGCGGCTCGCCTCGGGGTCGATGCCGAGGAGACCAGGCGGACGTACCCCCGTGTGGCCGAGGTGCCGTTCGACTCCGACTACAAGTTCATGGCGACGTTCCACGAACTCACGATCGATGGCCGGACCCACGTGATCGAGCTGGTGAAGGGCGGTCCCGACGTCGTGGTCGCTCGATGCACCCACGCGGGCGGCCCGATGGCCGACATCCAGGTGCCTATCGCCGAGGCGCGCTCGGTGATCGACGAGGCGAACGCCCGCATGGGGGAGCACGGCCTCCGGGTACTCGCGTTCGCGGCGCGCTTCCTCGAGGAGCACGAAGTGGCAACGATCGACGACGACCCCATGGCGCTCACGCAGGGCCTCGGGTTCGTCGGGATGGTCGGGATCATCGACCCGCTCCGGGCCGAGGCGAAAGGTGCGGTCCAGGCCGCCCTCCGTGCCGGGATCGACGTGCGGATGATCACCGGGGATCACGCGGTCACGGCCCAGGCGATCGGGGAGCAGCTCGGCCTCGGGCCCGGCGCGATCAGCGGCGATGAACTCCAGGCGCTCAGAGACGACGAGCTCGCTCGGCAGTTGCCCGAGCTACACGTGTTCGGCCGGGTCTCTCCCCAGGACAAGCTCCGCCTGGCGCGATCGATGCAGGGGCAAGGGCTGATCGTCGCGATGACAGGCGACGCGGTGAACGACGCGGCAGCCCTGAAACAAGCCGACATCGGCGTCGCGATGGGCAGCGGAAGCGAGGTCACGAAGCAGGCCGCCCGGATGATCTTGACCGACGACAACTTCGGCACTCTGGTGCACGCGGTCGAGATCGGGCGCAAGGTGTACGACAAGATCACGTCGTACGTCCGGTTCCAGATGACGCAGCTGCTCGGACTCGTGATGCTGTTCGTGGCCGCGACGGCCTTCAACGTGAACGAGGGGGTCGCGCTCACCCCGACGATGGTGTTGTTCCTTCTGTTCTTCGCCACCGCGATCGGCGTCGTGATCATCGCGGTCGACCCCGGTGACCCCGACGTGATGCACCGCCCGCCTCGGGACCCCTCTGTGCCGATCGCGAACCGTTTCGCGATCATCCAATGGGTCGTCTACGCGTTCGTCCTCTTCATCGCCGCGTTCCTGCCGCTGGTCGCTGGCCCCGACGAGCCCAGCACCGAACACGCGAGCGCGGCGATGACGATGACGTTCGTCGTGATGGGTCTTGGGACCGTCTTCAACGCGATCACGAACCGCCGCGACCCGACCACCGGTCTGGCCCCGCCGATCCTGAAGGCGGTTGGCCTCGGCATGATCACGGTCGCGCTGCTGTACCTCGGGACCGAGCTGCCGCACGCCCAAGGGTCTCTGATGACGGCTTCGCTCACCGGGCCGCAATGGCTCGAAGCGATCGGCCTCGCCTTGCTGCTGCCGATCGTCATCGAAGGCTGGAAGTGGATCCGGCGTCGGCAGGCCCCCGCGGGCGCGCCGATGGATCCCCGTCGGGCCGTGGAGCCGGCCCGCGCGGTGCCCGTAACGACGTGAAGGACCGCTGATACGCCGGGTCGGCGTCCTACGCCGCCGCACCGAACCAGGTGGTCAACGCACGCTCGAGTGCTTCGTCGAAGATGTCTCCAACCCACGCGACGTGCCCGTCGGGCCGGATCAGGACGACCATGGGAGCGGGCACCTCGCCGATCACGGGGAGCTCCCACGAGCGAGATGAACCGATCGGCGATCCCACGCTGATCGAGCACCTCGACGGTTCGAGCGTGCAGACCTCGGACGCGCGAGCCTTCAAGCTTCTGCGTGGCACGCTGCTCGACGATCGCGACGTCGACCCCGGCCAACGCCAACTCGCCCGCCAACATCAGTCCGGTCGGACCCGCGCCGGCGATCACGACGGCATGATCGGTCATCAAATCGGTCTTGGCTGAGGAGGCTCAGTACGCCGGCTCCAAGATAACGACCGGGATATCACGGTTGGCCGTCTTCTCGTACTCGGCGAACTGCGGGATGTTCGCCTTCTGACGATCCCAGATCTCCGCGCGTGCATCGCCCACTGCCACATGGGCGACGACCTTGATCGTCTCGGTCCCGATCTCGGCGGTGGTGCGTGGGTGGGTTCGCAGGTTCTGGACCCAGTGGGGATCCGAGGTCTTGCCCGCGTTCGATCCGAACACCGCGTATGCACTTCCGACGCGTTGGTAGCCGAGTGGGTTCACTCGCTCGACCCCAGTCTTCGACCCCACGTGATGCAGCAGAAGCACGTCCGCGCCCTCGAACATGCCGCCGAGCTTGCCGCCGTTGGCTCGGAACTCCTCGATGATCCGCTCGTTCCAGTCACGCTCATCCGACATCGTCGGGATCCTCCTCGTTGAAGGCGGCCCGGTCAGCCGTATCCGCCGCACTCGATACAGAAGTACCAGCTCCCGGCCGCGTCCTCTCGAACGAACGTCGTGCGGCGCCCACATCGAACGCATGACCTGATCTGGTACGGAACAAGCGCAGCGCGCCGCCGATGGAGCCATGCGTCCGCGACGCGCATCTCACGTGAGTGGCGCCCGCTGGTCACCGACCTGCTCCTACGCATACGAACTCCCTTTCTCTGCACTCCAACGGCGCGTCGAAACCCGAGAACGTTCATCCGGATCCTGGCCCGGCGTTCGATCTGCGAGGGTCTGAGGCGTTCGCCAGCCTGGCCGGAAGCCCCGGCAGCTTGCGCACGATCGTGAACCGCGCGCGTTCCGAGACCATGAGGTCAAGGTCCGGGCTCTCGTGGTCGCGCGCGATCGCGAAATGGGTGCCGTACGCTCGGACCTCTTCGTACTCCGTGTGGGTAAGAGCGATGGTGCTCTTGCACGCCCCGTCGCTGCACTCGCACACGTACGGGTAGGTTCCCCCTGAGTCCGCGCCGGGGGACGACTCGTCGATCCACTCGTTGATCTCACGGGAACTTGTCTCGTTCCCGACCTCCTGCTCGCGCCAATCACTCATGGCGAACTCCTCGGCGACCTCGGACCGCTCGCCGCCCGCCGCCCGGGGAGGGGAGGCAGCGAGATCGGAGACCATTCGCCGTCGCCGGCGTCGAGCAGCTGGGACAGGTCGGGACCGCCCACGAGATCGCCCATCCCTGCCGTCTCGAACGCGTCCAGGACGGGACCGTGCCCGTTCACGATGAACAGCTGGGAGGTACATGGATCCGCGCGCCGCGCGACCCGCTCGAGCGTGTGGAGCCCCCACCGATCGATCGACACGAGCGCGCCCAGGTCGAGTATCAACGCGCCTCCCTCGCGGGTGACCGCGTTGAGCTCGCCCTCCAACATCAGGACGCTGGAGTGATCGAGCGCTCCGGACAAGCACAGGCGATCGATCCCGTTGCGGCGGCTTCGGGTGATGGCGAATGCAAGGTCCGGTCCCTTGCTGGGGTTCAACACCCTGTCTCCTGTCGACCGACCGCTTCGTCCCGTGGATCGGGAGCGGGTCGTTCTCGGACCAGGATCTAGGGTTCGGGGTCGGCAGCCGTTTGCTCGAGCCGCCTTTCAAAGACGGTAGCACCTTTCGTCGGATCGAAACAGGGGCCCGGCCGCGTCCGGAACGACAAGAACGCGCTGGTAAGGATGCTCATCGGTGGTGCGAGCGAGAATCGTCCGCTACCGTAGAGGGCCGGGGGGACGCTCCGATGGCAGACGCGACGAGGAAGCTCCGGGTGCTCATCCTCGACGGTCGAGAGGAACGACTCCGAGAAGTCACGACGACCGTCACGTCGCTCGGCCACGAGGTCATCGGCGCGGGCACGGACCTCTCGACCGTCCACGAGGTGACGATCGCCGAACTACCCGACGTCGCCCTCGTCATCGTCGGGGAGAACTCCCGTCAAGGCCTCGAGATGATCCGCACGATCGTGCGCGAGGCGGCGTGCCCGGTGATCGCGATCCTCGATCTCCAGGACCGCGCGTTCATCGACCAGGCCGCTCGCCTCGGCATCTTCGCCTCGATCGTTCGGGCGGGGGACAAGGAGGAGATGCAGAGCTCGATCGACATCGCCCTCGAGCGGTTCGCCGAGTACCACGCGCTCGAGGGCGCGTTCGGACGCCGAGCCGTCACCGAGCGCGCCAAGGGGATCTTGATGGAGCGGCATTCGATCGACGAACAACAGGCCTTCCAGCTTCTGCGCGATCACGCGCGCCGGACGAATCGCAAGATCGTGGATGTCGCCGAGTCCGTCATCGCGAGCCATCGACTCCTGGCGAGCGGCAAGGAGCCGACGTTGACGGACGAAGCGGCGTTCTCGGAGGGAACGTCCACCGAACCGATCAGCGATTGAGGAGCCCGGCGACGACGTTGATCGTGATCGCGATCACCGCGATCCCCAGGACGTAGGACACCAACGCGTGGCGAAGCGCGGTCGATCGGATCCGCTTGGATGTGAGATCCGAGTCCGAAACCTGATAGGTCATCCCCAGCGTGAACGCGACGTAGGCGAAGTCGCCGTAATCCGGAGCTTGATCGCTGTGGAAGTTGATGCCGCCTCCGTCGAGGTAGTACAGGTGGGCGTAGCGCAGCGTGAACACGGTGTGTACGGCCAACCACGACAACGCCACGGTCGCCACGGCCGTGCTCGTGGTCAGCACGCGCGCGGCGCCGGATTCGCCCGCCGCTTCGAGCAACACGAGCCCGACGCCAAGGAGGCTGGCGACGCTCGCGGCGACAAGGACGAGGTCCGCTGCGGCTCGCGAGTCGTCCTCCCGGGTCGCGAGCCGTTGGGTCGTCGATGCGTCGGCGCCGTGCACGGCGAGCCATACCCAAGCGCAGAAGACCGCGGCCGCTGTGTCCCAGAAGAGAAGACTCGATACCTCCCAGGGAACGACCGAGGCGACGGCGGCGGCGACGATGACCCCGACCGAGCCGGAGACGATCACCCGCCTGAGCGCGGTGCCGCGGCGGCTCCGCTTCTGATCGGCGTCACCTCGATCGACGGTCACCGCCCGACCCTAACCCGCTCCTTCGCCTCGATCGCGAGTTCCCGATACGTTCCCCGGTAGGGGACAGGCCTGACACCCGATATGCTTCCGGTTGTGTCCGCCGATCCCGCGGACATGTATGCGGCCCGAACACCCGGTCGCGATCCGATCAGCCCTAATCACCGGCTGAAGGCTTGGAGCTGGAGGCTAGTGATGGGCAGAACCGGATCGATCCCTGCCGACGAGATGTTGCGGCTGCTCGAACCCACGCTTGTGCGGGGGATGGAGCGCCACCTCTCGGCGGCCACCGAATGGTTCCCGCACGAGTACGTGCCCTACGAAGTGGGGCGGAACTACGTCCACGAGCCGTGGGAGGAGACCGACAGCGCGCTCGGGATCGTCTCGCGCACGGCGCTCGAGGTGAACCTGCTTACCGAGGACAATCTCCCCTATTACCACCTGGCGCTATGGGACATGTTCGGCCGCGGTGGCGCCTGGGGCGAGTGGGTTCGGCGGTGGACCGCCGAGGAAGGCCGGCACGCGATCGTCCTTCGCGATTACCTGAGCGTGACACGCGGGACGGACCCGGTCGCTCTCGAGCGCGGGCGGATGGACCAGGTCTCGCGCGGCTACTACCCGGCGGGCGAGGGCATGACGCTGGATCCGCTGGACGGCGTCGTCTATACGACACTGCAGGAGCTCGCGACGCGGATCGCGCATCGCCGAACGGGCGCGTTCACGCAGGACCCGCTTATCGAGAAGCTCACCGCGCGCATCGCGACCGACGAGAACCTCCACTACGTCTTCTATCGGGAGCTCGCGAAGGCGGCGCTCGAGATCGACCCCTCCGCGTTGATGCTCGCGATCAACCGGCAGGTCACCACCTTCGCGATGCCCGGGATGGACATGCCCGACTTCAAGGCGAAGGCGCTCGAGATGGCCAAGGCCGGCATCTATGACCTGCGGATCCACCACGACGAGGTCGTCCTGCCGGTCCTGTTCAAGGACTGGAAGATCGACAAGCTGACGGGCCTGTCCGAGGAGGCCGAGGAGGCTCGCGACGGGATCGCGAACTATCTCGTGATGCTGGACGCGATGGCGAGCCACTACGAGGAGAAGCGCGCCGCGCGGGTGATGGCCGAGGGGTAGCGCCCGGTCGCTCCGGGAGCCAACGTGGTGCAACAGCGGTACAGTGCGAACGAAGGCGTTCCGTCGATCGCGTCCGCTTCCTTTCCGCCAGCTTGGATACGAGCGGACAACGCATCGCCGAGTGTTCGATAGCAACGGGGGGCCCATCATGACTGAGCCCGATCGCGGGCATCTGCCGATCCGCCGTGGTGCGTTCCAAGGGGTGGCGAACCGCACCCTCGAGGGGTCGCAGCCCGACTGGAACCTCATCGGACATCCTGTCCCGCCCGAGGGGGCGCCCAACGTCTTACTCGTCCTGATCGACGACGCAGGCTTCGGGAACCCGAGCACGTTCGGCGGTCCGATCCAGACACCGAACTACACCCGCGTGGCGGAGGAGGGCCTCAGATACAACCGCTTCCACGTGACGGCGTTGTGTTCCCCGACCAGAGCTGCCCTGCTCACCGGCCGGAACAACCACGCGGTTGGATTCGGATCGGTCGGTGAATTCTCCGGCGGCTTCCCCGGCTACTCGGCAACGCTGCCGAGGGACTGCGCACCGCTCCCGCGCATCCTGCGCGACAACGGCTACAGTACGGCCGCCTTCGGGAAGTGGCACCTGACACCCGACGGCCAACAAGGCCCGGCTGGCCCGTTCGACCGTTGGCCGAACGGGTGGGGGTTCGACTACTTCTACGGCTTCCTCGCCGGAGACTCGGGGCAGTGGGATCCGTGCTTGATCGAGAACCAGCGGGTGATCGGAACCCCGGAGGAGTTCTACGACGAGGAGAACCCCTATTACTTCCCGGATGCCATGGCGGACAGGACCATCGAGTGGATCCACGGGGTCCGTGCACAGGATTCCGAGAAGCCGTTCTTCGCGTACTTCTCGACGGGCTGCAGCCACGCGCCGCATCACGTCGTCGCCTCGTGGGCAGACAAGTACAAGGGGCAGTTCGATCAGGGTTGGGACAAGCTGCGAGAGGAGACGTTCGCACGCCAGAAGGAGCTCGGCGTCGTGCCCGCGGATGCGCAACTGACACCGCGTGACGACGCCTTTCCCGCGTGGGATGACGTTCCCGACAAGCTCAAACCCTTCTACGCCCGTCAGATGGAGGTGTACGCCGGGTACTCGGAGAACGCTGACCACAACGTCGGTCGCGTGATCGACGCGATCGAGGAACTGGGCGAGCTCGACAACACCGTGATCATCTGGATCTGGGGTGATAACGGCGCCAGCATGGAGGGCACCGTCACCGGCTCGTTCAACGAGATGACGATGATGAACGGCATCCCGCTGACCGATGAGATGCAGCTCCAGTTGGCCGAACGCTTCGGTGGGATGGACAAGTGGGGAGCCCAGATCATGGATCCGCACTACGGCGCGGCGTGGGCCTGGGCGGGGAACACGCCGTTCAAGTGGGGCAAGCAGGTGGGCTCACACCTCGGCGGGACCCGCAACCCCATGGCCGTGCGTTGGCCGAAGCGGATCTCCGACGCCGGTGGGCTGCGATCGCAGTTCGGTCACGTGATCGACGTCGCGCCCACGCTCCTCGACATCGCCGGCATCCCCCAACCCCAGACCGTCGACGGGATCGAGCAAGAAGCGATGCACGGGTCGTCGATCGCGCCGACCTTCGCCGACGCGAAGGCCACGGAGTTCCGCACACAGCAGTACTTCGAAACCATCGGCAACCGAGGCATGTACAAGGATGGCTGGTGGCTCGCGATGAAGACAGAGCGCATCCCCTGGGTCTTGACGCCCGAGGCATTGCAACCCTATGCGCCGGGGGTCTGGGATCCCGATGCGGGGCCCGCCGAGCTCTACTACCTGCCGGACGACTTCACGCAGGCGCACGACCTCGCTGCCGAGCACCCGGACAAGGTGCAGGAGCTCAAGGACCTCTTCTGGCAGGAGGCCGAGCGGTACAAGGTCCTGCCCCTGCTGGCCACTCTGTCGACGTTCTTCGGCATCCTCCCGCCGATCGAGGAGAAGACGATCTTCGAGTTCCGGGGCGACGTGCAGAACGTGCTGTCGGGCATGATCCCGCGCATCTATAACCACTCGTACACCATCAGCGCCGATCTCATCGTGCCCGAAGGCGGTGCGGAGGGCGTGATCGTCGCGGAATCCGACCACTTGGGTGGATTCACGCTCTACGTGAAGGACGGCAAGCTCACCCACACCTACTCGATGATGGGGGTCTTCGTGTTCAAGCAGGTCGCAGAGGAGGATCTGCCGACCGGCGAGATCACGGTGCGGATGGAGTTCGCGGCTGATGACGCGCAGCCGGCGACCGGCGGAGAGGTGACGTTGTTCATCGACGACCGTCCGGTCGGGAAGGGCCGGATGGATCACACCGTGCCGATCAGGTTCACCGCCTACGCCGGGATGGACATCGGACGGGACAACGGTGGCGTGGTGGACTTCGCGTACGAAGACCGCAAGCCCTTCGCGTTCACCGGCACGGTGAAGAAGGTCGTGTTCGACATCAAGCCGCATCTGTCGGATCAAGACGAACTCGACCTGCACACGGAGGCGCAGCGCGGACACGCCGCGCACAGCCTTTCCGGCTAGGAGGGGGACCCGATGGCGAAGGAGCCGACGAACGTACTGATCGGCGGCTACCTGTCCGCCGACGCCGCCCACGAGGACTACGAGGCGGTCCTGGGGTGCGGCGCCGAGATCATGGGCGCCGTCGTGGTGAGCAAGGATCTCGAAGGAAACCTATCGGTCGACTAGACCGACCACATGGTCAAAGAGGGCGCTGAGGGACTCGCGGGCGTCGGATTCGTCGTCGGGTTGTTCGCGCCTCCCTTGCTGGCCGCCACCGCGATCGGAGCCGTCGTCGGTGCAGGCGCAGGGAAAGTGCTGCACAACAAGACGGGCAGCAAGATCGAGGAAGCGGCAGGGGAGACGATCCCGATCGGCGGCGCCGGGCTCATCGTCGCCTACAACCACGACCAGGCCGGCGCGATCGAGCCCGCGGTGACGCGTGCGATCCAGAAGGTGGTCGGCGAGGCGGAGGGCCGTCACGTCGAGGCCCTGAAGGGAGCGCTCGCCGACGCGCAAGCCAAGATGGCCGACCAAGAACGATAGCGACGCTTAGCGGCGATCCCTCCGGTCATCTCGACGGTCTTGCCGGCGATCGACCGCGCTCCATCGTTGATCAGTGGTGTGCGCTGACGTCACGTCCCGCAACGGAACCCGCATGAGGTCGCCCCCGTCCGCGCTCCGAACCATGAAGGTGTTCGCCTCCATATCGAGGTAGGTGATGCTCCCGGTGACGGAGCGGGCGTACCCTCCGTGCGATGTCAGCTCGAAGGCGGTTTCCGAGTCCAACGCCCCGTTGCGGAACGAAACGAGGAGGTCCTCGGCGAGCGTCCGGGGAGCTCGCAACTCGACCTCTCCATGTATCTCCGGGAAGGCATGGCGCGCTCTCTGATCTCGTTCGAGGGTCGGGTCTTGCAGGATGATGGTCACGGTGGCTTCCTTCCTTTGGGGGCCGAGGACGGCACGCGTCCGCGCCGAGCCCCGGCCGTTGGTGCGCTCCGGAAGGAGCCCATCCCGTGGGCTCCCCGAAGCTCTGGGGTCGGTCAGACGACCGTGAGAACACCTTCGAAGAAGGCGAGGTCGCCGGCCTGATCCGAGCGAAGCTCGACCCGATCCGCGAGGTGGTCGCGTACCCATTCCGCCGCGACGGGCGCCGCCGCCTCGGCTTCCTCGTGGGTCTCCCACACGCTGATGGATACCGCCGTGCCATCGCCGGTATCGGCGAGCCCGTACCGCACGAATCCTGGCTTCGTCCTGAACGTCGCGAGCATCCCGCCCTTCGCCTCTTCGGCGATCTCGGGGAACGTGCCCTTGAGCAACTTGTAGTTCGCTATCCGCACCGCTTGCATATCCGTGGCTCCTTCGGTTGATGTCCCGAAACGGCCGGGGCGAGCGGCGAGTAGGTCGGAGCGAGGAGCGCGCTCCGGATGTCGGCTCACGGAACCCGAGAAGGTCGGATGGGACGGAATCCGGCGGGCGAACCCGTGACATCTCTTCTCCCGTCACTGACGGGTCCGCGTCCTGCTTCGAGTATGCGCAGGTTGTCGTCGAACTGTCGCGAGAGGGCTCGGTGGTCAGGTCACGTCCGGCCGTCTCGAGTCGTCCGACCTCGCGACCGTGAGCGAGTGGATCGCTTTTGTGAGCTCCAAGATCTGGTTGGAGAGCTCGATCAGTCTCAGACCCTGCTTGTGTCCCGTGCCGTCGGATGCGCCGACCCTGTACTCTGCTCGCGAGGGTTCCGCAGCACTTCACGACCGTGAGTTCCTATCAGCAGTTCCCTCTCGGTCTTCGGACCGATGGCCCCCGAGCAGCGGTCAGGCTCGTCCGGGCACAGGAAGGAGGGAACGAAAGATGGCTACAGGAGCTGTG
>DASYOY010000159.1:0-4806 GCA_036007245.1 Actinomycetota bacterium | reverse complement strand
TCCCGACCGTCGGAGTCGGTCAACGGCATGCACTTGGTCTCGATCGAGACCTCGTAGCCGTCGGCGTCGCGGTGGACGGAGCGGCCTCGCCAGCCCTGCATCGCGTCCACGAACGGATCCCAGATCGGTGCGACGTCGGCCTCGTCGCGGCGGATCTCTTCAGGCAGCGGCCTCCCAAGCACGTCGTCGGCGGCGAACCCGTACAACGATTCAGCGGCACGGTTCCACGCCGTGACGGTCATGTCGATGTCGTAGGCGATGACCGCGTCGCTGATGCTCTCGAGCAGCCGCGCCTGGAAGTCCCGCTCCTCGACCGCGCGCTTGCCGTCGCTCATGTCGTAGAGGACGCCCTGCAGGCAGAGCGGCGTGCCGTCTTCATCGTGCACCACCGTCGATTCGTCGCGGATCCAGAGCATCCGGCCGTCCTTCGTGAACATCCGGTACTCGATCGTGACGAGCCGGTCCTCGGTGCCGTCGCCCGCGGCGGCGAGGGTCTCCTCGGTCGCGCGGTCGATGTCGTCGGGATGCACCGACGCCTTCCACGGACCGGGGTGCGCCATCCATTCCGCTGGGGTCCAGCCGAGGATCTCTTCCATCTTCGGGCTGACATCGAGCCAGTTCCCTTCGGTGCCGATCTCGCACGTGTAGACGATCGCGGGCAGGTGCTCGACGAGGACGCGGTATTTGGCCTGTGCCTCCCGCAGGTCGTGCTCGCGGTCGTGTTGCGTTGTCGCCATCTCAGCTCCGGGCTCGTGGTCTCCATACGTGGTCGGGGCGAGGGCGAGCGACCTGTAGCCGCGGCGCCTCGCCCCTCGATCGACATCTATCGATACAGAGTGGTAGCCTTGTATCGAAGGTCATCGATGAAGCGGTCGAGAAAGCGAGGAACGGTCTGATGTCGACCCTGGTGCAAGAGATCTCGGTCGCGCCGGTCGCGTGCTGCACCCCGGTCGGGGCCCCGGGCATCACGCCAGAAGAAGCTGCGACGCTCGCCTCGGTCTTCAAGGCGCTCGCCGATCCCCATCGGGTGCGCATCGTGAACCTGCTCGCGAACGCCGAGGAACCGGTGTGTGTCTGCGATTTCATGCCACTGCTCGGTCTGTCGCAAGCGACCGTCAGTTTCCATCTGAAGAAGCTCCTCGCCGTGGGGCTGCTCGAGCGCGAACAGCGCGGCACCTGGGCGTACTACTCACTGCACCGTGCGGGTCTCGCTGGTCTGCGCGATGTGTTCACCACCAAGGAGGCGTGAGATGACGGACACGAAGCTTCGTGAAGAGGTCCGGACGCACTACGGCGAGGCGGCGACGGCCGTCCTGACCGGATCAGGTGTCGCCTGTGACTGCAGCCACCCGGGGACGACGTGTGCCGAGGAGGGCCACCGCTTCGGTCCCGAGCTCTACGAGGCGCTCGAGAGCGAGGCCCTTCCCGAGGGCGCGGTGCTGGCGAGCCTCGGGTGCGGCAACCCCACCGCCGTCGCCGACCTGCACCCCGGTGAGACGGTGCTCGATCTCGGTTCGGGCGGCGGCATCGACGTCTTGCTCTCGGCCAAGCGGGTTGGCCCGACCGGCAAGGTCTACGGACTGGACATGACCGAGGAGATGCTGGCGCTCGCGATCCGCAACCGTGACGAGGCAGGGGCGACCAACGTCGAGTTCCTGAAGGGCTACATCGAGGATGTGCCACTGCCGGCCAACACCGTCGACGTCATCATCTCGAACTGCGTCGTCAACCTGTCCACGGACAAGCCGACGGTCTTCGCTGAGATGCACCGGGTGCTGCGACCCGGTGGCCGGATCGGCATCAGCGACGTGGTCGCGGACGACGCGCTCACGCCAGAAGAGCGCGCGGAGCGTGGCTCGTACGTCGGCTGCATCGCGGGCGCGCTGTCCTTCAGCGAGTTCGAGGCTGGCCTGCGGGCGGCCGGATTCGAGGCGGTCCGCATCGTCTCGATCGACGAGCCGGTCGAGGGGATCCACTCAGCGATCGTTCAGGCGACCAAGGGAGTCGAGACCGCGGGCGAGCCGGAGCATCGACGTGAGGTGCCGATGATCAAGGGTTCCTGCTGCTAGGTCTCGGATCCACAGCCGCAGCGCTGTTACCCTCGAGCGACACATGTGCGGCATCGTCGGCTACGTAGGGCCCGACGAGGCACTCCCCATCGTGCTGGAGGGTCTCCGGCGTCTCGAATACCGCGGCTACGACTCTGCCGGCGTCGCCGTGCTCGGGGAAGAGCTCGAGGTCAGGAAGCGTTCGGGGAAGCTGGCTGAGCTTGAGGGTCTGCTCGACATCGAGGCGCCGCTGCGAGGCCGGGTCGCGATCGGGCACACGCGCTGGGCGACGCACGGCGCTCCGACCGAGGCCAACGCGCACCCGCAGACGGACTGCCCCGGCGACATCGCGGTGATCCATAACGGGATCATCGAGAACCATCACGACCTCCGCGCGGACCTCGAGAAGCGCGGACACGGGTTCGCCTCGGAGACCGACACCGAGGTGGTTGCGCACCTCATCGAGGACGCCCTGGGCGAGACCGATGACCTGACCGAGGCGGTGCGCGCCGTGGTCGCACAGCTGCGGGGTGCATACGCGCTGGTCGTGACGTCGTCCGGCCATCCCGGCGAGCTCGTTGGCGTGAAGGTCTCCTCGCCGCTGATCGTCGGATTGGGGAACGGCGAGACGATGCTCGCCTCGGACATCCCGGCGGTGCTGGCGCGCACGCGCGCGGTCGTCCCGCTCGGGGAAGGGCAGATCGCGACGATCTGGTCCGACGGGTGCGCGATCACAGACCTCGAGGGGGAGCCGGTCGACGTCGAGCCGATCGAGGTCGATTGGGACGTCACGGCCGCGCAGAAGAGCGGCTACGACTGGTTCATGCGCAAGGAGATCGACGAGCAGCCCGACGCGATCCGCGACACGCTCGTCGGCCGTGTGCACGGGGGCGTGCTCGCGCTCGACGAGTTGCGCATCCCCGACGACGTCCTCCGCGAGGTGTCGAAGGTGTTCGTGGTCGCGTGCGGCACGGCGTTCCACTCCGGGCTCGTGGCGAAGTACGCGATCGAGCACTGGACGCGGCTTCCCGTCGAGATCGAGATCGCCAGCGAGTTCCGGTATCGCGACCCGGTGCTCGGGCCCGACACGCTGACGCTCGCCGTGTCGCAGTCGGGCGAGACGATCGACACGCTCGAGGCCGCGCGGCACGCGCGCCGGCAGGGCTCACAGGTGATCGCGGTGACGAACACGGTCGCGTCGTCGCTGGCGCGGGAGGCCGACGGCGTGCTGTACACGCACGCCGGGCCCGAGATCGGCGTGGCGTCGACGAAGACGTTCGCGACACAGATGGTCGCGCAACAGCTCGTGGCTCTCTACCTCGCGCAGGTGCGGGGCGCGATGTTCCCCGAGGAGATCGCCGGCGTGCTCGGCGAGCTCGACGCCTTGCCCGACCAGGTCGCGGAAACGGTTGAGCTCGATGCGCAGGTGCGCGCGATCGCGGAGGCGTTCGTCGACGCGCGCGACTACCTGTTCATCGGGCGGCACACCGGCTATCCCGCGGCGCTTGAGGGTGCGCTCAAGCTGAAGGAGCTCTCCTACATCCACGCGTCGGGGTATCCGGCCGGTGAGCTCAAGCACGGACCCATCGCGTTGGTCGACGCGGGCGTGCCGGTGGTCGCGATCGCCACGCGCTGCCACGTGTATCCCAAGATGGTGTCGAACATCCAAGAGGTGAAGGCGCGCGGCGCGGCCGTGATCGCCGTGGTGTCGGCCGGCGATACGGAGGCCGCCGGCCTTGCGGATCATGTGATCGAGGTGCCTGAGACGCCGGAGCTGCTCTCGCCGGTCGTCGTGACCGTGCCGTTGCAGCTGCTGGCGTATCACGTGGCGGTGTTGCACGGCCGCGACGTGGATCGCCCGCGGAACCTCGCGAAGTCCGTCACGGTGGAGTAACGCACGTGGGGCGGATCGCGCGTCTGCTGATCGCGGCCGCGATCTCGGTCCCGTTCTTGGGGTCCGCCGCCGGCGCCGCCTCCACGTGCGCATGCCTGCCGATCGGCGCGAAGGAGATCGTGCACGAGGCCGACGCCGTCATCTCGGGCCGGATCGAGAACGAGATCACGCTCGACGCGACCCATTCGCGAGACATCGTCAAGGTGCAAGGCGTCTACCGCGGGAACGTACCGACGTCGGAGATCTACGTGGATACCGACCTCGGCCCCGCCGGCGGCCAGACCTGCGCGGTGCTTTATCCGGTCGGTTCGGAGGTCGACCCGATGGTGCTGCAGAAGCTCCCGACCGGGAGCTACGTGATCGACCAGTGTGCGATCGGCGTGATGCCGCACCTTCGGGCCCTGCTCGGGGAGGCCCGGCCGCCGCCGCTCGCGGGGCTGTCGCCGAGCCCGGGGAGCGCCGTCCCGATCCCGGTCGCCACCTCCACACCGATGTCGGGGATGAGCTGGGGCGCCGTGGCGCTCGGGCTCGTTCTCGCGGTGGTCCTGATCGCGGCGTTCTTCCGGTGGTCAGGCCGGCGCGCGGTCGAGACGGTGTCGCCGTTCGACGACCTCGGCGAGGTGCCGTTCGAGGAGGGCGGTCCTTCGGACGGGAGCGCGTCGGAGCCGCCGGGGCCGGACGCCAGCGGCTAGCCTGCATCCGTGGAGATCGTCGGCCTGGGCGTCGATATCTGCGAGATCGCCCGGATGGAGCGAGCGCTCGCCCGCCACCCGACGATGCGCCAGCGCGTGTTCACCCCCGACGAGATCGCGTATTGCGAGTCCAAGGCCCGGCCGGCCGAGAGCTTCGCGGGCCGCTTCGCGG
>DASYOY010000158.1:0-18184 GCA_036007245.1 Actinomycetota bacterium | reverse complement strand
TGGTGAGGGCGTTGCTGAGCAACGCCCCCGACGCCGCGAATCCGAGGACGAGGATCACCGCCCAGATCACGACGGTGCGCCATGCGTGGCGGCTGCTCGCTCGCGCGAGTGATTCCGGGTTGATCTTCATACTTCCCCCCTATGATCCGCCGGAGCGTCCTTGACGTACGGTGTATGCTTACGGTGTACGCAGGATAGGCGTACGGCGTAAGTGTGTCAACCCGTTCTCGGGCCGCACCCGGGGCCGTGTGCCAGGCTCCACCAGAGCAGTCCCCTTAGGAGAAAGACTCACCCCAGATGGGACGAACGACAACCCGGACTTCTGGCCGCCCGACCGGCCGACCCGCCGAAACAAAGACCCCGCGAGTGCCGCTCACCCGCGATCGGATCACCGAGGCCGCGCTCCGATTGATGGACGCCGAAGGTCTCGAAGCCGTCTCGATGCGGCGGATCGCGCGTGAGGTCGGCGTCGAGGCGATGTCGCTGTACAACCACGTGGAAGACAAGGACGACTTGTTGAACGCCGTGATCGAGCGCGTGATGCAGGAGTTCCCGTTCCCCGAGGCGGTCGACGACGACCCGATCGTCTACGGCCGGCGTCTCGCGCATTGCTGGCGCAACCTGCTGCGCGCCCACCCCAGCGTGATCCAGCTGTTCGGCGAGCGGAAGCACTCCGGCGCCTCGGTCGATTCGCTCCGCCCGATGGACGAGGCGTTGTCGGCGCTGCGCCGTGCGGGCCTGTCCGAGTCGGACGCGGCCCAGGCGTTCCATACGATCGGCAGCTTCATCTTCGGGACGGTAATGATGGAGACCGGCCAGCCCTTCGGCAACGGTGAGCACGCCCGGGCGTTCCCCACGGGGATCGAGGCAGAGCTCCCGAACGTCGCGGCCTGCGCGTCCTTCCTCGCCGAGTGCGACCTCGATGCGCAGTTCGAGTTCGGGCTGGACCTGATGCTCGAGGGCTTGCGCGCGAAGATCGAGGTGGCGTGATGGAGATCGACGCGTTCCTCTCTGATTCCGTGCAGGCGGCGGGCGGCAAGCTGCACGCGCTCGGCATCGGCTGGCAGGTGATCCAGGCGTCGTCGTTCCCGGTGCGGCACGACCGGATCGGTCTCGGCCTCGTGGTGCGCACGACGCCGGACGAGGCCGGCGCGCACACGCTGAGCATCTCGCTGCTCGATCCGACCGGCACGCCGCGGCTGTTCGGCGACAAACCGTCGTTCGACGCGAACTTCGCCTCGCCGGAAGGCGAGGGAACCGCGACCCTTGCGCTCAACCTCGACGGCCTCGTCTTCGAGACCGAAGGCGCGCACACGATCGTCGTGGGCATCGACGGCAACGAGGCGGTCCGGCTGCCCTTCCGCGTGCAGACCAGGCCGGGGCAGCCGCCGAGCGAGTTCCGCACCGGCGTCTACCTGTAACAGCGCGCCGTCGGTTGTCCGCCGGATGCATCCCCCCGTAGGGTGTGCCGACATCCATAGACAGGGAGGGGATCCATGGATCGGTTGTTCGCGCGCATCACGATCGCTGCAGCGGCGATCGCGCTCGCCGGAGGCGTCGGCTGTAGCAGCTCCTCGTCCAGCAGTTCCTCGGCCGGTGGCTCCGAGGCCGGCGACATCTCGGCCACCGAGAAGGACTTCTCGATCGGCCTCAGCGCGAGCAGCGCGCCGGCGGGCTCCGTCACGTTCAATATCTCGAACGAAGGGCCGAGCACCCACGAGTTCGTGATCATCAAGACCGACGATGCGCCCGACGCGCTCCCGGTGAAGGACAACGAGGTGCAGGAGGACGGCCTCAACGTCGTCGACGAGCAAGAGGACATCGCGCCGAGCACCACGGGCGTTTTGCAGACCGATCTGGAGGCCGGCTCCTACGTGATCATCTGCAACCTCCCGGCCCACTACGAGTCTGGGATGCACACCGCCTTCACGGTCGGTTAGGGGACCGCAGCTCCATCGTTCGGCCGAGGCCGGTGCGGAGGCATCCGCGCCGGCCTCGTCGCGGACGGTGCAAAACGCTTCGGCACGCCTCAAGTGCCTTCGGACCAGGGCCGATGGAACGGCATCCGTCCCCGTAACATCGTCAGCCCCCCAAGGAGCCTGGTGACCGACGAGCCGACCGAGCGCCCAGATCCGCATGCGATCGAAGGGGGCTTCTTCGCGTCGAACGGCAACGCCGATGATCTGTCGGCGCAGCTCGCCGATCTCGAGGCGCGCTACCGCGGGCTGATCGACGCGCTGCCGGCGGTCATCTACATCGACGGTGCCGGCAACGACGACCCGATGGTCGACGTGAGCCCGGGGATCGAGCAGCTGCTCGGCGTGACCCGAGAGGACTACCTGAACGAGGGATCGGACTGGGCCGACTACATCCATCCGGACGACTTCGATCGGATGGTCGCCGCGAGCGAATACTCCGTCGCGAACAACACGGAGTTCCACGAGGAGTTCCGCGCGGTCCACGCCGATGGGCGCGTCGTGTGGGTGCGCGAGGACTCGGTATTGATCCGCGACGAGTCGGGCACGCCGATGTACTGGCTCGGGATCATGTTCGACATCACCCAGCAGGTTGAGGCGAAGCGCCACCTGCATCACGTGCGGAGCACCTACGGCGCGCTGGTGGAGCAGATCCCCGCGATCGTCTACCAAGACAAGACCGACGAGTCGTGGTCCACCGTCTATGTCTCGCCCCAGATCACCACGCTGCTGGGCGTGCTGCCCGAGGAGTGGACGGGCGAGAGCAAGCTGTGGTTGGAGATGCTGCACCCCGACGACCGCGATCGCGCGATCGAGGAGGTCGACCGCGGGATCGAGTCGGGCGAGCCTTACACCGTCGAGTACCGGATGGTCGCGCGAGACGGACGCGTGAAGTGGTTCCAGGACACGGCGGTGATGCTCCGCGACACCGACGGCAACCCCGCATACACGCACGGCGTGATGCTCGACATCACCGAGCGCCGCGAGGCCGAGGAGCGTCTGACCTACCTCGCGTACCACGACAGCCTGACCGGCATGCCCAATCGGGCGATGTTCGACGAGCTGCTCGAGCTGTCCCTCGCGCGCGCGCGTCGGGCCGATCGCGGCGTCGCCGTGCTCGCGCTCGACGTCGACAACTTCAAGCTCATCAACGACTCGCTCGGTCACGAGGTCGGCGACCACTTGATCACGCAGATCGCCGCGCGCCTGCAGGAGGCGACGCGCGACACCGACCTGGTGGCGCGGCCCGGCGGCGACGAGTTCCTGATGTTGCTCGCGGACCTCGAGCAGACCTCGCCGGTCGTCGACGAGAACGGCGCCGCGATCTCGGCGCAGGCCGTCGCCCACCGCGTGCTCGAGTCGTTCGAGGCGCCGTTCGAGGTCGACGGGACGGAGCTGTACGTGACCGCCTCGATCGGGATCAGCGTGTTCCCGCTCGACGCGGCGGACGCGACCAGCCTGCTGCGGAACGCCGACAGCGCGGTCTATCTGGCCAAGGCCAACGGCCCCGGCGGTTACGTCTTGAACCACCTCGAGAACGACGGCGCGCTCAGCAAGCTGTCGCTATCGACCCGTCTGCGCAAGGCGGTCGAGCAGAAGGATTGGGCCCTGCACTACCAGCCGCTGATCAACCTGTTCAGCGGCGAGATGTTCGGGGTCGAAGCGCTGATCCGCTGGCCGGACCCCGCCGGCGGCCTGGTGCCGCCCGGGGACTTCATCCCGCTCGCGGAGGAGATGGGGCTGATCGAGGCGATCGGCGCGTGGGTGGTCGAAGAGATCTGCCGGCAGGACGCCCAGTGGCGCGACGAAGGGCTGGAGCTCGAGATCGGGTTCAACCTGTCGCCGCGGCAGCTGTGGCAGCCCGATCCCGTCCGCCGGATCGCCGATCAGATCGAGGACTCGGGCGTCGACCCGCAGCGGATCACCGTCGAGATCACGGAGTCGACGGCGATGAACGACCCCGACCGCACCCTCGAGGTGCTGCACGGGTTCAAGGACCACGGGCTGAAGCTCGCGATCGACGACTTCGGCACGGGCTACTCGTCGCTCTCGCGGCTGCGCTACATGCCGGTCGACGTCTTGAAGATCGACCGGACGTTCGTGCGCGATGTGAACGCCGACAAGCAGAGCGCGAGCATGGTCTCGGCGATCATCGCCCTCGCGAACAACCTCTCGATGGAACCGCTCGCCGAGGGCATCGAGACCGAGGAGGAGTGGCGGTTCCTCGCGGCGCGCGGCTGTTCGTCGGGCCAGGGCTTCCTGTTCTCCAAGCCGGTGCCGGCAGATGAGATCTCCGCGTTGCACCGGCGTGCGGGCATGACGGTGATCGACGGGGGCCTCGCGGTCTAGCGACCCCGGCGCGTCACCGCCGCTTGGGCGGGCGGAACCCGCCGCGGCGGCCCTTCGGGCCGCCGCTGAACACCACACGCGGCGGCGCGACCTTCATCCCCTCCTGCTCGAACTCCTCGTGGAGGTCGAGGCGCGCGGCCATGCGCGAGACATCGCCCTGCTGATCGGGCGTGACGAACGTGATGCTTGTGCCGGTCTTGCCCGCTCGCGCGGTGCGCCCGACGCGGTGGACGTAGGCCTTGTCGTCGAGCGGCGCGTCGTAGTTCACGACCAACCTGATGTCTTCCAGGTCGAGGCCGCGCGCCGCGACGTCCGTCGCGACGAGCACGCCGACATGGCCGTCCGCGAAGCGCTTGAGCGCGCGGTCACGGGCCTCCTGGCGCATGTCGCCGTGGAGCGCGAGCGCGTGCACGCCTTGCGCCTTCAACTGGCGTGCGAGCGCGTCGACCGCACGCTTGGTGTTCACGAACACCAACGTGAGCCCGGCCTGGGCGTTCGCGAGATCGATCAGCATGGTCAGCTTCTCGTGCACCGGGACCGGCACGAACCGATGGTCGGCCTCCTCCACCACTTGCCGGTCGTAGCCGGCCACTTCGTGGAGCACCGGGTCGCGGGTGTACACCTCGGCGATCCGGCCAACCGCGCCGTCGAGCGTCGCCGAGAAGAACATCGTCTGGCGGTCCTTCGGCAAGCGCCGCACGATCCGGTCGACCTGGGGCTGGAACCCCATGTCGAGCATCCGGTCGGCCTCGTCGAGCACCAGCACGTGCACGCCCGTCAGGTCGATCAGCCCGCGGATCGCGAGGTCGTCGAGCCGCCCGGGGGTGGCGATGAGCACGTGCGCGTCGTCGACGCCTCGCGCCTGCTCCTTGACATTCGTGCCGCCGTAGACCGCCTTCACGAGCAGGCCGGTCGCCGAGGCGACGATCTGGAACTCGGCGGTCACCTGCTGCGCCAGCTCACGGGTGGGAACGAGGACGAGCGCCGCCGGCAGGGGCGTCGCCGCGGGGTTCAGGCGGTCGGCGATCGGCAGCGCGAACGCCAGGGTCTTGCCGGAGCCGGTCTTGGAACGAGCCAGGGTGTCGCGCCCGGAGCGGACGTCCTCCCACACCATGGTCTGGATCGGGAAGGGCTCGGTCATGCCGCGAGCCTCGAGGGCCGCGGCGACCGGCTCGGAGACCCCGAGCGCTCGGAAGCTCTCGGGTACCTCGGTCACGTTCTAAGGGTACCGCGCGGCCTACAGCTCGAACGCACCGTCGAACGCGCCGACCAGGTGCGACACGATGAGGAGCTGGGCGAGGGCGAGGGATTCGCTCCGCTCGGCGTCCTGGCCGGGTCGCTTCACGACGCCGATCTTGTCGCGCTGCAGCCGTTCATCCGGGTGCAGCGAGGACCAGAGCGCCTCCTCGAGTTCGGCGCCGAGATCGGGCGGGCAGTCGCCGTCGATCTCGAGCACGCTCATCGGGCCGCGGCGGTCGGTGCGGACCGACCAGCGAACCGGGGTCTCGCCGCGGGCGCGGAACTCGCCGAGCAGTTCGCGCAGGGCAGGGAACGGGAGCGTCGGCCGCACGATCACGCGGGCCGATAGGTGGGCCTGATCGCCGTCCGCGGGATCGCCCATGAACCGGACGATCACGTCGGCGTACTCGCGCTGCGGCCGGATGTACTGGGCCGCGTCGGGCTCGCGGCGCTTCAGCTCCGCGACGACCTCCTTCGGCGAGTACCCCCGCTCGAAGACGTCGCGCTCGAGCTTCCACCGGTGGCGGAGCTCTTCATCGGGCTCCAGGAAGACCGCGACGTCGATCTGATCGCGCACCGACCGGTTGGCGAGCGGCAGCAGGCCCTCGACGATCACGATCTCGCCCGCCTCGACCCGTTCCTCCGGCCCGAACGAGCCGGTGTGATGGTCGTAGGTGGGCTTCGCGACGGCCTCGCCTGCCGCGAGCGTCCGGAGGTGCTCGGCCATCAGGTCCATGTTGTTGGCCTCGGGCGCGAGCGGCGTGACGCCGAGCTCGGCGCGCGTCGCCCGGTCGTACCGGTGATAGTCGTCGGTGCAGACCCGTCCCACCCGGCCGACGCCGAGGATGAACTCCACCCCGCGCGATAGCGTCGACTTGCCCGAGGCCGAGTCGCCAGCGAGCGCGAGCAGCAACGGACGCAGGGCGGCGTCGCGGGCCGCCACCCTTGGCGCGATCGAGGGAACGGAGTCGTCGGACATGAGCCGCGAGCGTACCCCGAGGGTCCCCGGCGGCGATACCGCACGTCGCGACTGAAAGTCGCATCAGGCGGGTACATTGACGACAACCGAGCCGCGGGGGAGACGTGGGAGACAACACGCAGCGCTGGAACGAACTCGCAGCACAGATCTCGGTCGACAGCATCCGCGCCACCACCGCCGCCGGATCCGGGCACCCCACATCATCGATGTCGATGGCGCACCTCGTCGCGGTGCTCTTCGCCGATCATCTGCGGTTCGACGTGAAGGACCCGCACTATCGGGGCAACGACCGGTTCGTGCTGTCGAAGGGGCACGCGGCGCCGGGGCTGTACGCGGCACTGAAGGCCGCCGGCGCGTTCGACGACGAGATGCTGATGTCGCTCCGGCGTGAGGGCTCGCCGCTGCAAGGTCACCCCGCGCCGATCAAGGAGATGCCCTGGGTCGACGTCGCGACCGGCTCGCTCGGGCAAGGGCTCGCGGCCGGGCTCGGGATGGCGCTGGCGATGCGGATGGACCACGTCGAGGCGCGCGTCTGGGTGATGCTGGGCGACTCCGAGATGGCCGAAGGGTCCGTGTGGGAAGCGATGGAGGCAACGGCGTTCCACGGCGCCAACAACGTCACGGCGATCCTGGACATGAACCGGCTCGGCCAGCGCGGGCCGACGATGCACGGCTGGCACGGCGACGTGTTCCGCGATCGCGCGCTCGCGTTCGGGTGGAACGCGGTCGAGATCGACGGGCACGACGTCGACGCGATCGATCGCGCGTACACCGGCGCGGTCGCCGACGAGCGGCCGACGTTCATCGTCGCGCGCACCCAGAAGGGACACGGCGTATCGTTCCTCCAGGACAAGGAGGGGTGGCACGGCAAGGCGGTGCCCGCCGACAAGCTCGAAGCCGCGATCGGCGAGCTCGGTGGCGACCGCCACATCCGGTGCACGCCGCCGGCGCCGATCGACGTCGCGGATCCTGCACCCTTCACACCGTCATCCGTCGAGCGACCGGCGTACGACGAGCCCATCGCGACCCGCAAGGCGTTCGGCGACGCGCTGGCCTGGCTCGCCGGGACCGACCGCGACGTCGTCGTGCTCGACGGCGAGGTCGGCAACTCCACTTATACAGAGGAGGCCGACGCCGTCGCGCCCGACCGGTTCGTACAGATGTACATCGCCGAGCAGTGCATGGTCGGCGTGCAGACGGGGCTGCAGGCGATGGGCAAGAAGGCCTTCGCGGCGTCGTTCGGCGCGTTCCTCACGCGTGCAGCCGACCAGATCCGGATGGGAACGGTGAGCCGCGCAGACCTGCGCCTCTGCGGGTCACACGCCGGTGTCTCGATCGGCGAGGACGGGCCCTCGCAGATGGCGATCGAGGACCTCGCGATGTTCCGCGCGCTGGCCGGGTCGACGGTCCTGTATCCCTCCGACGGACCGAGCGCCGTCGCATTGACCGAGCGCATGGCGACGCTCGAGGGCATCTCGTATCTGCGTTCGACCCGCGAGGCGACGCCCGTGCTGTACGGCGCCGACGACGACTTCCCCGTCGGAGGGTCGAAGACGCTCGCGTCGAGCGATCACGACGACGTCACGCTCGTCGGCGCCGGCGTCACGCTCCATGAGAGTCTCGCCGCACGCGACATGCTCGCGGCAGACGGCATCACCGCCCGCGTGATCGACTGCTACAGCGTCAAGCCGATCGACGCCGCGACCCTTCGCAGCGCCCTGCACGACACGGGCCTGCTCGTCGTCGTCGAGGATCACCGGATCGAGGGCGGGCTCGGCGACGCCGTGCTCGATGCGCTCGCGTCCACCGGCGCGTTGACGGGCCGCGTGCACAAGCTCGGCGTGACCGAGGTTCCGGGGTCGGCGACGCCGACCGAGCTTCGAGCGTGGGCGGGGATCGACGCGGCGGCGATCGCGGCCGCCGCGGGTGACGCGCTCGGGCGCTAGGCCGACCGAAGCGCTGCAGCCGACGGGATCCCGCCGAACGCGTACGCGATGATCTCTTCCGGCGGAACGGGCTTCGAGAAGAAATAGCCCTGCCCGAGGCGGCAGCCCTTCTCCCGCAGGAACGCCAGCTCCTCCTCGGTCTCGATGCCCTCGGCGAGGGTGACGAGGTCGAGCCCGTTCGCGAGCTCGAGGAACGCCGACACGATGGAGGCGGCCTGACGGTCGGTGTGCACGTTCGAGACGAAGGATCGATCGATCTTCAGCACGCGCACCGGCATGTACCGCAGGCGTGACAGCGAGGAGTACCCGGTGCCAAAGTCGTCGATCGCGATCGCGAACCCGGCGTCGGTGAGCTCGCGCAGGATGCCCTGCGCGCGGTCCGGATCCATCATCGCCGAGGTCTCCGTCACCTCGACCAGCACACGCGAGGGATCCACACCGCCGGAGCGGAACTCCTGCTGGATCCGGGCCGCGAGGTCCGGCTGCCAGAACTGCCGGGGCGACAGGTTGAACCCGACCTCGATATCGATGTCGAGCTCGCGCCACGCGGTCACTTGGAACGTCAGCTCGCGCACCACCCAGTCGCCGATGCGCTCGATCAGGCCGAGCTCCTCCGCGAGCGGTATGAAGTCGTTGGGCGGGATCACGGTGCCGTCGGGCTCGATCCACCGGATCAACGCCTCGACGCCGACCATCCCGCCGTCCTGCAGATCGACCACGGGCTGGTAGTGCAACGTCCACCGTTGCGCGTCGACGGCCTTGCGCAGGCGCGTGACGAAGTGCAGCCGCGCCCCCGAGTCAGCCTCGAGTCCCGCGGACAGCACGTAGCCGGCGCCGCCGGTGCGCTTGGCCTCGAACATCGCCGACTCGGCGTTGCGGATCAGTTTGGCCACGCCGTCGGCGTCGCGGGGGAACAGGCTGATCCCGACGCCGGCGCTGATGTACACCTCGGTCTCATCGACGACGAACGGTTCAGCGAAGGCCTGGTTGATCCGCTGCGCGACCGACTCCGCGCGGAGTACCGCGCCGTCGGGACCGGACTCGTCCCGGTCCAGGTCGGCCAGCAACAACAGGAACTGATCGCCCCCGCGCCGCGCCACGAGATCGGTCTCGCGGGTCGCCTCGCGGAGCCGCTCGGCGACCGCGACCAGCAGCCCGTCCCCGGCGACATGGCCCAGGGAGTCGTTGACCAACCGGAAGTCGATCAGGTCGACACAGAGCACGGCGACCGCGCCCTCGTGGCGCCGCGCCCGCGCGACCGACAGCTCGGCGAGCTCCTCGAACATCTCGACCGACGGCAGGCCGGTCAGCTCGTCGTGGTAGGTGCGGAAGGCGACCTGGTCGTCCTCGCTCTTGCGGCCGGTGATGTCGAGCATCACGCCGTGCGAGTAGCGGATCTTGCCGCGCTCGTCGCGCACCACCCGCGCCTCGTCGTAGACCCAGACGACGTGGCCGTCCCGGTGGATCATGCGGTACTCGAGCCGGTAGGGCTCGCCCGTCTCGTTGTGCCGCACGTTCTCGGCCAGCGCGCGCGCCCGGTCGTCGGGATGCAACAGGCGCGGCCAGAGATCCGGGTCGGCCATCCACTCCTGGACCGTGTAGCCGACGAGCTGTTCGATCTGGGGGCTGACATACACCGAGCTCGCGACCTCGTCGGGCGAGTCGATATAGGTGATGACGGGCCCTTCCTCGACGATCGTGCGATAGAGGTCTTGGCGCATCGACTGCTCGGCGAGGATCTCCTGGCGCATGACCGACTCGGTCACCACCGTCGCGAGCGTCCGCATCGTGGGCGCGACGTCTGCGCTCCACCGGCGGTCGTCGCACAGGTCGAACCCGACGAAGCCCCACCAGGCCTCGCCCTCACCGACCGGGATCAGCCAGGTCGACACCGTGCCTTCGGCGCGCAAAACGCTCCGCGTCGGCTCGTCCATCCGCTCGACGGTGCCCACCACTTCGACGCCGTGGCCGAGCACGTCGATCCATCCTTGGAAGTCCGGGAAGTACGGATGCAGGTGCTGCTTGACGTCGACGAAGACCGAGGCGACCTCCGGGGCGGTCCATTCACCGATCAGGTCCATCCAGAGGCGTCCGTCGGGGCCGCGCATGTTCTCGAAGACGTAGCAACGGTCCGCGCCGACCTCTGTGCCGACCTTAGCCAATGCGGACGGAAGCTTGGACTTCCAGTCATCGCCGGCCAACAACGCCCGAAGGTCTCCTCCGGGTGCGCCATGGCCAGCCCCCCGCTCCGCGGTCAGCGCCATACCCGAAGGGCATCGGCCTTGCGCCGCTGGCGCTGAAGCGCTTCACCCGACCGACTCTGGGCCGATCGGCGCCCCCTGCTACCCTTGTCCGGCGATGGCGGACTACCGAGAGATCATCCACGAGCGGTTCTACGTGAAGGTGCCGGGGGGCGACTCCCTGCGCAAGACCGCGGCCGCTCGCCAGAAACACCTGCTGGCCAACGGATGGCGTGAGGTCGAGCGGGCCCAGACGCCGGAGTACTTCCAGGTCAAGTTCGAGCGGACCGGCCACGCTCCGATGAAGGCGCGCCTGCCCAAGAAGGGCCCCGAGATCCGCGACACCCGCCCTCGCCGTCGCGACGGGCGTGGCGGCCCCGGCGGCCCCCGCGGCCCCCGCTAGGGCCGGGCTTCCCCTCCCCTCGGCCGAATATCCTTCGGTTTCAGGTCTATCCGACCGGACGTTTCGCGGTTATCATGTCCTGGTAACCCTTAAACGTCCGTTCCGCATGCCTGCGCGCACGCCGAACCGGGCGACCAACCAACCAGGAGGTGTTCCGTGAGCGTGGAGTTCCTTCCGCAGGCGTCTGACGTCCGACCCGGCCACCGCGAGGCCCATGCCCACGCGGGCGACCAGCCCTTCAGCTACCCGCTGACGCGCGAGTACGTCGAGCCCAACTGGCGGCGCCTGCCCGCCTACCGCGACGTGACCGAGGAGCAGTGGAACTCGGCCCAGTGGCAGCGCGCCCACACGGTCAAGAACCTCAAGGAGTTCAAGGAGGCGCTCGGCGACGCGCTGACCGACGAGCTGTACGCCGACATCGAGCGCGATCAGCAAGAGCGGGCGACGATGTCGATGCTGATCCCGCCCCAGATGATCAACACGATGCTCGAGGCGGACCTCTACGCCGACCCGGTCCGCCGCTACATGGCGCCCGCGTACTCCGAGCGCGAGCCGGAGTGGCCGAGCCACCCGCTCGCGACGCGCGACTCGCTGCACGAGGCCGACATGTGGGCGGTCGAAGGCCTCACCCACCGCTACCCGACGAAGGTGCTGGCCGAGCTGATCCCGACGTGCCCGCAGTACTGCGGCCACTGCACGCGGATGGACCTCGTCGGCAACGACACGCTGCAGGTCCTCAAGTACAAGTTCGAGATGAAGCAGAACGATCGCTGGGACGCGATGCTCGACTACCTCCGCGTCACGCCGCAGGTACGCGATGTTGTCGTGAGCGGCGGCGACATGGCCAACGTGCCGGTCAAGCGCCTGCAGGAGTGGCTGTTCAAGCTGATGGACATCGAGAACATCCGCGACATCCGCATCGCGACCAAGGGCCTGATGGGCATCCCGCAGCACTTCCTGCAGGACGACGTGCTCGCCGCCTACGACGCGATCGCGGCGCGCGCGCGCGAGCGCGACAAGGACATCGCCTTCCACACCCACGTCAACGCGGCCCAGCAGGTGACGCCGCTCGTCGGCACGGCGGTGCGGAAGCTCCTCGACATGGGGTTCCGCGATGTGCGCAACCAAGGCGTCTTGCTGCGCGGGGTCAACACCTCACCGAACCAGCTGCTCGACCTGTGCTTCACGTTGCTGGATCACGGCAAGATCCTTCCCTACTACTTCTACATGTGCGACATGATCCCCAACGCCGAGCACTGGCGGCTGTCGGTCGCTGAGGCGCAGAGCCTGCAGTACTCGATCCTCGGATACCTGCCGGGGTTCGCGACGCCGCGGTTCGTCTGCGACGTGCCGTTCGTTGGCAAGCGCTGGGTGCACATGGTCGATGACTACGACCACACGCGCGGCATCAGCTACTGGCGGAAGAACTACCGCACGGGTATCGAGGCCGAGGACGCCGAAGCGCTCACGCGCCGCTATCACTACTACGACCCGATCTACACCTTGCCCGAGGACGGCCAGCAGTGGTGGCGCGACGAGATCGCGCGGGGACTCGACGACCTGCTCGCCGACCTCGCGGCCCAGCAGGGCATCACGGTCGGCGCGTAAGGGCCTGGTTCACCAGGAGACGTCGACCGAGCGGCGCTTGCGCCTGCGCTCGGCGGCCTCAGCCAGGGCGGCCCGGGCCATCGCGGCCTGATCCTCCGGCGTGAGCTCGCGCTCGACGGGCACCGCCATGCCGAACAGGCGACACCACGACTCGACGGCGTCGTCGTCGGCGAGTCGCAGCACGGCGTCGACCTCGAGCGCGTCGGCGGTTCGCGGCGTCTGCACGGACCAGGCGGCGAGCGCTTGCGCGGTGCGCTGTCGCCAGCCCGCGTAGCTCGACCCGATCCCGCAGCGCACGACCGCGTCGGTCGCCTCGTCGGGGATCGCCGATGGATCGACCCCGAGCAAGAACGGGATCTCGGTGTGATCGCGCTGGGCGGCCACGCCGTAGACGAACGTCGGCGCTTCCCACATCGCAACGGCGGCGCCGAGTTGGCCGGCCGCCGAGCGAACGATCTCGTCGAGCGCCGGGATCTCCTCTTCGGCGAGCAGGAACCCGCCGCGCCAGTTCAGGCCGATGGGCAGGCTGGAGCGCAGGGGCGTGTTGAGCGGGGCCCCCGCCTGGTCGCGGAACGCCAGCCATCGCCGGTCCATGACCTGTGCAGTGTCGTACGGAAAGGGCGGGTTCTTGAGGAGGTGCTCATGAACTTCTGCGGCGCAAGAGCATGAACGGAACCACGGTGACCGCCAGAAGCAGGATCACGGTGAGTCCCCACCCGACGGGCGACCGGCCCTCTGCGGGCGCCGGCGACGCGGACCGGCTGGGGATCAGGTGCGAGACGGTCGGCGACGGCGATCCCTTGACCGCCTGCAGCGTGTACCCCGGCACGTCACCGACCCGGTCGCATGCGTTCCCGTCGCGGACCAAGACGCTCCACCGTGCCCGCCGGACGAACTCGGTCCCGTTCTCGGCTTCCCCGAGCAAGATCCGGCCGGGCACGGTGATGGTGACCGTTCGGCCGTCGATCACCGGCGGGTTGAAGGTCGTCGCGTTCCGCTCGTAGACCCACATCACGTTCTCGAGCGCGTCGGGGCCCGTGTCGTTCCAACGCACGATCCGGTTCATGCCGTGCTCGTCGCCGATGGTGACCGGAGCGATCGTCGGGTCACGGACCAAGACGTCGATCCGCAGCGGCGATCCGGCGTGGTCCGGCACCGGGAGCGGCTTCGCGAACGTGACACTCCAGACCGCTGCGGTGCCGAGCTCGGCGGCCTCCCCCCGCACCGCGACCACGTCCGCGGTCGGATCGGTGATCTCCGCTCCCGACCCGCAGTTCACGACGTCGCCCTTGGGATCGCGCGCCGCCATCAGCAGCGGCACGACGGCGACCAGCGCCAGCGCGGCGGCGCGTCTCACGACGTCGGGCAGGTCCGGTCGCGGAGCTTCGGGAAGCTCAGGTTCGGCGGCTGGCTGAAGTCGAACGCGCCGGCCAGCGGCGAGGCCTGCGCGTCACGGTCGGTCATCGGAGGGAGCCCGTGCAGCTCCTCGATGAACCGCAGCACACTCGAGAACTCGTAGACGGTCGGATCGATCGAGCCGCCGTCCGGGTTGGAGCCCGCCACCGTGTACGGCGAGATGATCAGCGCCGGCGTCCGGGGACCCAGCCCCATGATGTCGTAGTGCGGCGGCACGACGTGGTCGTACAGGCCGCCGAAGTCGTCCCACACGACGACGATCGCGGTCGACGGCCACGCGGAGGAGTGGAAGATCGCGTTCAGGTAGTCGACGGTCCAGTTCTCGCCCTCACAGATGTTGACGCCGCCGCCGGGATGCTCGTTGGGGTTCCCCTCCGGCGGGATCAGCCAGGAGACCGCGGGCAGCTGGTTGTTCTTCAGGTCGGACAGGATCGTCTCCGGCGGCTGCACCTGGTTCCACATCGAGCTGAACCGCACGTGCCGGATCGCCTGCATCGCGTTCATCCACTGATCGGTGTCCGCGTAGTACTTCCAGCTCACGTCCGTCTTCTGCAGCTCGTCGGGCAGCACCTTGATGTTGATGCAGGTCGGCGTGCGCACCCAGTAGCCGGCGATCTTGAACAGGTTGGCCGGGTTGTCGAGGAAATGGTCTTCGAGGCTCATGATCGTGCGGTCGTCCTGCTGCGACAGATCCTCGATCGGGAACCGGCTCGTGTACTCGGTCGGGTCGTCGCAATAGCTCCCGGGGTGGTCGGTCGACGCCTTGTTGTCGACGATGCCGTCGGACTGTGCCGCGACCGTGTACAGGTGCTCGGGGAACGTCGGGCCGTACATCGACGTGAAGAAGTGGTCCGCCAGGACGAACCGGTCGGCGAGCGCCCAGTAGGCGGGCAAGGTCTTCCGGCTGAACTGCGTGTAACCGGTCAGGTCCTCGCCGAGGGGCACACAGTTGAAGCCGTCCATCCGTCCGCCGTCGATCGCGGTCAGCCCCGGTACGAACGCGTGCCCCAGGTCGTGCGGGTAGATGTAGGGCGCCGCCGTGAGCTTCACCGTCGGGCCGGGCGTGTTCCCCTTGTCGCACTGCAGCGTCTTGCCCCGCGTGGCGCCGTCGGCGCCCGGGTACTTGCCGAAGTAGTTGTCGAAGGTGTGGTTCTCCTTCACGAGAAAGATCACGTGCTGGATCGGGTTCGATCCCGGCTTGATCGAGACGGTCGGGCTCGGGCCTCCTGAACTCGGTGGTGGCGCCGACCCGCCGGTGCTCGGCGTCGGACCCGCGACGCCGGTGTTGGCGCCGCTCGGCCAGAACTGCCACACGACGATCAACCCGATGACGACGGCGATGACGACGGTGGCCCGCCGGCGCGCGATCTGACTGCGGGTGGGCCGCCGCAGGTTCGATCGTCGGATGATCGACGGCCCCCCGTTCTGCACCGCGCGAGTCTACCCCTGGGCCTCCGCGCCCATGACCGCCAACAGCGACCGGTCGCGGCGCGCGACCGTCTGTGCGCTCGGCGCGTCGACGACGTTGTGCAGCTGCCACGTGTCCGCAGCACGGTACAGTTCTTGGAACCCGTCGGCGTTCTGGACGTACGTGCCGTCGCGCGTCAGCACGCCCTGCCATGCCGGCGCGGACGCATCGCCGCCCCAGTCCAGGAACACGCCCGGCCGCGCCGGTAACGGGTCACCGCGGATCGCCGGGCCGAGGTCGATGCCCATCTGCTGCAGGCCGGGCGTGACCCCGGCGAGCGCGGCGATCGTGCCGGCGACGTCGACGTTGGACACCGTCTGGTCGATCGTCCCGGCCGTCGCCCACGGCGTTCGGATCGCGAACGGCACCTGCACGGACGGTGTGTACGGGTAGCGCTTGCCGTCGAGGCGGTGCAGCCCGAGCGTGTACCCGTTGTCGCTCATGAAGATGATCACGGTGTTGTCGAGCTCGCCGCGTGCCGCCACCGTGTCGACGATCTGCTGGAACCATGTGTCGACCGACAGCAGCATCGCTCGCTCGTTGCGGTCGTCCTGGATGTAGGCCTGGCGGTCGGCTTCGGTCTTGGGCGGAAGGTCCTGCACGTACGTCGGCTTGCCACGAACGTCGTTCATCGTCGCGAGATCGGGGATCGGCGGGTTCAGGTCGTCGAACGCGCCCGCGTGCGTCGCCGACGGCACCCACGGCAGATGTGGCGCGTTCGGGCTGAAGTAGAGGAACCACGGCTGTTCCGCGGGCGCGTCCTGCACGAAGCGCAGCGCCTGCGCGCCGAGCACGTCGGTCGCGTAGTCCGACGGAGCGTCGCCGTAGTGCCGCACGATCCCCTGGTCGACGACGTCGTAGTCGTAGTACGCGGTCGACTCGTTGGCGTTCTCCTTGGCGAACCAGCGGTCCCAGCCCGGCGGGATGAACGGCGCGCGGCCCCACGGATAGAGGTTGAGGTACTTGCCGACCAAGCCGGTGGTGTAGCCGGCGTCCTGCAGCCAGACCGGCAGGGTGTTGGTGTCGTCGAGGTTCAGGCCCTCGTCGTTGTTGCGCACGCCCGTCTGCGTGTCGTATCGGCCGGTCAGGATGGTCGACCGCGACGGGCAGCACAGCGGCGTCGAGGCGACCGCGCGCGGGAACGACAGCCAGTGCCCGGACGGATCGTTCAGCTGCGACTGGAACCAGGGCATCGCGGGCGGGCTCGCGCCGATCGTATCCAGCGTCTGGTCGTCCGTGAGCACGAACAGGATGTTCGGGCGCGGGTCGGGCGCGACCATCGGCGGGTTTCCGCGGAAAACGGCCGCCGCGACGAGGGTACAGATCGCCACCAGCGCGGCGATCGCCTTCGTCATCGCTCCTTCCGCACCTTCCAGATCTGCTCGGCAGGGAAGTCGCGCGCCCAGTCCTTCGTCACGTAGTCCGTGAATGCGGTCTCGGCGTCGGCCGCCGGCCGAAGCTCGATCAGGTCCTCGATCACGAAGCCGTTCGAGCGGAACAGCCGGATCCAATCGCCGTAGGGCATCTGATACTCGAACGACGGATCGTCCTCGCTCCACTGCATCCGGCGCGACTCGAAGTACGAGCGCTCGAGCGTGCGTCCCGGCGGGCCGTCGACCATCGGCCAGGTCACGAAGATGAACGGCGTCGTCCCGCTGAACACGAACCGGCCGCCGGGCCTCAGGACGCGGGCAACCTCGGGCACGGTCCGCGTGGGATCGGTGAACCCGACCGCGCCGTGATCGCAGAACACGAGGTCGAAGCTGGCGTCGGCGAACGGGAGCTCTTCGGCGTCACCGCGCACGAGCGGGAAGTGGGCGCCCGCCGCGTCCATGTTGGCCGGCGCGGCCGCGAGCTGGTTCGCGCTGAAGTCCAGGCCGACCACCGAGGCGCCGCGCATCGCGACGTGGATCCCGAACTGTGCCGCGCCGCATCCGAACTCGAGCGCGCCGAGCCCGTCCACGTCGCCGAGCGCACGGACGTCATCCTCCGCGATCGCCCACGTGCCCCAGCCGAAGTGGTCCCATCGAGCGAGGAACTCGCTGTGGCGTCGTTGGTAGTCGGCGCTGTCGGCCTCCCAGCTCGCGAGGTTGGCACGGACGTCGTCGCGGCTCATCGGTCGAGCCAGCCGCCGTCTGCCCCGTGCGCGTCAGCGACGATGCCGGCCGCGATCGACAGCGCGATGCCGTCGGCGTCCTTGCGTCCGAGATCGAGGCCCACCGGCGCGTGGATACGCGCGATCACGTCGTCGGGCACGCCCATCGCGCGCACGGCGTCGAGGTGGCTCGCCACATGGCGCCTCGAGCTCATCATCCCGACGAAATGTGCCTTGGAGCGCGCGGCCTCGGCGAGCACCTCGCTGGCGTACGGGGCATCGTGGTCGGTCAGGACGACGGCGTCGCGCTCGGAGAGCGCGACGCCCTCGAGCGAGGCCACCACCGGCTCGTCGTCGGCCGCGACGCGTTCGCGTCGCGGCTCGACGACCACCACCCGGTAGCCCAGCGGCGCCAGGTGACGCCGGACGGCCCGCGCGACATCGGTCGCCGACACGGCGAAGACC
>DASYOY010000157.1:0-8538 GCA_036007245.1 Actinomycetota bacterium | reverse complement strand
GCGCTGTTCCTCGTCGTGAACTTCGGGTGCATCGCGGTGATGTACCTCGTGCTGGACGCGGCGTTCCTGTTCGCGGTGCAGATCATCGTGTACGCGGGCGCGATCATGGTGCTGTTCCTGTTCGTGATCATGCTGCTCGGCGTCGACCGGATCGACGTCCGGTCCGAACGGCTGTGGCTGCAACGGCCGATCGCGATCGTTCTGGCGATCGGGTTCGTGCTCGAGGTCGGCGCGGCGGTGCGTGCAGGGGTCGGGTTCGCCACCCATGCGCCCGTCGGGTTCGAGGCGCTGCAGCCGGCGGGCAACACGCAGGCCGTCGCCGAGGTGCTGTTCCGCGACTACTTCTTCCCGTTCGAGGCGACGTCGATACTGCTGATCGTCGCGGCGATCGCGGCGATGGTCCTCGCCCAACGGAAGGTTCGCGCGATCACTCAGGCCGAGCTCGGCGAAGAGCTCGAGGACGAGGCGGCGGACGACGTCGAGCCGGAGATCGAGGTTACGCCGTGAGGACGCCGATCGCCTACTTCCTGCTGTTGGGCGGGATCTTGTTCTCGCTGGGCACCGTCGGCGTGCTGGTCAACCGCAACGCCTTGCGGATCTTCATGTCGGTCGAGTTGATGCTGAACGCGGTGAACCTGACACTCGTCTCGTTCGCGCGGATGCACAACGACCTGGGCGGCCAGGTGCTGGCCTTCTTCTCGATGGTGGTGGCGGCTGCCGAGGTGGTCGTCGGCCTCGCGATCATCGTGTCGATCTACCGGCGGCGGCGCACGATCGACGTTGACGCTGCCCGAGAGATGCGGTGGTAGATGCGGTGGTAGGCGCGCTGGTTCCGCACACCGTCAGCACCCTGTGGCTGATCCCGGCGCTCCCGCTCGCCGGCGCTGCGATCAATCTCTTCTTCGGCAACCGGCTCGGGAAGTGGGCGGGCGTGCTCGGGACCGCCACCGTCTTCCTGTCGTTCGTCGTCTCGGTCGCCGCGGTGCTGAACCTGTTGTCGTACGCGACCGAGAGCCGCCTCGCGCTCCAGCACCTGTTCGACTGGATCTCGGTGGGTGGGTTCAACGTCGGCGCAGACCTGCGCCTGGACACGTTGAGCGCCACGATGATCCTGGTCGTCACGGGGATCGGCGCCCTGATCCACCTGTACTCGATCGGGTATATGGCCGAGGACCCTCGGCGCGGACGGTTCTTCGCCTTCATGAACCTGTTCGTGTTCTTCATGCTGATGCTCGTCCTGGGCGCGAACTATCTGGTGCTGTACCTCGGCTGGGAGGGCGTCGGACTCTGCTCCTACCTGTTGATCGGGTTCTGGTTCACGGTGCCGGGGAACGCGGAGGCGGCGAAGAAGGCGTTCATCACCACCCGGATCGGCGACACGCTGATGCTGATCGGGCTCGCGCTCCTGGTCTTCAAGTTCGGGACGCTCGACTTCGAGGTGATCTTCGGCACGGCGGGCTCAGTGCTGACGAAGGACGCCGCGACCGCGATCGCCTTGCTGCTGTTCGCCGGCGCGATCGGGAAGTCGGCCCAGCTGCCGCTGCAGGTCTGGCTGCCCGACGCGATGGCCGGCCCGACCCCGGTGTCGGCGTTGATCCACGCGGCGACGATGGTGACCGCCGGCGTGTACCTGGTCGTGCGGTCGCACGTGCTGTTCGAGATCTCGGGCGTGGCGCTGACCGTTGTGCTGGTGGTGGGAGTCGCGACGGCGCTGTTCGCCGCGACGTGCGCGATCGCGCAGTTCGACATCAAACGCGTGCTCGCGTACTCGACGATCAGCCAGCTGGGCTACATGTTCATCGCGGTCGGCATGCGGGCGTACGGCGTGGCGATGTTCTTCCTCGTGGCGCACGCCTGCTACAAGGCGCTGATGTTCCTGGGCGCCGGCTCGGTGATCCACGGGACGCACGACGAGCAGGACATGCGGCAGATGGGGGGCCTCCGCCGCGCGATGCCGTGGACGTTCGCGACATTCGCGATCGGCGGGCTCGCACAGGCGGGCGTGCCGCCCCTCGCTGGCTTCTTCGCGAAGGATGCGCTGCTCGAAGTCGCGAACCATACCGGGCGCGAGGTGGTCTTCGTGCTGGGCACGATCGCGGCCTTCCTGACCGCGTTCTACATCGGCCGGATGATCTGCATGACGTTCCTCGGCCGGGAACGGTCCGAAGCCGCCGAGCACGCGCACGAATCGCAACTCGTGATGCTGGTGCCGCTCATCCTGCTCGCGGTCGGTGTGGTCGTCGTGGGGATCCTGCAGCTGAACCCCGACGGTGCGATCACGCAGGCGCTCGAGCCTGTGGTCGGCGCTACGGCGCTCGGCGCCGGGCTGTCCGTCCCGGCGTTGATCGGCATGGCCGTCGCGGTCGCGCTGCTCTCGCTCGCGATCGCCTGGTGGATCTACGGCTCCGGGCGGGTCGACACGGTCGCGTTCCGGGCGCGGCTCGAGCCGATGGCGACGGCGGCGCAGAACGGCTGGTACTTCGACCGCGCGTATGACGTGGTGTTCGTGCAACCGGCGAAGGCGCTCGCGCGGCTGACGTCCGACGTGTTCGACGCGCTCGTCATCGACGGGGCCGTCAACGGCATCGCCGGGCTGGTCAAACGCTCGGCGTCGGGCGGCAAGCTGATCCAGACCGGGTTCGTGCGCACGTACGCGCTCGTGCTGTTCCTCGGCGCGGTGCTCGTGCTCGGGTTCATCGGGGTGCGCGGATGAGCGGGCACCTGCTGAGCGTGCTGATCTTCTTCCCATTGCTTGGCGTACTGGCGATCGTGCTCGGCGGCCGCGAGATGAGCGACAAGACGGCGCGCTGGCTCGCGCTGTTCGTCACGCTCGTGACGTTCGCGCTGTCGCTCGCGATGCTCGGGCGGTTCGACCACACCGACCCCGGGTTCCAGATGGTCGAGCAGGCCTCGTGGGTGCCGAGCATCGGGCTGCAGTGGATCGTCGGCGTCGACGGAATCAGCCTGTGGCTGGTCCTTCTGACCACGTTCCTGTTCCCGGTTTCGGTGCTGGCGTCGTGGACGGTGACGACCGACGTGCGGCGATACATGATCGCGATGCTGGTCCTGGAGACCGCCGTGCTCGGCACGTTCCTCGCGCTCGACCTGATCGTCTTCTTCATCTTCTTCGAGGCGATCTTGGTCCCGATGTACCTGTTGATCGGCGGCTGGGGCGGCGAGCGGCGGGTGTACGCAGCCCTGAAGTTCTTCCTATACACGATGGCGGGCTCGGCGTTCCTCCTGGTCGCGATCCTGTTCCTGTACGCGCACGCCGGCGCGACGACGTTCGACCTCCGTGCCCTCGCCGACCCGGCGCAGACGCTGCCGGTCCAGACCGCGCGGTGGCTGTTCCTCGGGTTCTTCGTCGCGTTCGCGGTGAAGGTGCCGGTGTTCCCGCTGCACACGTGGCTGCCCGACGCGCACACCGAGGCGCCGACCGCCGGCTCGGTGCTGCTGGCCGGCGTCCTGTTGAAGGTCGGCGCCTACGGCATGATCCGGTTCACGCTGACGCTGTTCCCCGAGGCGGCGAAGCACTTCGCGACCGCGATCGAGGTGCTCGCGGTGATCGGGATCATCTACGGCGCGGTCTGCGCGCTCGGCCAGCGCGATGTGAAGCGATTGGTCGCGTACTCGAGCGTGTCTCACCTCGGATTCGTGGTGCTGGGGCTGTTCGCGTTGACCGAGCAGTCGGTGACCGGCGGGGTCCTGCAGATGGTGAACCACGGGCTCGCGACCGGCGCGCTGTTCCTGTTGGTCGGCATGGTCTACGAGCGCACGCACACGCGGCAGCTGGACAAGATGGGCGGGCTCGCAAGCCAGATGCCGTGGTTGCTCGGGTTCTTCCTGTTCGCGGTGTTCGCGTCGGCGGGCCTGCCGGGCCTCAGCAGCTTCGTCGGAGAGTTCCTCGTCATCGTGGGGACGTTCGCGGTGAGCCACGTGTTCGGGGTGCTCGCGAGCGTGGCGGTGGTGCTCGGCGCGATCTACCTCCTGTGGTCCTTCCAACGCGTGGCATACGGCCCAATCCGGGAGGAACATCGCTCACTGCCGGACGTGTCGCTGCGTGAGGTGCTCGTGATCGTGCCGGTGCTCGCGCTGCTCCTGGTGTTCGGGGTGTATCCGAAGCTGCTGACGACCTCGATCGACCCGGCGACGAAGCAGGTGGTCGAGCAGGTCTCGCCCGATCACGCCACCACCGTGATCCCGACGAACACGGTGTCGGCGCAAGCGGGGAGCGGCGGATGATCGACGCCGTGCATCTGCTCGCGCAGGCGATTCCATCGCCCTCGCCGTTCGCCCCGCCACCGACCGGCCCGGATGCCCCGATCCCCACGCCGGTGCTTGTGTTCAACCCGGTGATCCCTGAGCTGGTGCTCTGCGCGATGGCGATCGTCGGGATGCTCTACGAGGCGTTCGCTCGTCGGAGCCTGCGCCAGGTGCATCTGGTGATCGTGCTCGCGGGGCTCGCGGTCGCCGGGATCGCCGCGCTCAAGCTCTGGAACTGGACCGGGGATCCGACCGTGCTCGGCGACTCGATCGCGGCGGACCGGTTCACGGTGTTGGCCACGCTGATCCTGGTGATCGCCGCCGCGTTCGGGGTGATCGCCTACACCCATGAGGCGGCGAGCGGCCGCCTCGCGTTCCGCGGCGAGTTCTACCCGCTCGTGCTGTTCGCGACGGCGGGGATGGTGCTGATCGCCGCCGCGAACGACCTGATCGTCGTGTTCATCGCCCTGGAGATCCTCTCGCTGTCGCTCTACGTCTTGACTGGTCTCGGCGGCTCGAGGAGCAACGAGGCCGCGATGAAGTACTTCCTGCTCGGGGCGTTCTCGTCCGCGTTCTTCCTCTATGGGGTGGCGATGGCCTACGGCGCCACCGCCACGACGAAGATCCCGGCGATCGTCGGCGCACTGGCAGGACAGACCGGCTCGCAGGCGCTCGCCCTGCTCGCACTCGGCCTGCTGGTGATCGGGTTCGGCTTCAAGATCGCCGCAGCGCCGTTCCATATGTGGACGCCCGACGTCTATCAGGGCGCGCCGACGCCGGTGGTCGCCTTCATGAGCGCCGGGACGAAGGTCGCCGCGTTCTTCGCGCTGATGCGCGTGCTCGATGTCGCGCTGCAGCCGCTCACCACGACCTGGACCCCGGTGATCTACGCGCTCGCGATCGTGTCGGTCGTGCTCGGCGCGGTGCTCGCCGCCGCACAGCGTGACGTGAAGCGGATGCTGGGGTACTCGGCGGTCGCGCACGCGGGGTTCATCCTCGCCGGCCTGACGTCGCCGAACATGATCGGGATCCGCGCGGCGATGTTCTACCTGATCGCGTACTCGGTGATGACCGTGGGCGCCTTCGGCATCGTGATGCTCGTCGGCGTGAAGACCGACGAGCCGTCGTCGTATGACAACTACGACGGCCTCGCCCAACGGAGCCCGGGGCTCGCGGCGCTGCTGACGATCTTCCTGCTGTCCCTGGCGGGCATCCCGCCCACCGTCGGGTTCATCGCGAAGCTGACGGTGTTCGGCTCGGCGATCCAGGCGGGCAACTGGCCGCTCGTGATCGTGTGCGTGCTGGCGAGCGTGATCGCGGCGTACGCGTACCTGCGGGTGGTGCTCCGGATGTACTTCCGTGCGCCGCACGTCGCGGTGGACGACGACCGGTCGCTCATGCCCCAGGTCGCCGGGTTGGTCCTCGCGGTCACCGTCCTCGTGCTGGGCGTGTTCCCGCGGTTGCTGTCGAGCGTGATCGAGTCGGCCTCGATCCTGAAGTGGTGAGCAGATGCGACGGGTGATCCCAGGACTGGACGCACTGGACGAGCGGCTCGAAGCCGAGATCCGCCCACGTATGGACGGCGTCGAGGACGTCTTGGCCAAGGCAGTCGAGGCGGACTCCGACGTGCTCGGGACGACCGCCGGGTATCTCCTCGCGGCCGGGGGCAAGCGCTTCCGCCCGATGCTCGTGCTGCTGTCCGGCTACTTCGGCGACCCGACCGACCCTCGCCTGATCCCAGGGGCAGCGGCGATCGAGCTCACGCACGTCGCGACGCTGTATCACGACGACGTGATGGACGAGGCCGCGTCGCGGCACGGCGTGCCGTCGGTCAACACCCGCTGGGACAACACCATCGCGATCCTCACGGGCGACTTCCTGTTCGCTCGGTCCTCAGAGCTCGCCGCCGACCTCGGGCCCGACGTCTGCCGCCTGCTCGCGCAGACGATCGCGATCCTCTGCGACGGGCAGATCCGCGACGTGGCGAGCGCGGGCGACGTCGACAAGACCGAGCAGGACCACCTCGAGGTGATCAAGCGCAAGACCGGCGTGCTGATCGCGTCCTCGTGCCGCATGGGCGGCATGCTCTCGGATTGCGCGCCCGAGGACCTGGAGACGCTCGGCGCGTTCGCCGAGTCGCTCGGCCTGGCCTTCCAGCTATCGGACGACATCATGGACATCACGTCGACCCAGCTCGAGCTTGGCAAAGAGCCCGGCACCGACATCCGCGAGGGCGTCTACACGATCCCCGTGTTGCATGCGCTGACGACGGGCCCGGACAAGGATGAGCTCCGGCGCATCCTGTCGGCGGGCCCGCCCGACGGCGAGCTGCTGGACCGCGCCCTCGAGATCGTGCGGTCGAGCGGCTCGGTGGACCACGCGCGAGCCGGGGTCTCCCAAGAGGTCACGAGGGCGATCGAGCTGGCGCTGCGGCTGCCCGATGGGCATGCCCAACACGCATTGGTGCAGCTGGCGAGGTTCCTGGCTGTGCGCTGCGGCGCAGAGGTCGAGCCCCAGGGGGATGGGAAGCCGCTGTTAGGATACGGCCGCGCTGGGGAAGGTGCGGAGTCGTGACCTATTTCGGTTCCTATGGGGTGGTATTCGCGGTGGTGCTCGCCGGAGCGCTGCTCGTCATCGTCGCCTTCACCGCCGCGCGGCTGATCGCTCCCAGTCGTCCCAGGCCGGAGAAGCTGCTCACCTACGAATGCGGCATCGACCCCGTCGGTGAGGGCTGGTCGCAGAGCCAGATCCGCTACTACGTCTACGGCTTCCTGTTCGTGATCTTCGACGTCGAGTCGGTGTTCCTCTTCCCCTGGGCGAAGGTGTTCCAGTCGCTCGGGTACAGCGCGGTCGTGGAGATGACCATCTTCATCGCGATCTTGTCGGTCGGCCTGCTGTACGCGTGGCGTAAGGGGGTCCTGCGGTGGGTGTGATCACCGAGAAGACTGCCCTGCCCAGGGTCAAGCCGGTCAAGTTCATCCTCAACTGGGGTCGTCGCTACAGCCTGTGGGTCTTCAACTTCGGGCTCGCGTGCTGCTCGATCGAGTTCATCTCGGCCTCGGCCGCCAAGAACGACTTCATCCGCCTGGGCGTGATCCCCTTCGCACATGGGCCCCGCCAGGCGGACCTCCTGCTCGTCGCCGGCACCCTCACCGACAAGATGGCGCCGGTGATCAACCGCCTGTACGAGCAGATGCCCGAGCCCAAGTACGTGATCTCGTTCGGCTCGTGCTCCAACTGCGGCGGTCCCTACTGGGACAGCTACGCCGTCACGAAGGGCGTCGACCAGATCATCCCGGTCGACGTGTTCGTGCCCGGCTGCCCGCCGCGGCCCGAGGCCCTGCTGCACGGCATCGTGCAGCTCCAAGAGAAGATCAAGAACGAAGACATCCAGGAGAAGTTCCGGAGTGGGACGTCGGCTGTCTCCTGACGATCTGGGATCGCGGCTCCGGGCACGCTTCGGCGATGACGTCGAAGTCATCGACGCGTTCGGACAGGCCGTCGCCGTCGTTCCGGTCGATCGGTATCACGACGCGGTGCGCTTCTGTCGCGACGAGCCCGAGTTCGGCTGCGACTTCTGCGACTTCACCGGCGGCGTCGACCTCGGCGACGGCCGGGATGGCGGGGACGGAGAGGACGGCGGGTTCGAGGTGGTGACGCAGCTCTTCTCGACGACGAACAAGCACAGCGTGCGCCTCAAGGTGCGCCTGCCGCACGACGAGCCGTCGGTTCCGACGATCAGCGATCTCTATCCGACCGCGGACTGGCACGAGCGCGAGCTGATGGAGATGTTCGGGATCGCGGTCGAGGGTCACCCGCGGCCGGTCAAGCTGCTGCTCTCCGAGCCGTTCGAGGGCCACCCGCTCCGCAAGGACTTCGCCCTGATGAGCCGCGAGGCCAAGCCCTGGCCGGGTGCGGTCGAGGGCGAGGAGGACGAGGACGAGTGATCCTCCTCGCGCAGACGTCCGTGGTCGACACGAACGTCTCGAACTATTGGCTCGCGCTCGTGATCAAGGCCCTCGTGGTCCTCATCATCTTCCTGGTCGTCCCCCTCGCCGTCGGCTACATGGAGCACAAGGTCCTCGCGCACATGCAGGCCCGGCTCGGCCCGATGGAGGCCGGGAAGTTCCACGGGTGGGCGCAGCTCGTCGCCGACGGCGTGAAGTTCGTCCAGAAGGAGGACGTCGTGCCCGCCGCCGCCGACCGGTGGGTCTTCTCTCTCGCGCCGGCCGTCGCGTTGGTGCCCTACATCGCGCTCTTCGTCGTCATCCCGTT